>NZ_JADYXH010000001.1:0-532392 GCF_015864395.1 Pseudoalteromonas sp. SWYJZ12
TTTTAATATCTTTCGATATTGAATTGACTGTGCCGAATAATTACCAAATAACTATTCTGTTGGTCACTCAGTTTTCAATTGAGACTCTAATTTGTTTGCCTCGCTACCTAAGTAGTTTGGCTGTTAGAACTCAATCTGTACGAGTGCCCACACAGATGATTGCTTTATATTTTTAAAGAACGTTTTGAGTCGCTTTAGCGTCTCAAGGGATGCGAATAATACACCCTTTATTTTTCGAGTCAACACTTAGTTTTAAACTTTCTTTTAGAAGATTTAAAACCGAAGTTTTATTTAACTCTCTGAGTAGTTCGCTTCTCGCTATGCGTTGGCGTTTCCCGTCTCAGTGGGGTCGCATTATAGGGAGATTCGAGCGGGGGTCAATGTTTTATTTCAGCTTTTTGACAATTAAATGAATTTAGTATGAAAGCTATACAAATAAAGGGCTGCGGGGCTTTTTTTGCCTATTAAACCACCAATATATGAGCAGTTAAACTATGTGCATACATAAAACTACAATATTAGGTGCGTTAGGCTAAGCCAACTACAGTTTTTAGTTGGCGTTTAATAAAGTCTTACGTATACCGTTAATTAAAAACTATAATTAAAGCCTGCGTAATAGCGTCGCCCTGAATAGCTTGTATTAAGTAACCGTGCATCTGTATCATCACCTAAACGCGTTACCGATTCCGACTTAGTTAAATTAATAACAGCAGCTGTTAAGCTTAGCCCTTCATACAAATTAACCGATGCATTAACATCAACCTGTTCGTACGGATCTTGATATACATTTAAACCACTATTAAGGCCTAATACTCTCTCCCCTCGTTTGTTATATGAAGCGCGCACATTAAAAGCGTCACCTTCATAATAAACAGAGGTGTTGTACTGATACTTTGCACTGCCTATTAATGCCGATTGACCAAACTCTTTACCATTTACGGTTACATCTGCTTTGTTAGTTTTGTTATAAGTGTAGTTTGCGTAAAAACCAAAACCATTATCAAACGCATGCTGAATAAATACTTCCGCGCCTTTAGATATTGCATCGGTACCATTACCTACAGTGCTATACGGAGCTATATTAATGGTTCCTGCATCTACTATATTATTTTTACCGGCAAAGTTTTGCTCTACATCAATTACCAGTGGCACAACAAAGTTATCTACTTTCTTATGAAAAAGTGCCAATCCAACCGCAGAACCCTTTGCATAATAATACTCAATAGATAAATCAGCTTGCACCGATTCAAATGGCTTCAAGTTTTTATTACCACCACTGCCGCTAAAACCTGGCTGTTCATTAAATGCAGCTCTATCATTTGCCCATTCATCCGATACGAACGTAATACGCTGCTGCGCACCTAAATCGCTGTAATCAGGACGAGACATTACTTTTGCTATTGCCCCACGAATAACTAAATCGTCAGTTGCATCCCACGCTATATTAAAGCTTGGTAGTATTTGAGTGTCTTCGTTTTGCTGAGTGACTAATTGATAGTCTTCTACAAAGCGTGCGTCACCAGTTACTGGCTCGCCTGTTTCGTCATTTGTGTGATCTAATTGGTAGGTATATAAGTCAGTAGATGAAGTAAGTGTTTTTGTTTGCACAACACGCACGCCCAAATTACCTCTTACTTCACTAAACTCAAAATCGCCTTGAATATAAAAAGCAGATATTTTCTCTTCAATGTCGTAAACAAAGTTATCTTCAATGCGTGTATAAGGTACATAGCTAGCAGTGACCATATCGCGATATTTATCCCAGTCGATACTTGGCATTTGGTTTATATCAAAACCACCAACAATATTACTCTCACTAGTAAATACATTTTGAGCTAATGGCATTCCACCATTCCATTGGTAGCTGTCGAAACGCGTAATACCTTGCTCGCTTGCTTCGCCCGCAGCAATATCAAAATTAGGATCTAAAAAGAAGGTATTGCCAGTTTCACGATGAAGCGTGGAGTTACGATATTTGACACCGGTTCTAATTGTTTTTAAAAAGCCCCAATCAACATAAAGATCCACATCAGCTTGGTAATAATCTTCTTCTAACTCACTGCGTACAAAACTTGAGTTTGAAGAGCCCGCATCACGACCGCCTCCAATTCCACTTTGCAAGTTAGCTAGTGTATTAGGGTCAATATTAAGTGATACATTATTTTGGTTGAGTGACCAGCCTGCCATTTGAGCAGCATTTTGAATAGCAGTGGCGTTTTCGCCCGCGTTTGAACTTTTATATGCAGCTTCCCAGCTTTCTTCCGGCCCCCCTTCTGATTTTGTATTACCCACAACAAAACGCGCTTTAAAATTATCGCCTTCATAAGTTAAATTAAAATCAAAGGTATCGGAGGTGGATTCTTCACGTACATAACTGCCGCGCATCCACGGAAACTGCATATCACTTTCAATACCGCTTGCCATCGCATCGTATTGCATACCAGTAACAATACTTCCCGACTCATCAAGATTTACATCAGTTAAAAAATCAGAATTTAAAGACCACTCAGGTATATCAATCACAGATTCAGTCCTGTCTTGGCCGAGTGTAAAGCCAAAGTAATTAAATCCAAGCTCTAAACGATTTGTTGGTCGCCACTGTGTACTAACTTGAATTCCTTCGCGCTCACGTTTTTCGTTAAGAACTGAGCCTCGCACAACTTGTGGAAACCAAACACCATCGTAACTGTTGCCGTTTGCATCATTAATAGTATCCCAACCATTATTGTTATTAACTGCGTTAGCGTTTATATCTGTAGGTTGTCCACCGCCAGTGTAGCGCCATACATTTGCATCAGTTCCTCCCGAAAGTGTCCTGTTTGTTCGTTCCTGATAGGTATAGCCAACTAATACACCAAAGTTTTCGTTGTCGTTTTTCCATGAATATAAACCCGTAAACTGCGGTTCGTACTCTTTTGTAACATCAGCGTAAGTACTCTCTACATTAAATACACCTGAGTTTGCATCCATACTCAAAGGCTTTCGACTATGCATTAATACAGTACCACCAACCCCTCCTTCATCTAAGCGTGCCTCTGGCGATTTATAAACCTCTACACTTTCAATCATCGAAGACGGTAACAAAGCATAATCAAACGAACGCGAAGGCTCTCCCGGAGAAGACGCAATAAAATTACCATTAAGCTGTGTAAAAGTTAGCGCCGACGACAAACCACGAATACTGACTGATGAACCTTCTCCGCCGTCACGCTCAATTACCACACCAGGTACACGCTGAAGAGAGTCCGCAACGTTTTTATCAGGGAACTTCCCAATGTCTTCCGCTGTAATTGCATCAACCACTGAGCCAGACATGCGTTTTACATCTAAGTTTTCGGCCATACTTGAACGGATGCCACGTACCTCTATTACTTCCATATCTTTTGTGTGCTGCGAGTTTTCGTTTTCTTGCGCTGCAAAAGCACACGTAGAACCCAAAGCAGAAAAAATTGATACATAAAGTGATGACTTACAAAACGTTGAAAAAGGGAAAGGGTATATACTTGCTACTATCATGTGAGAGGCTGTTCCATTTAAATCTGCTCATAAAACTAAAGCGAGAAGTTAGTCCTTTTACGCAAATTATTCACGTAATGGCAAAAATTGTTCCCAATTCTACACAGCCAAACTTAACCGTTTGTTAACCAACAATATTAAATTAAATAAACGTCTCTTTTAACTGTATTTATACCTATTAAATGAAAGTTAAAACCCAGCCCACACATCAAAGCCGCTCTCAATTAATAAACTAAGAGCGGCTTTGTTGTATTTAATAGCTTAATAAAATAATTACGGTGCATAAATCATAGAGTGTATAGAAAAAACAAAGGGGATAATTAGGTGTGGTAGTCAGCAGCTTACATTTTAAAAAGCAAAGCTGCCGAATAATATTTAAAAAGTAGAAAACCCTAAAGATCAGATGACTTTTCAAATGTAGCAATAACCTCTGAAAGCTCGAGTAATGTCGGCTTTCCACCATAATAATTGGTATCTATATGATAACTATTACCCACCCAAAAAGGTGCTTTAGTTGAGTTATGTCCATGTATTGAAAAGTCGACTCCATGACTTTTAACTACCTTATTTTGTTTAACTACTTCGCGATCCCACAATAAAGATTGCACAATCACCGATTTATCATCAGGGTAATTTTCCCAATCCCACGATTGGGCAAATGTATGAGACAACCCAATTTTATAACCACGATATTCAAGTACTATTGAAAGAGGCTTAGTTAGTAACTCATCGCACATAACATTGAGCTTTTCACTCGATACCGACTTGTGCCAATTGCCACCATTGTCAGTCCATAATTTAAAAGCCGCTTCATCATTACTTAATAATGATTCCAACATTAAATGCTCATGATTACCTAATATCATACATGCCCTAATGGCTTGTAAGTATGTAAATAAGTCATATGTTTTATCCCCGCGATCAACAAAATCGCCTAGGCAAAACAAAGTATCTCTTTCAGGGTTAAAATTTACGTTATTAAGTGCGCTTTTTAAGGCCGGTAAATCACCATCAAGATCGCCAATTACAAATACTCGGCACTCATCATTAATAAATATTGCTTGTTTTGAAGATACAGCCTGAATAGCGTTAATACCTATATGCAAAATAGACTCCTATAGAATGCAATCTAAAACTTAGATTAATACTTGAGTTTATAAAGCCTTAAGGTAACACAATATAATTGATAATTAATGAAGGTAATAAAATTTGATTGAAACTAAAAATGCATGACAGCGGACTTTAACTACAAGCTAAATAAGTAATGTAGATAGTTTTTAGCCAATAGTAAAAAGCGGCTTAGCAAAATACCTAAACAAGTTATAAGTTAGTTAACAGCACAAATTTATCAGCCAGCTCATCTAAACTTTCACGCTTATTAGGATCGGGCTTTATACAGTCAATAGGGCAAACACTTACACAAGTAGGTTTATCATAATGCCCTACACACTCAGTACATTTACTAGCATCTATCTGGTATATTTTAGCGCCCATATAAATAGCCTCATTAGGGCATTCTGGGTCACACATATCGCAGTTAATGCATTTACTATTTATGAGTAGAGCCACTTTTTAGCCTTTTCAATTAATATCATTATAAAACAAAAAGATAGAGTTAAACTAAATGTTTTTTGACTACTTTTGATACAAGTCCAGTTCAATAATAAACCTTTATTTTTCTTTAAATCGTAGCACACATTCGTAACACACCATTTTATTTTTAGGTGTAAATTGCAGCCACGAATTATGCCTATTTTTCTCTGTGGCTTTGTTGATCTTAATCAATATAAATATCCGCAAAGCCTTTATTTATATAGGTTATGACAAAGCTAATAAATTTCTATCTAAATCGTCCTGTAGTTGTGCTTACACATAGCTATATACCGCTATCTTTGCTTGCAAACCCTATAAAGCGCTTTTACTAGGTGGTGCAGATTGATTTCTTATAAAAGCAGGGATATCAAAAATATCAGATGGCTTTGGTTTACTAGTCGCGATGTCAGGACTTGAATCACTTTGAGTTTTATCAACGACCATTTTTGAACTCGCGCCCGTAGCAATAACTAATAGCTCATAATTGGTTGCTAAGTTTTCAATTTTTGAAACACCACAAATAACCAAAGCATTAGGACTTACCTGCTGGCGCACAGTATCTGTAATTAGATTATAACTTCCTAAAGAAATCTCATCTTTGCAATTTACTTGTATAATTACCCCCGTACTTGATGACATATCGACCTGGTTAACTAACGGGTTATTAAGTGCCCCATTGAGCGCAGTAGTAAGCTCACTTTCTTCATTGCATTTACCAACACCTAATACCGCATCGCCTTGGCAGTCCATAATTTTGGCAAAATCATTTAAATCAACGTTGATCAAACCTTGAAAACAAAGCATGTCTATTAATGATTTTATCAGTGAATGAAGTATTTGGTTGCTATGCTTAAAGGCGTCAAATAAACCAATATCATTACCTAGCACTTCAATCAGTTGATCGTTTGGGAGAGTAATAACAGCATTAGCATGCTCTTTAAGCTCATTTAAACCTGCTTGCGCTATATTACTCCTAAATTGCCCTTCACTACTAAATGGCAATGTAGCAACAAATATAATGGGTTTACCTTGCTCACTAGCAAGTTGAGCAATATACGGACTTGCGCCAGTCCCAGTACCACCACCCAATCCTGTTGCACAGAGTATTATATCGCAGCCATTAATTAACGTTAAAAGCTGATCTTTACTCTCTTCCGCAGCCTGTAAACCAACTTTAGGGTCGGCGCCGGCACCATAACCATGAGTTAGCTCAGCACCTATAAGCACAGCTTCATCACTTTGCGTATGCTTAAGCACCACTTTGTCGGTATTAACACTGTACAAGTGCGCCTGTTCAGACTCGCGTTGCTCAAAAATACTGTTAAGCGTATTACAGCCGCACCCACCAATACCAAATACACCGATTGATAAACCATCATTTTGCTGAATTAATTGGAACATAACTACTCCTTAACTTTTAAAGGAGCATAACAAATAGGTGCGTCAACTTTTGACGCACCTAAGTTTGAAATCAATTAAAGATAGTTTGTAGTGGCCGCTTTAAGCTTAGAAATAATTCTTTGTCTCAGCTTTTCCGGCTTAATCACTTCAAGCCAATGTGCACATTTAAGCAACTCATCGGTTAATTGCTCGGTATCAATAGTTTGGTAGGTAAGTAATACGTTTTTTTCATCAATACTTTGCTTGTCAGTCAGCTCACCAAGCTCAATAAATCCTTGATTAACAGCAGAGTGTTTGGGAGCTTTTACAATAAGCTCAATACACTCTTGGTTCATGCCTTTATTAATAGCACTGCGCAACGTTTTTAGTTGTTCAGCACTCGGTTCTCTACGATTTTTTTGTAGTACATGTACATTACGAATGCGATAAACCGGCATTTGATAGCATTTATCGTGAAGCGACCCAACCATAAACTGCGCCATTAAAACGCCGCCTTGTTCAACTAAGTTGTAAAAACTCAACTCAGCAAACTTCAACCAATGTGCTTCATCGTAAAGTACCCTATAAAGCTCAGCACTCACAGCACGCTTATGCATAATCGCATGCTCAATTTGCTCAACTAACTGAGTATCAACATTCACTTTTAACGACGGTTTTGGCAGGGTTGAAAGCCACTCAGGCATATGGCCATTAAAACGTTTGAGCGCCTGCTCTGCTTTAATGTGAACTGAGCGTTTAACATCACTGGGGACTGATTGCGGTAATAACTGCTCCAGCAGCAAGTAATGTTCAGCCACTTCAAAGCTCATTATCTTTAAGTTACCACCCCGCCACTGCGAATTAATAGACCATCCATACGGTTTACTCCGCGTATCTTTTTCAAGCCCAAAGCAACCTTGCTCGTAGAGTGATTGCAAGTCACGCTGGAGCATGCGGGTTGATAATTCAACACCTCGCTGTGATAAATCATCTTGTAGCTGTTTGACTGAAATACTTAAAGGGCTGATAGGTATATATTCTAAAAGAGTTAGGTATCGAAAAGGTTTCATTTTTATTAGTCTTACCAGCTAGGACAAAATTATCTAATTTTCATAATGTGTTATTAATATCAATCAATTCAAATATCTAATTAAATTAATACATATCAAATAAACCTCTAATATAAATTTAAAATACTAGTACTTTAGTACATCTCAGATGTCGATTTTAGCTATTATTAAGGGAAATAATATGGGTATTATAATAAAGAAGAGGAAGATCTTCGGCTTTTAGTAATAAAATTTCCCGCATGTCATTTATTTAGAAAGCTAGGTTATTTTAGCTTAATGAATAACCTGCTTCTTTACCTTTTGCTAACTTTACATGTTGCAAAATGGGGTTGTTAAATCCTACTTAGTAACACTTGATTTTGTCACTGTAAGCTCTTCTACTAATTTTATAAATTCGGGTCTCTCAATAAGGTTTTTCTGTAATTCGCTAAACACCCCAAGCACTATATTTACTTGTTCTTGGTGAGTATTGGTACTCTCAAACAGAGGGAGCATTGGCTTTAAAATAATAATTGGGTGCCATTTATTGTGTTTTGCGTTTGGCTCTACAGCCGTATCTATATACTCCCAATCATTAACAAACGATTTAAGTCCCTCTTTAAATTTTTTATAATTCTCTGAATGTTTAATCGTTTCTTGGCCTGTTCGATTAAAGTCAAAAACTAAACATAATTTTAGTTCATTGTTTGTAAAGTTTTTAACCCCGTGATCCGCACCATCGAGTAACACACCACAAAATATTCCAGGAAGCCATTGCCTGCCTTTATCTTTAATCGTAGGGCAAAATTCTAGCCCAACTCTTGACTCAGTTCCTTGGCGCTTAAATACAGGCTCCATTCCTATGCTTTGTAGCGGCCATACTAGTTTTTGAGCCTCTTTGAAGATAGAGTCAACTTGTTCACTAAACTTCACGGCCTCTAAATAATTAGCAATTGAGAAGCGATTCATTGGCGTTTTTGGCCCTAATCCCTCTGATTTTAGTAATGATAAGAAATCTTCGATTGCCCAACTCGCGTGCTCATCATTTATTTTATCAGCCAAAACTATTAAGCATTTATAAATTTCCTCCCAACATAATGCGGCATCAGGCTTTTGAGCGTGCTGAAAAGAAGTAGCGGTTATTAATATTATTTTGTGGTTGTCATAAGTTTTGAGTGCATATTCTCGATAGTTTTGAAGTTGATTTAAATGCAATGGAGAATTAACCTTGTGCTCAAATACAAGCGTGCAATCATGCCAACTAATGACTAGATCAGGGAATTTATTATTAAAATTTTCCTGCGTTGAAATAAAAACATCACCATCGGGCACATTAATTGGTGGTTGCAGTTTGTTATTTATACACTCCAGTACTGCTTGTAAAACTTCTCGGTTACTTCTTAACAGCCAAGCAAACGCTTCTGTTAAAAAGTTTTCTAGTGGATCATTATTTTCTCTAGGGCGGTATTTTCTTAAATTGACTAAAAGGCTTTCCATAATTACTACCTGTAAAATTGCTCCGCTAACTAACTTAGCAAGTTAGCCTCATTTTCGTATTAAACTAGATTAGAGTTTATTTAACTAATTTGCATGTCGACCAGCAAAGTTAGAGGAAAAGACCCACATAGATGCTTAAAAATCTGTAAGTGCATAATAATTTAAAAGTAATAACGCAATTTAGCATAGAATGCGTCACTTTCAATATTATCAATTAACCTATCAGCTCTAATTACCCTAAGTTTCTGGGGGTCTGAGTATTTAATTTCCATTGAGTGAATATAAGCATTGAAATGTTTTGGGTCAGTAGCATGCAAAATTTCTTTTTTTTCATAATCTAAAAAGTACACAAAGCATCCTAATTTGAATGCGGTGCTAATTCTTGAGCTCCAAAAACGCCCATCGCTACCTCCTTTATGGAGATCTGTAATTAACACCTCCGTGCTCGCGAGTATGTGTTTGACATTACATGATCAGCTACATCTCTAGGGGTATATACCGAATCAAAGCGCGTCATAATACATTTTGTAACTTTTAAGCCTGACTTTTTAGTTATTTTGGTATTTGTTACAGCGATTAAATGAACATTTTGGGTATCATGTTTTAACAATGCGATTTTATTGTCTGATTTTACTAAATCAAAATGCCAAGCTTTTCTAATAGAACTCGCTTTTCATTAGTTGAAATACTGAGGTAGTGAGCCGAATTAACCTCTTTTAAGTTGAGGTTATAATCACTATCAGCTACGTTGCTATTAGGCTCATTTAACGCTAATACCGTTTCAAAAATATCATCATAAGAGTTCATAGCAAGAGCCTAATTTAAGCCTATATTTACTGCAACAGACTTTAAGATATTATAATATGATTTTTGGCATTATAAAAATGACGACACTAAAAAAGCGCGCAGGAATTGGGCGCTTTGCTTTTAAGACAAATACACAAGCTAAGAAAGTAAATTAAGTAAAAAAAATACAAAACTTTTGGGTATAACCGTCGCCAGTTAAAGTGACCTATAAGTCACTTTAAGGCCTTAAATGCAGCTTAATGATCCCTAAAAGGCACTTTATTATGAAAAGTAAAAAACACTAAAATGCGTTTTAATTTTTTACGCTTTTAATTTGATTTACACTCTATTGTATAGGGAGCCTGAATGAGATTAGCCAGTATCTACTTTGCTTGGCATTAACACATCTCAAACGCTTTACTCGCAACAAAATAGACACTATAGTACCCATTAACCCTATTTAAAATAGACTTTGGATACACAAGTGTCTTTTTGGAGGCTCTATTATTAATTATTTATTATTAAGCGAAGGTGATGTGCAGCTAGCTTTTGCTGAGCACCTAAAAGAACGTCGCAAAAAAGCAAAAATGTCACGCGAGGCGTTAGCTAAAAAAAGCACAGTACCTGCTTCTACAATAAAAAAGTTTGAGGTTACAGGGCTTATTTCGTTTAGGCAGCTATTGCTTTTATGGCAATCTCTCGACGATTTGACTCGTTTATATGAATTAACAAAAGCGCCAACTCAAGGTAATAATGCGCCAACGTCTATTGCTCAGGTATTAAACAATGGCCTTTAAACCCATAGAAAAGCTAGAAGTAAAACGTACACTGTCAGACTCAACAGAGTTAATGGTGGGTGTACTTGCTCAAAATAGACAAGGTGTTTACTTTCAATTCGCTCAAAGCTATTTAGACACATATGGTAATCTTTCGCCATTCTCACTCGCCTTCAATAGAGATGTTCAGTTAGCACCCAAAAGCCCACATAATGGATTGCATGGGGTCTTTTCTGATTGTTTACCTGATGGGTGGGGGCTACTACTACAGGACCGTGTATTCAGACAAAATAATATAATGCCTAACTTTGTTACCGCAATGGACCGCTTATCTTTTGTTGGCCATTCGGCTATGGGAGCATTATCGTTTACACCTGAAACTCATTATGATGGCACAAATAACGATGAAGCTGGTCTTGCTACATTGGGTCAACAAGCCCAAGCAATATTTGACGGACAAACAGAAGAAGTACTTTCTGCGTTAGTGGCTGCTGGTAGCTCCGGCGGTGCACGCCCTAAAGCCCAAATTTATTTTCCTGACAATAATATACAAGAATGTAGAACAAAACCTAAAACAGGTGATGATGCTTGGTTAATCAAATTCACATCCAAAAACCTCGCTTTAGGACATGAGGAAGGGTTATGTGAAGCTGTGTATTTGAATTTAGCTGAACAAGCGGGATTAAACCCTCCTCAGAGGTTACTGGTACCCGCCCCAGAAGGGACCGGTGCAAAGCAATGGCTTGCCTTAAAACGATTCGATAGGTTTAAATTAATGGGTGATAAAATGGGCTGCAAACATATGCATAGTGCATGTGGCTTGCTAGATGCTGATTTTCGCACACCTACATTAGATTATGAGGATTTAATTAAAGCGAGCCGTGTTTTATGCAAATCACCTGCTGCAGGGCAATTACAATTTCGTCGGGCTATGTTTAATTTATTTAGCTGTAACCAAGATGACCACAGTAAAAACTGGGCTTTTTTACAAGGTGATTCTGGTGAGTGGGATTTAGCGCCTTTTTATGATGTAACTTTTAGTCCTCACCCTTTTAATGAGCATGCTACTTCGTTTGCTGGATTTGGAAAAAACCCGCCACTAAAAGCGATTCAAAAGCTGGCCTCTGCAGCAGGTTATGCAAACTGGAAACAAGTACAAGTTATAATATCTGAAATAGCAGAGATTATTTTAAACTTTAAAGACACAGCTAAAGCATTAGACGTAAATAAACAAACGATTAGTTTAATAGAGCAACAGCTTGATAACACGTACGCCATGAATAAGCATTTAACGGGTCGTTAATTGTATTAAGCTTAATAGTATTGAGCTATTTATAAAGCCTCGCTGCTTACTTTACTTGTGCCGAGGTTTTAATTTTTAAAAGTATCGTTTTATTTATACCTCTAAAAAGGCAGCGGCAACTTTATTTCTAATTAACATTTCTAAATCTATTTCAATGACTCTAACAAGCACAACTTCAAACTACTTTTAATTCATTTAGCTGATCAGATTGAGTTACATTATTTACCAGTGCTCTTATTGAGAGTTATTAAATTAAAATCACATAAAATTTGGTTGCCTAATTTCAGTTCTTCCCTCCCCCCTTAATCTCTAATGAAATTTTAAAGCGTCGCTGTTAATATTGTCTACATCCTAAACAATAAAGTAGTTCTGATGGCAGCTAGTTATTCTCTCGATGATTTACGTTACTTTTGCACCATAGTAAAATTAGGTAGCTTTAAAAAAGCATCAACAAGCCTTGATATGTCACTATCAACTTTAAGCCGTAGAATACGTTTATTAGAGCAAGCACTTCAATTAACGTTACTAAATCGAGATGCCCATCGAGTTACACTTACGCATACTGGCGAGTTATATTACGATCGCTATCGTAAACTGTTCGATGAAGTAGAGTGTATAGAGCAAGCACTTTGTGATGAGAAAGACCAACCTAAAGGGAAAATTAGGATCTGTGCCCCCATTTACATGGGTAAACACTTTTTAAGTGCTATTTTTTGTCATTTTTTACTGCAATACCCCGATATTCAACTAGATTTACGCTTTTCAAATAACCTTATTGATCTTGAAAAAGAAGGGATTGATATAGCGTTTAGAGTAAGAAACCCTGCCATTGATAATTGGGTTATTAGAGAACTAAAGCTTACCCATAATATATTATGTGCTCACCTAAATCATGATTATCAATCCATCACTCATCCTGAGCAATTAGAAAAGCAACCAAAAGTTACGTGCGTTGGGTTGGTACCGTGGCAATTAAAAAATCAGCAAACGGGCGAAGAATACTGTTTTAATCCAAACACACATGTTCGATTAGAAGTTGATGAAATTCAAATGATGAAACAAGCAGTTGAGTCTGGTGTGGGTATTAGCTACATCCCTGATTATATAGCATTACCACTTATTAAAGCCGGAAAGCTTAAACACATTCTTCCTGATTGGCAAAGCAAAGGGCAGCCATTTTCTATGCTTTATCGCGACAGAAAACAAATCCCTTATCGAGTGCGATTACTTATAGAGCATACACTGCAACACTTCACTAAAATGTAGCAGTGTAGGCTTTTCACAGCAAAGTAATTAAGCTAATTCATCTTTTAAAAACTAAGCCTTAGTACAATTACACCTAAAAATGCCGTTGTTAATCCTATAACTTCTTGCCGTGTAAAAGACTCTTTTAGAATGATGCGTGAGTACAACAAAATAATTAAAATATTCATACCTGAAATCGCTGAAACTAACCCTGTATTACCAATAGCAAAAGCCGATATTATTGCAACCATGCCAGCTACATTTGTTAAACCAATCAGTAACCCGCACGAAAATGTTTTACCGGCAGACCAATACGCTTGAGAAGAGCCTTGCTCTGCTAGCATTTTTTTACGCTTTACTAACCAACTAACGGCAAAAAGAAAGCTACCAAAACCAAACATAGACGTTAAAGTTGCAAACGTATCCGCCTCAAGAAGCGTTGATTGCTTACCCATTAAATCATTAAACGCAAAGGACAGTGCCGCGAGTAATCCCCATTGCGCACCTTGTAAATTACTTAATGAGATATCGCTGGAATAGCGAATAATATAAAGACCGCCAAAAATAATAAAAAAGCCGATTAATTGAATAACAGTTAAGGTTTCTTGCCATAATAAAAAGGCAAATAAAAGCACAAATAAAGGCGTTAACCCCGACAGGATGCTAATTAAAGACGCTTTCCCAACCGAAAACCCTTTGTGCAAAAACCCATTAGCCGCAAAAGATCCAAAACCTAAAGCGAGTCCAACAGTAATGTCAGCCCAGCCGTACCATGTGTGTTCAAATATTACAGTACCTAGCGCGCTAATTATGAACCCTACAAAAAAAACACCGAATAATAATAGATTACGATTAATCTTTTTTTGCGACGTCCATTGGTACATTATTCCTCGCGCACCAAAAAAAACAGTGGCGAGTAATGCAAAAATTATCCACATATAAATGAGACCCTTTATAATTTACTTTGATAAACCCGAATAAAAAGTGGTTATTTAACATTGTTGAATGGAGTAACTATTACATAAAGGTTCAGCTGTAAAACACGTAGCCACTACAAGAGCGTTACCCGATACCTAGCTTCTACTCTATAAAATAAGCAGCTTAGGCTTCACATAATAAAATACTAGCCACACAATTACACTTTAATAAACAACAACACCAGTATATTTAATCTATAAATATTATAAACAGGCATAAGTGGCACTATAGATCTCATAAATAGCACTTAACAATTTAGTCGATTAACTTCAATCACATAGTGAGCAACTAACACACAGAAATAACAACACTTCAGTGAAAAATAACGAATTTATAAAAACATAAAAAACAGTTTTAAACTGTCATTATATCGACAATATATTTTTAACCTAAAACTCAATTGACTTTATTTTTAAACTCAATATGATTGATTTAAACAAAGAGGATAATATGTTTATTTTAATCACATACCTGCTAAAAACAAATACCACCTTCGGAATTTAAGCCGAGTGTAACCCTTACACTCGGCAGTTACACTGTACCTTAATATATTTAAATTCGATTTAGTTTTTGTGGGGATTAGTCCGTGCTTTCTTTTCTGTTCGAGCGTAAAAAATCTTTCCTGTCTAAAAATGACTTCACAGACGCAGCGGTACTATTACAACCGCTGAAGCTTGCGTATTTACTACAAGAAGTCGAGTATTCACAGCGGCCTTGGTCAAAATTCAATCCACATGTACAAATTAATAGCACGGTGGTCATTAAAAATATAACCACCGGTTTTAAGCGCCGCATAACTTTAGTGCCTCCAAGCCAACGAAGGCACTTTATTAGTGACGTATCATTTCACTCTCCTCTTGGGGTCGCTCTTTTAGGGCATAAAATAAATCATATTATTGAATATAAAGAAGCTGGGGAATCCCACCTTTGGGAAATAATAGCCATTAATATTAAGGAGGAAATATAGAGTAAATTATTTCAATTTTTATCTATTAATTTTATATATTTAATTGGAGTTATTTGTAATGAGTAAAGAAAAACCTAAAAAACATGCAAGCAAAACATTAAAACAAAAACGTAAAGAGCGAAGAGATAAGCTAAAGCAACTTGAAAAATAATTAATATTATTTTAAATAAAGTCGCAAACTCGGGGTTTTTATAACCCCGAGTTTTTTGAAAAAAACTATATTCAGCTGTAGCTAAACAGCTTGTTTAAATGGATTACGAGTATCTTGGTGTTCCTCAAGATTACGCATTAAAATAGCATGCGCTAAGTTAATGTCTTCATCTAGCAGTATTTTTACAATGTGACCGGAGCCTTTAGCACCGCTAATACTTTCGCCCTTTTTGTTTTCCATATATTCAAGCTTAAAAGTAAAGTTACCTTGTGGTGTCATAAGCTCTAAAGAGTGGCCTGTACAAAATTTATTTTTAACGTCTATTTCAACTAATCCATTTTCGCAGCGCCCAAGTACTTCACCCACAAATTGCTGTTTAGTTGATACAGAATGACCGTACTCATAGTTTTGATAATCTTGATGAGCGTGGCGTTTTAAAAAGCCTTCGGTATAACCACGATGCGCTAAATTCTCAAGCGTTTTAAATAAGTTAGTATCAAATGGTTTACCCGCAGCTGCGTCGTCTATTGCTTTGCGATAAACTTGTGCTGTGCGCGCTACATAATAAAATGACTTAGTACGCCCTTCTATTTTTAAACTATGTACCCCCATTTTTGTTAACTGCTCTACGTATTGCACTGCGCGTAAATCTTTTGAGTTCATAATATACGTGCCGTGTTCATCCTCAAACGCAGGCATATACTCACCAGGGCGACCTTGTTCCTCTAGCATAAATACATCGTTACTTGGCGCGCCTTCACCCAGTGTAGGAATAACCTGTTTGGGGTCAATTTTATGCACCATTTCGCCAGTTTCGTTCTCAACACCAGGCTTTACATCGTAATCCCAGCGACATGCATTAGTACATGTGCCTTGATTTGGATCGCGCTTATTTATGTAACCAGAGAGCAAACAACGCCCCGAATACGCCATACACAGTGCGCCATGTACAAATACTTCAAGTTCGGTGTCTGGGCAGAGTGTGCGTATTTCGGTTATTTCTTCGAGCGACAACTCCCGTGATAAAATAACGCGTTCAATCCCCTGTTTTGCCCAAAATTGTACACTCGCGTAATTAACCGCATTTGCTTGTACCGATAAGTGGATCGGCATGGCAGGCCACTTTTCACGAACAAGCATAATCAAACCAGGGTCTGACATAATCAGCGCATCGGGCTGCATCGCAATAACAGGTTCTATATCACGTAAATACGATTTAACTTTAGCGTTGTGCGGTGCAATATTAGACACCACATAAAACTTTTTATTTTGCGCATGCGCTTCACTAATTCCTACTTGCAAAGTATCAAGGTCAAACTCATTATTGCGCACACGCAAACTATAGCGAGGCTGCCCTGCATAAACCGCATCTGCGCCATAAGCAAAAGCGTAGCGCATGTTTTTTAAACTGCCTGCGGGGCATAGTAATTCAGGAATAAAAGGCATTGAAGAAATAACGGGTGACATGTGCGCTCCATACATCAAACTGGGTTCAAGCCAGTTGCATAAGTAGTTAACCTAAACTCTGAAAAATAAATCTATCCCAAGCAGAATTCAGATTAGTCATTAACAAATAAGTAAACAGAAGCGCGGCAGTATAAATGCGGTCAATAATTTGCGTTTGATCGAGATCACAAAACGGCAACCAAACTGGTTTTTAATAAAATTAGGATTTTTCACTTAAAACGCGTATAATTCGCGCCCGTTAATATTCACACTTTTACTTAAAATTATTGGAGCATAAAGATGGCTTTAGAACGTACTTTTTCAATCGTAAAACCTGATGCAGTTGCTAAAAACCACATTGGCGCTATCTACAACCGTTTCGAATCTGCTGGCCTTAAAATCGTTGCAGCTAAAATGGTTCACCTTTCACAAGAGAAAGCTGAAGGTTTCTACGCTGAACATAGCGAACGTCCTTTCTTCGGTGCTTTAGTATCTTTCATGACATCTGGTCCAGTAATGGTTACAGTTCTTGAAGGCGAAAACGCTGTTCTTAAAAACCGTGAAATCATGGGTGCTACTAACCCTGCTGAAGCACTAGCTGGTACTTTACGTGCAGACTACGCTGATAGCATCGACGAAAATGCTGTTCACGGTTCTGACGCTGTTGAATCTGCTGCTCGCGAAATCGCGTACTTCTTCGCTGACGAAGAGCTTTGTTCACGTACTCGTTAATTCGAATTCGTTAACATATTGAAAAGGGCTTTCGGGCCCTTTTTTAGTCATTACGTAAAGTATTAATCAGAAACTCATGATGTTTTACTTAATGATTAAAGTGAGTGAATTGTGTACAATTCGTCCTCGTAAATTTTATCTCCACCGTCACCGATTGAGGTTGTTTCATGACCGAGCAAAAAAAGATTAACTTATTAGATTTAAACCGAGAAGCAATGCGCGAGCTATTTGCATCGTTCGGTGAAAAGCCGTTTCGTAGTGACCAGGTGATGAAATGGATTTATCATTTTGGCGTAGATAACTTCGACGATATGAGCAACGTAAACAAAAAGCTTAAAGAAAAACTTAAAGCTGAGTGCGAAATTGTAGCGCCAGAAATCACTGTGCGCCAACAAGCAAGCGACGGTACTATTAAGTACGCACTTATTCTGGAAGGCGGCCAAGAAGTAGAAGCCGTTTGGATCCCTGAAAAAGAGCGCGCTACGTTATGTGTATCATCACAAGTGGGTTGTGCTCTTGAGTGTACTTTTTGTTCTACCGCTCAACAAGGCTTTAACCGTAACTTAAAAGTATCTGAAATTATTGGTCAAGTTTGGCGTGTAGCTAAAGATATAGGCCTTGATGGTCATAGCGAAAAGCGCCCAGTAACTAACGTTGTAATGATGGGTATGGGCGAGCCTTTACTTAATCTTAAAAACGTAGTGCCAGCAATGGAACTAATGATGGACGATTGGGGCTTTGGTTTATCTAAGCGCCGCGTAACATTAAGTACTTCAGGCGTTGTACCTGCACTTGATTTACTAAAAGAGAAAATTGACGTAGCACTGGCTATATCACTTCACGCACCAGATAACGCACTGCGTGACATTTTAGTGCCAGTTAATAAAAAGTACCCTATTGAAGAATTTTTAGCCTCGTGTCGTCGTTATATCGATGGCTCGAAAGCAAATAAAGATGTAACGGTTGAATACGTGATGCTTAACGGTATTAACGACAGCACCGATCAGGCGCATGCATTAGTGCAAACGTTAAAAGGCACACCTTGTAAGGTAAACCTTATTCCGTTTAACCCATTCCCGGGTAATGAATACACGCGTTCAAGCAATAGCCGTATTGACCGTTTTTCAAAAGTATTACAAGCAGCAGGCGTTACCTGTATTGTTCGTCGTACTCGCGGGGACGATATTGACGCCGCTTGCGGACAGTTAGTCGGTGACGTAGTTGACCGTACTAAACGTTTAGCTAAAAAGAAAATGCGTGACGATAACGCAATTAGCGTTAATATCCACCAAGCATAATCTGTAACTGCCCTATGTGAATAAGTCATATAGGGCAGTTAAGTTGTTTATTTTTAAATAAATGATGCAAGAATAAAGGTTTTAGGTAAGATAGGCGCCATGGACTAAAAATAAAGAGATAAGGTAATGCGATCTATACTTGCTATAACACTATCAACACTTGCCTTAAGTGGCTGTGTTAGCGAAAGTAGTTATAACGGCAGTAATAAACCCGTCGTCGAAAATAAAATTAATAATACTGGCGCAGCACGAACACGAATTGCTTTAGCCCTACAGTATTTAAAAACGGGTAATAACTCTCAAGCCAAATACAATTTAGAACGTGCAGCTGCATTTGCTCCTGACCTACCTGAAGTACATTACTCTCTTGCTTATTACTATCAACAAGTAGGCGAAAACCCGCTAGCTGATAAAGCCTACCAAAAAGCACTCGAAATAAAGCCTGACGATCCTAATACCCTTAATAACTACGGCGTGTTTTTATGTGGTATTGATGAATACGATCGTGCAACTGATCAATTTTTAAAAGCCATTGAAGTACCAAGTTATATTCGCGTTGCCGAAAGTTACGAAAATTTAGCCTTGTGTGCTATTGAATTTGATGATTTTGAAAATGCAGAAAGTTACTTTCAACAGGCACTTAATCACAGCTCTCAGCGTACATCTACGTTAATTAGTTTAGCAGCGCTGTATTACGCAAAAAGTGACTTATACAAAGCCAGTGAACTTTTAAAACGCTACGAAAGCACAGGTCGAGTATCCTCTCGCGCATTAATGCTTAGCTACCTTGTAAAAAACAGAATGGGCAGAATAGAAGAGGCTGAAAAAATTTCCAGCACTATTTTACAAACTTACTCTAGCAGTAACGAAGCCTATGCATTAAAAGAGAAAAGAACACGTTTTAATGAGTTTGAAATACTGCGAGAAAAATACCGTAAAGCGCAGTTAAAAGAACTAAAAAATGACGAAAGCGGCGCGCACGTTAGTTCAAAAAAACCAAAAATAAAAGTAATCAGAAAGAAACGTGCACCACAAGACGGTTCAACAAGCTTGGTAACAAACGACGAGCAAAAAACAGATAAAAAGATCGCAATAGCAAATAACCAAGATGTAAATCCAGTTATAGTAAGAGAAAAGCAAGCTAAGGCAGTACAAAACACGGTCAGTAAGCAAGCCGATGAAGCAACCGTAATAGCAAAACAAATAACAACTCAAAAAGAAGAAGTTCCTAAAGTCGTAGCGCCAAGCAAACCTACCGATACATCGGCTGTTATGCTTGCACTTACTACTGAGCACGACTCTGCAGATTCCGCAGTAGCTGCACCTAAAAAAGCTAAGCCCGTTTACGAACCTCAAAAAGAAGCTATAGCAGCAAAGCAACCAACTAAAGCTGATGGCGAAGTTACAATAATTTCGTTTGGCGCACCTAAAACAGGCCAGTTTAATTCGCAGCAAACTAGTAACTATAGTAATTCAGTTCCTGCAGTTACCGCTCAAAAAAATAGTAGTGACGTGGTATTCTACGAAGCGACTAAAAATACAACTGTATTTGAAAATAGCAGCTATCAAAATGATGCAGATATTGAATTTAAAAGTTACGAAGCAGTACAAAAAACAGAGCTCCCAATGCTTAACCCTAAAGTATCGCCTTTACGCGTGCCATTTCACGTAATTGCTGTTGGCGAAAACCTATTTAGCATTTCGGTGCGATACAATGTTAAACTACAAAAGCTCCTGCAATGGAATGGTCTAAAAGAGTCGGATCGGGTAATGAATGGAAGTAAAATATACCTAAACGATCCAAATATTTATTACGAAATTAAAGCTGGTGATTCCCTTTACGATATAGCTACCCAGCGGCATGTATTAATTGATGAATTAATGCGATGGAATAAATTAAGTCCTGATATAGCACTAAAACCAGGGCACAAACTTTTACTAGTGGATCCAGACTCATACACATTATGAATGAAGAAAATACGCAAACACAGAGCGAACAGCCAACTGTAGGCCAAATATTAAAAAATCACAGAGAACAAGCGAACGTTAGCATAGCGACTATTGCTGCACCGTTAAAGCTGTCTGAACTTCAAATTAAACGCCTTGAAAATGATGAATTTACATTACTCGGCCCTATTACTTTTGTTAAAGGCTATATAAAAAACTATTGCCGTGAATTAAAAGTAGATAGCGCACCTATATTAGCAATGATGCCAGCCCCACCAGAGCCGGCTAAACCCGCTAATATGCAGAGTTTTTCACGCCGTACAGAAAAAGAAGCAAACGACAGTCGTTTAATGTTTTTTAGCTATTTAATTTTAGCGATTGTTATTGGCTCATCTGCTTTATGGTTTTGGCAAAACGCGACACCTATTGAAGAGCAAACGAGTAATATAAACGTTGCCAACTCAAAAATGAGCGAGCGCCAAGCCGCTCAACCCAGTATTTCAGAGCAACAGCAACAAGCCGAAATTGACGATGAATCATTATTAGAATCACAAAGCACGTCTAGTGAAACATCAACAAGCCCAGAAATAGTTAAAGAAACGGCTCCTATTGCTTCTAACAGCGCAAGTCAAGACGATGCTAGCAGTACAATTGTCATGAACTTTAATGGCGAAAGTTGGGTTGAAATTTACGACGGCGAAGGCGAAAAAATAGCATTCGGCGTTAAAAAAGCAGGCTACATTATGACCGTAAGCGGTACGCCTCCTTTTTCAGTTGTGCTTGGTAAGCATGACGCTGTAGACATTACTTTAAACGGTGAACCTGTAGATGTTTCTGCATTTCCTCAAAACCGTTTAGCCAAATTTACATTACCACTAGCAGAGTAGTCGCTATGTTTTCAGAATCTCCAATTAAACGCAGAAAATCCACCCGAATCAATGTAGGTAACGTCCCTATTGGTGATGGTGCCCCTATTGCAGTGCAATCAATGACTAACACCGACACCATGGATGTTGATTCAACTGTTGCACAAATACAGGCAATACAAGATGCAGGTGCCGACATAGTCCGTGTATCAGTACCAACAATGGATGCAGCCGAAGCGTTTAAAAGTATAAAAGAGCAAGTAACGATTCCGCTAGTTGCCGATATTCACTTTGATTACCGTATAGCCTTAAAAGTGGCAAAATACGGCGTTGATTGCCTGCGTATAAATCCAGGTAATATAGGTAGTGAAGAGCGTATTAGAGCTGTAGTAGACTCAGCACGCGAGCACAACATTCCTATTCGTATTGGTGTAAATGGCGGTTCACTAGAGCGCGACTTACAAGAAAAATACGGCGAACCAACACCAGAAGCCTTATTAGAATCAGCAATGCGCCATGTAGATATATTGCGCCGCCTTGATTTTGACCAATTTAAAATATCAGTAAAAGCGTCTGACGTATTTTTAGCGGTAGGTGCATATCGCTTACTCGCTAAAGAAATAGACCAACCACTGCATTTAGGTATTACCGAAGCGGGCGGCATGCGCTCAGGCTCTGTTAAATCTGCAGTAGGTTTAGGTATGCTTCTTGCCGAAGGTATTGGCGATACCCTGCGTGTATCACTTGCTGCCGATCCTGTTCAAGAAATTAAAGTCGGCTTTGATATCTTAAATTCATTGCGCATTCGTTCGCGTGGAATTAACTTTATTGCCTGCCCTAGCTGCTCACGCCAAGAGTTTGATGTAGTAAGCACCATGAACCAACTTGAAGAGCGCTTAGAGGATATTATCGAACCTATGTCAGTTTCGGTAATTGGTTGCGTTGTAAATGGACCAGGTGAAGCGCTTGTGAGTGATATAGGGCTTGCCGGTGCAAATCGTCGTTCAGGTTTGTATATAAATGGCGAACGCCAAAAAGCGCGCATTGATAACAATAATATTGTTGACCAGCTTGAAGGTTATGTACGCGACTTTATAGAAAAAAAGCAGAGCCAAACACCGATTGACATAAAAATAGTCGAATAAATACCGTTTAAGGTGGCAAACCCCGTGGTTTGCCGTTTACCTTTATAGCTAGTGGATACCCAAACGACCCCAAGATACAGAATTCAGCGTTTCACAGGCTCTTAATATCAAGGCGTTACTTTGCAAGAATGGCAATCCCTTTTAAAAAGTAACAACGATGAGAGTAAGTGTCTGTGAACCGCCCAACGGGTTGGTTTAAAAGCGATTTATACTGCGTTATTGATTTTAACAATAGAACCACTATTACTTTCAATCAATGCCTTGCCTAAATCGCTTTTAATTCCAACTGAAACTCGCATCATGGGGTCATTTGGGTATATAATGACGGGTCAATTTTTAGCATTCTTGTTGTGTAAGCATTTTTCATTACACAAAAAAACAGCATTTAGGATTTATCAGTGGCAAAACAAATTCAGGCAGTTCGCGGTATGAACGATTGTCTGCCGGGCGATACACAAGTTTGGCAGAAAGTAGAAAACATTTTACGCGAGACAGTAGCATCGTTCGGTTATCAAGAAATTCGTTTTCCTATTGTAGAATCAACCGACTTATTTAAACGCTCTATTGGTGAAGTTACCGATATAGTAGAAAAAGAAATGTACACCTTTGCCGATCGCAATGGCGACTTATTAACACTTCGCCCAGAAGGCACCGCAGTGTGCGTACGTGCTAGCAACCAAAATGGCTTACTATACAATCAAGAACAACGCCTTTGGTACATGGGTCCAATGTTTCGTCACGAGCGTCCGCAAAAAGGTCGTTACCGTCAGTTTCACCAATTTGGTTTAGAAACATTTGGTATTGCTACAGCAGATATAGACGCAGAAGTTATTTTATTAACAGCGCAACTATGGGAAGCCTTTGGTATTACTGACCACGTTCGTTTAGAGCTAAATTCTCTAGGATCTAACGAAGCGCGTGCAGATTACCGTGATGCGTTAGTAGCCTACCTTGAGCAACACATTGATGTGCTTGATGAAGACTCAAAACGTCGTATGTATTCAAACCCACTACGCGTACTTGATAGCAAAAATCCAGAAGTACAAGCAATTTTAACTGATGCACCTAAATTGTCTGAAAATTTAGATGCTGAATCAAAAGAACATTTTGAAAATTTATGTGAACGTTTAGACGCTGCTGGCGTCTCATATACGGTTAATGAAAAGTTAGTACGTGGTTTAGACTACTACAACCGCACTGTATTTGAATGGGTAACCGACAGTTTAGGTGCACAAGGCACTGTATGTGCTGGCGGACGTTACGATGGCTTAGTTGAACAACTTGGCGGCAAAGCAACGCCAGCAGTTGGTTTTGCAATGGGCCTAGAGCGCTTAGTGTTATTACTACAAGCACTTGAGTGTGTGGGTGACATTCGTCGTAATGCTGATGTATATTTAGCAGCAATGGGCGACAAAGCAAGCATTCAAGCTCCTGCAATTGCAGCGCAACTACGTAAAGACGTACCGGGTTTACGCGTTATGGTGCATGCGGGCGGCGGCAACTTTAAAAAACAATTAAAACGTGCTGATAAAAGCGATGCACTTGTTGCAGTGATTATTGGTGAAGATGAATTAGAAAAAGGCGTTGTGACCATCAAGTATTTACGCGAGCGTAAAGAACAAGTCACATTAGAATTAGAACAAGCTAAAGCGCTTTTAGCTGAGCTTATTAACGGCTAAGCGAACATTAGAGGTAAGAATGGATATTTATTCAACAGAAGAACAACAAGCAGAAGCCATTAAACGCTTTTTCCGTGAAAACGGCATCTCACTTGCGCTAGGTATACTTGTTGGCCTAGGTGGCTTATATGGCTGGAAAGCATATAACCAAAACCAAATTACTACCGCTGAAAAAGCATCAGATTCATATACAGCGCTTGTTGAAAGCGACGACGTATTATCTTCAGCTGATGCGTTTATTAGCGAAAATAAAGACACAAACTACGCAACACTTGCTGCATTCGTTGCTGCAAAAGACGCAGTAGAAGCGAAAAAACTAGACGTAGCAAGCGAAAAGCTAAGCTGGGTTGTGTCTAATACGCCAAATACAGAATTAAAAGCAATTGCGATTACACGTTTAGCACGTGTTCAAATTGCGCAAACTAAATATGACGATGCATTAACAACATTAAATGCACCATTACCTGAAGCGTTCAATGCAAACGTGGCCGAGCTTAAAGGCGATATTTACACTGAGCAAGGTAATAAAGATCAAGCACGTACTGCATACCAAGCAGCAATAGATGCGGGTGGATTAACAAGTAACCCACTATTACAAATTAAGTTAGATGACCTAGCAGTAACTAGCCCAGCGGCATAAGGTTTTAGGCATGAAAAAATTTACAACAGCAGCCCTTGCCCTATGTATGGCAACATTGATGGGTTGTTCATCAAGTGATGATGAAGATGAACTAGTACTTCCTGAAATTGTAAACCAATTTGAAACTGACGTTGTTTGGCAAGAATCTGTAGGTGATGGCGTAGAGCATTATTTTTCTCGTTTAACACCCGCAGTTTACAAAGATACTGTGTATGTTGCTAGCCGCGAAGGCCAAGTAGAAGCGCTTTCGCTTGATAATGGCGATACAAAATGGGAAACCGATGTACGCCAAGATTTATCGTTTTGGCCTTGGGCTGACAACGGTAATGCAAAATTATCAGGTGGTATTTTGCAAGCCTATGGTAAAATTTATATTGGTTCTGAACACGGCTTTATTATTGCTCTTGATCGCGAAACTGGTGAAGAAGTTTGGCGTAAAAACGTACCAGGCGAATCTCTGTCTAAACCAACAGCAGGCGATGGCTTAATATTTGTAAATTTAGGCTCTGGTAAATTGTTAGCCCTTCACCCAGATACAGGCGAAGAGCGTTGGAGCTTTGAACAAGAAGTTCCACCACTAACATTACGCGGACAAAGCTCACCAACCGTTGCTAACGGTGGTGTATTAGTTGGCCTTGAAACAGGCAAACTGAGCGTATTAATTTCAGACAGTGGTTACTCAGCATGGAGCGCAGAAATTGCGGTTGCTAAAGGCGCATCAGAATTTGAACGCCTAGTTGACGTAGACACTCAACCACTTATTAGCGGTCCATACGCTTACGCTATAGCTTACAACGGCAACTTAGCCGCTGTAGATATTCGCTCTGGCAATGTTGTATGGAAACGCGAGTACAGCAGCTACCGCGAAATTGCGATGGATGCACAAACAATTTATTTAGTAGATAGCGATGGTGTTATTTACGCATTAGATAAAAATTCAGGTATTGAACGTTGGAGCCAACCCGCTCTACGCGGTTGGTACCTAACAGGCCCTGCAGTTGCAGGTAGCCACTTAGCTTTAGGCGACCAAGAAGGTAACCTACATTGGCTAAATAAAGAAACTGGCGAGCTAGTATCTCGTGAAGACTTTGACAGCTCGGGCTTTTTTGTTGAGCCAGTTGTTGCCGACGATAAGCTAATTTTATACACCCGTGATGGTGAAGTTAGTATGGTAAAAATACCAAACTAAGTTACTAATAGTCATATGGTTTTTTTAAGGCTTCGCACTGCGAAGCCTTTTGTTGTTTTTTAAAGAGGTAGTTTATGCTTCCCGTGATCGCTCTAGTTGGGCGACCCAATGTGGGCAAATCCACATTATTTAACCGTTTAACACGTACTCGTGATGCACTCGTAGCCGATTTTCCAGGTTTAACACGAGATAGAAAATATGGCCAAGCTAGTTACGATGGCTATGAATTTATCGTGGTAGACACGGGCGGTATTGATGGCTCAGAAGAAGGCATCGAAATCGAAATGGCAGATCAATCTCTGCTAGCTATTGAAGAAGCTGACATTGTTCTGTTTTTAGTAGATGCTCGTGTAGGTATGACCGTAGCTGACCAAGCAATTGCTAATCACTTGCGTAAACAAGATAAAAAGTGTTTTGTTGTTGCCAATAAAACAGATGGTATTGATGCAGATTCAAACTGTGCTGAATTTTACCAATTATCATTAGGTGAAATTCATCACATTGCTGCATCGCATGGCCGTGGTATTACGTTATTACTTGAGCAAACACTTCAGCCGCTTATTGCTGAATTAGCTGCACAAGACGAAGACGTAACAGGCGATGACGAAGAGCTTATTAATCTTTACGAAGAAGATGAAGACAGCGATACCGATCACCAGGCATTTGCAGACAAACCTGTAAAGCTTGCGATTATTGGTCGTCCTAACGTTGGTAAGTCAACGCTTACAAACCGTATACTGGGTGAAGATCGCGTAATTGTATACGACATGCCAGGTACAACACGTGACTCTATCTACATTCCGATGACTCGAAATGAAAAAGAGTATGTGTTAATTGACACCGCTGGTGTTCGTAAGCGTAAAAAAGTAAGCGACGTAGTTGAAAAGTTCTCTGTCATTAAAACGCTTCAAGCAATCGAAGATTGTAACGTTGTGTTATTGATTGTTGATGCTCGCGATGGTATTTCTGATCAAGATTTAAGCTTATTAGGCTTTGCTCTTAACTCAGGTCGTTCATTGGTAATTGCAGTGAACAAATGGGATGGTTTAGACGATTACGTTAAAGATCGTATTAAATCAGAGCTCGATCGCCGTTTAGGCTTTATTGACTTTGCTCGCCTACACTTTATATCTGCACTACACGGTACAGGTGTTGGTCATTTATTCGAGTCTGTTGACGAAGCGTATGAATCAGCGACTAAACGTATAAGTACTGCAATGTTACGTCGTATTATGGACATGGCTCAAGCCGATCACCAGCCGCCACTTGTTCGTGGTCGTCGTGTTAAGCTCAAATATGCGCATGCCGGTGGTTATAACCCACCACGTATTGTTATTCACGGTAACCAAGTTAAAGATTTACCAGATAGTTATAAACGCTACCTGATGAACTATTACCGTAAAGCGCTTAAAATTATGGGCACACCTATCAAAATCGAATTTAGAGAAGGTGAAAACCCATTTGCTGGTCGTGTTAATAAAGTAACACTGTCGCAAAAGCGTAAAATACGTGCATTTGCTAAAGAAAACCGTAATAAATAAACTTTTCAAGAGTTAGTTTATTACAATAAAAACGGCGTACTTTTTAGTACGCCGTTTTTTATGCTTTATACCAATTAGCTTAATTAAGTGATCTATTTTGAGGCTTGAAAACGTGTTGATAGCTTGGCAAAAATCTCGCTATCTAGTTGTTCTCGGCAATTGCTCCTGCATTGCTCTACCTTCTGCATCCATGGAGTCGTAAATGAGAATTTTTTAACGCAGGGAGCGACATATTTAGCTCCGCAAAATGATTAAGTATTATTGCAGATAAGTACGCTTATAATCCTTCATATTCAGCCTTCCTTGGTTTTAAAATTTGCTTTCTACAGTCAACCATATCCCAACAATCCGTTTCAGGTACGCCGTAATACCAGGCTCTAAAAATCGGTTGATACTTTTCAATCACCCGTTGTTGCATACGTTTTGAAAAATGAGGTAAGTACATAGTTTTGATCACCGTAATGTGCCTTTTAATCGTCTTTCCTAAATTAAAGCGCGCTTGGCGATACCTTATGTCTGCTTTTTTATATTCCCTGCTATCAGGTGTAAAGTTTTGCATGTCTTGTTTAGGGCCAGTCGCCCAGCCAGCTACTTTATTCATTTGTTCAGCAAACGGCTTAACGGTAAACGTAATATGAATAGGGTCATCAGCATCGGTGGGCCCAAAACCTCGCGGAAATCCGCCTTGGTGATAATTAGGATGGGTAACCGTAAACTCAATCGATGCATAGGCGTTGGGCTGTAATAAATCCAAACGCTCCCGTGGGAAGGTAATTGGCTCATTAGCATAGGCAGCTTTAAAATACTTATAACCAAAATCAATACCACAGCTACTATGACCACACGACTCTGAATAGGCCGACTTTATCAAAAAAGGCAATTCTGGCACTGAGCCATCTTCTGTTTCAATCGTCACAACAATGGGCCCACGATAGCCATGTGCTTTATCAAATAAAAAATCACAGCCTGATGTCAAAACACACGCCAGTAGCACACAGTAAAATTGCAGTGCAGTTTTACGCTTATAATCCTTCATATTCAGCTTCCCTTGGTTTTAAAATTTGCTTTCTACAGTCAACCATATCCCAACAATCCGTTTCAGGTACGCCGTAATACCAGGCTCTAAAAATCGGTTGATATTTTTCAATAACCCGTTGTTGCATACGTTTTGAAAAATGAGGTAAGTAAAAAGTTTTGATCACCGTAATGTGCCTTTTAATCGTCTTTCCTAAATTAAAGCGCTCTTGCCAAAGCTGCATTTTTCCATTGAAATGCTCATTACTATCTGGTGCCGCGTTCTGCATCATCACTTTGCCTTGCTCGGCCCACCCAGCTACTTTATTCATTTGTTCAGTAAACGGCTTAACGGTAAACGTGACATGAATAGGGTCATCAGCATCGGTGGGCGCAAAGCCTCGCGGAAATCCGCGGTGGTGATAATTAGGATGAGTAACAGTAAACTCAATCGATGCATAGGCGTTGGGCTGTAATAAATCCAAACGCTCCCGTGGGAAGGTAATTGGCTCATTAGCATAGGCCGTTTTAAAATATTTATAACCAAAGTCAATACCACAACTACTATGACCACACGACTCTGAATAGGCCGACTTTATCAAAAAAGGAAATTCTGGCACTGAGCCATCCTCAGTTTCAATCGTCACAATAATGGGCCCACGATAACCATGTGCCTTATCAAATAGCGTAGTGCAACTTGTTGTCAAAAAACACGCCAGTAGCACACAGTAAAATTGCAGTGCAGTTTTACGCTTATAATCCTTCATACTCAGCTTCCCTTGGTTTTAAAATTTGTTCTTGGCAAGTCATGCTTTTATTAGCAGCACTTGCGAGCTTAAAATTAATGTAGCATTCAAGACTACTTTATTATTCAAAGTTAAGTAATGCTAATTGCACCAGCCGTTCAACTGTCGTGTCTTGAACATTTTTAGGCGCTTTGGGGTAATACTTTGATTTTGGCGGCTTAATAGTTATAAACCCATGATTGGTTGCCATTTCATGTGCTAACAACTTACGCTCTCGGGGCGTTAGGTGGTTTTCGTGTATTTTTGCCAGCTCGCCACTATCAAGCCATATTCCTGCACAGCCTGGGCATTCATCTATTTCGACGGCCTTTACTGGCGAAAAATACCTGCGCATCATTACAATGCTTTTGCATTTTGGGCAATTTACTCGCGATGAGACATCACCCTCACCTTCGGTATAATTACTCAAATACTTAAGTAATACCTGACCATGCTTTAACGCTGGCGAGCTAAACTTAAAAATTTGGCTGTTATCAAAAAATACGCCACCTTGCACTGAAGTGTAAACAGTAATACCGCCAATTAATAACGGCTCAAGAGAGGCATTTGTACGTGGGCATAACATTCTAAAAATCCTTTTTATTTTAATACCTAGCTTACACTACTTTACTCAAGCGCTTTATGAATAAGCCCAACAAGTGGATCTGGTAATGTAATATTACCTGTAAGTACAAACTCATGGGCTTCATCTGACATTTTTTGCCATGTGCGGCGAATAATACCAATCCATTTTTCTTCATTGTAATCTGGCTTGCTATTAGCAAACCCTAGCATGTAGTGTTCAATAAATACCAAACTTGCTACATCTTCAACGAGTTGGCTATCTGGATTGCGTTTAATATCTTTTTTAGCAACTGCATTGTACACTCGATTTTGCTCAGCCTCACCGTAACCAGCTTGCTGCATAAGTGTAACAACACTGCTAGCATGAAATATATAAAGTGCGCTGCGCCATTGATGATAACCCTGCTTGTTCATTTCAAAGTCGCTACGTGGCGACTTCCAACGCTGAATATGCTGTGCACGCACTGCAACTTGCATGAGTGCATCGGCATCTGGTTTAAAACGAGTTAGCATTTCGCTCATACGCAAGCCGTATAAGCTTTCTTTTGGAAAGCTTTGCCCATTGTGCTGCTCAGTATTAGGGTCTTGGTTATTAGCTTCATCAATCAGCGTTATTACTTTATTAAACATGACGGTCATTTTTTATAATTAGTTTTAATCATTCTAAACGCTGATAAAACAATAAACTAGTGGCCCACTCACTTCAGCGGTGAAATTTGTTCAATCAAAAAGTAAAACCAATAGATACAGGTATAAAATTAAGCGCATTAATAAAGTTAACTTGTTATTATCTTAGAAACAAAAATAACATATGTGCGTAAACTAATAAAAATTAACGCGCTAAAAATGAGAATAATATGTTTAAAAAAACAATTTTAGCTATTTGCTTAGCTGTAGCATCACTGCCGAGCGCAGCCGATAGCAATGCAGATTTAAAAACCATTATTGATAACCATTGGCAAAATGCAAAAGCCGAAAAAATATTTTTTCGTACCGACCCTGATGGTTGGAAACCCAGTGGTACATTACCAAATTGGACCGAGCAAGCCATTGCAAAGCGCCAAGCATATAATAACAGCGTATTAAAAAGCTTAAATAAAATAGACTCTAAAACGCTGAGCAGCTCGCAACTAATGAACTACCGCTTATTTAAATATGAGCGAGAAACAGAGCAGCAAAGCTACCTTTTTCAAGATAAGTATTTTCAGGTTAACTTTTTAAGTGGCTGGCATACCTACTTTGCCGAAGCACCAGCTAATATGGCATTTTTAACAACCGATGATTACAACGCATTTTTAGTAAGCCTTGCCGACTACCCTCGCTTTAATCAAGAAAACATTAACTTGATGAAGGAAGGGATTGAACTAGGGTATACGCACTACTGCAAAACATTTGAAAATTACAGCCAGAGCATTAACGCTCATATAGTTAAGCAACCTGAAAACAGTGCCTTATACGAGCCCTTTACACGTATACCAAATACGTTTACAGCAGAGCAAAAGGCCACATACCAAAACAAAGCAAAAGCCTTAATTAGCTCAAAAGTAGTCCCGGCTTATCAGCACTTTTATGACTTTTTTGAAAACGATTACATGCCTAACTGTAGAGCAGAGCCAGGTATTTCAAGCGTTAAAGGCGGGCTTGAGTATTACAAATATGCAGTTAATTACTACACCACAACCAATGCCACACCAAAGCAAATTCATGAGCTTGGCTTAAAAGAAGTGGCGCGTATAAAAACGCAAATGCAAAACATCATTGATAAAGTAGGTTTTGATGGCACGTATGCTGAGTTTTTAGAATTTTTAGCGACCGATGAGCAATTTTACGCAACAGACGCGCAAGACCTGCTTGAAAAAACAGCCTTTATTACGCAAAAAATGTATGGCAAGTTACCCACCTACTTTGGCCATTTACCGCGTAACACATTTACTATAAAAGGCTCAGCGAGTCGCGGCGCGTTTTATATGCCACCTGCTGATAACCGCTCCCCTGGCACTTACTTTTTAGCCTCAACACCTAAACTACAGCCTTTGTATAATTTAGAAGCTCTTAGCCTTCACGAGGCAATACCAGGGCATCATTTACAAAACGCCATTGCAATGGAGTTAGACGTACCCCAGTTTAGACGCACACTTAGCCACTCAGCATTTGGCGAAGGTTGGGCACTTTACACCGAACGTTTAGGAAAAGAAGCCGGCTTTTATCAAGACCCATACAGCGACTTTGGTCGTTTAGGTTACGAAATGTGGCGTGCAGTGAGGCTTGTTGTTGATACCGGTATTCATGCATTTGGCTGGAGCCGTCAAAAGGCAATTGACTACTTGGCAAATCACACTGCTTTGCCACAAAGCGCGGTGGAGGATCAAATAGATCGTTATATATCATGGCCAGGCCAAGCGCTCTCTTACAAAATGGGCGAAATAAAAATACGCGAACTGCGTGCAAAAGCCGAAAAAGAACTCGGGGCTAAGTTTGATATACGCAGCTTTCACGACACCGTAATCGGCCAAGGGTCACTCCCTATGTCGGTACTTGAAAATGTAATAAACGATTGGATAGCAGAGCAAAAATCAGCGAGTTAAAACAATACTTTTACAAACTAAGGGGCGGTAAGTTTATCGCCCCCTTTTTAAAACTCTATTAAACACCTCAAAACTAATCCCTACCCGCTTTTGCTTCGTAAACTTAATGATTACAAAAACTAGAGCAAACCTATGAGCAAACGCATTTTATATTGGCTACAAAACGATTTACGAATAGACGACAATCCTATTTTAAGCGAACTTGCTACTGAGCAATGTGCTCTCGATATTGTATTTGTAATAAACCCACACTGGTTTAAAAATAATAATTACCAACAAAAGCCATATGGTGTGCATAAACAACAGTTTTTAATCCAAAGCTTGTATGAACTCCAACAAGCGCTAATTGAACGCGGGCAAACATTGCACGTACTTGAGGGTGAACCGGTTAGTGTTTTAAAGCAGCGCATAGCTGAGCAACACATTGACGAAGTGGTGTGCAGTGAACTCGTTGGAACCTATGAACAGCGCCAACTCGCGCGACTAAAAGCACATTGCCCACATGCCATATTTAAAACAACTCAACAAGACACTCTATTTCAACAAAGCGACCTCCCTTTTGATTTAGACGAGCTGCCTAAAAGCTTTACCCCATTTAGAAAAGCGATGAACATACCTATAACAACCTCAACTCTGCCTAAAGGTTTACTTCCCCAGCCTATAACATTATGTGCTGCAAACCCAATTGAGCTTAATAAGCATACTAATAATAACAACGCAGTAATGCATGGCGGGCTTAAAAGTGCGCAAACACATTTAAAGCAATACTTTTCAGGCTTGCTGCCAAGTACTTATAAAATAACTCGAAACGAGCTTGATGGCTTTAATAACACAACAAAATTTAGTAGCTGGCTTGCTTTTGGATGTGTAAGTGCGCGGCAAGTTTATAAAGCCGTTGAGGCGTACGAACATAATCAAATAACAAACGAGTCAACCTACTGGATTAAGTTTGAATTACTATGGCGAGAATATTTTAAATGGCATGCACTTAAGGCAGGTAAAAGCCTGTTTAGCTTTAAAGGCCAAAAGCAAACAAAACCCCTTACTACATTTATGCCAAACCGCTTTGCTGCCTGGTGTAATGGCTCAACACCCTACCCATTAGTCAATGCCATTATGAACGAGCTTAATGCGACCGGTTATATATCAAATAGATCAAGGCAAATTGCCGCAAGCTGCTTAGTTAACGAACTTGGTCTTGATTGGCGCTATGGCGCAGCTTATTTTGAACAACAATTGATTGATTACGATGTAGCCGCTAACTGGGGTAATTGGCAATATATAGCAGGTGTAGGCGTAGATCCGCGTGGTGGTAGGCACTTTAATATTGAAAAACAAACGTTACAATTTGACTCGCACGCTTTTTACACTAATAAATGGCAAGGCAATGAAAATACCAGCAAACAGCTGGATACTTTAAACGAAGTTGATTGGCCGATTTAAGCCGCCAATCAACTTTTACCAAGTAACGTTTAAAACAGCTCAGCAATGCCTATATTAATTACGTAACCGCCTAACGTTAAAAACAAAAACAAGCACAGCGCCAGTAACAGTGGCTTAATACCCGCTTGGCGAATTGCCCCAACATGTGTGCGTAAACCTAAAGCCACCATCGCAATGGTGAGTAATATATTATCAAACCAAACAACTGCGCTTATAGCCACTTGAGGAATAATAGAGAGTGAATGTACACCACTTGCCACAATAAATAACACTGCAAACCAAGGGATGCTAATACCTGATTTATTATCCTCATTACTTATAGTATTACCTGCCTTTGCTCTTTTTTTACTTTGCCAAAACGACAAAGCGACTAAAAATGGCGCAAGCATCATCACGCGTAGCATTTTTTCTATAACGGCGGTATCAGCAGCATTGGCGCTTACAGCTGTACCCGCTGCTACCACTTGCGCTACTTCATGAATGGTTGAACCTACAAAAATACCGTACGCGTGCTCACTCAGCCCCATATACTCAAACATGATTGGGTAGGCAAACATACTCAACGTACCAAATACCACCACCGTTGCTACAGCTACCGATACTTTATGCGCCTGCGCTTTTATTACAGGCTCGGTTGCCATTACAGCTGCTGCGCCACAAATAGAGCTACCTGCACCAATTAATATTACTGTTTGCTCATCAAGTTTAAATATACGTTTACCAAGCTGCATTGCTAATATAAACGTACCGCTGAGCATAACAATGTCGGTTAGTAAGCCACTCCAGCCAACGCCTGCTACCTGTGTAAAGGTAATTCTAAAACCAAATAAAATAATACCCGCTTTGAGTAAAATACTTTTAGCGTAATCAACACCCACATCGGTATGAGTCGCAATACGCGAAAACACACTGTTACCTACAATAATGCCTAGCACAATACCAATAGTTAAGGAGCTAAACTGGGCACTTTGCATTACCGGCAACTTACTCATGGCAACAGCAACACCCGCTAAAACAATAACCAATAGCATTCCTAGCCACCAACGCGAGTTGGTATACTGCTTAGTATTAATACTAAAAAGCTGTGGCATATCTTTAATTGCACTAAGCATAGTCATCCCTTAATAAAGTCATCGTGATTAGTTGACTTCATTTTAAGAAAGCGCAAAATATAACTCCAATACATTAAAATCATGATTCGATAACTTAAGGTTATGTGATTTGAGAGGCACAATGAACTTGCATGCACTTCGGGTGTTTTATACGGTTGCTAAATTAGGCAGTTTTTCAGCAGCAGCTGAGGCGCTTTTTATAAGCCAACCAGCTGTGTCTAAAGCTTTAAAAGAGCTTGAGTATCAGCTAAATATACAACTTATAGAGCGTGCATCTAAAGGCAAAAAACTTACCTTAAGCGAGGGCGGCCAAGCCTTGTATGATCATGCTCGTAGTATTTTTGCCATTGAAAAAGCCGCCATTGAAGATATTAAATCACGCACAGGGCTTAAGCGCGGCACACTCGTTATAGGCACCAGTACAACCATTGCCAGCTATTGGCTACCGCCCTATTTAGCCAATTTTTGCGCGCAGTACCCCCATATAAAAGTAGAAGTACAAGTTGCCAATACCGCGCAAATTGAGCATGCCCTACTTGAATGCACTATCGATTTAGCACTGGTTGAAGGCACACCCACCGAGCCGCATATTATAAGTAAGCACTGGCAAAACGATTTAATGAGTGTAGTTATACCCAGTAACTTTAAGCCCACGAAAGACTTAAAAGCATGGTTAAACAAACAATTTTGGCTACTGCGCGAGCCGGGCTCGGGCACTTTAGAAATGTCGGTTAAGTTATTAGCCCAACATGGCGTAATAGCAGAGTGCAGTATGCAATTGGGCAGCAACGAGGCAATAGCAAGGGCAGTAGCACAAGGAATGGGCGTGGCTTTATTGCCTAATGTAGTCACTGAGGATTTAGTGCAGCTTGGTAAATTAACGCGCCTGAGTCAAAAAAATAACGAGCAACTCTCTCGGCCACTGTATCAACTACATTATAAAGACAGACCGTCTTCACATGCCGCACAAGCATTCGAAAAAAGCCTATTTAGTGAATAATGTTTGATCTGAGCTGTAAGCCGAGTAAGAAAACGGTTGTGTAACATTAATCGCTTGTTGTGGTGTTACCTTAATTTATTATATATAAGCCAACTAGTTAAACCCATTGAAAGTACTAATAAATGAAGAACCAATGTTACACGATCAAATTCACTAAAAAGACTAAATAAAAAAACTGGAAGTATACTTAAGATTAAAACTACAGGTAATTTAAATAAATTTAACTTTTGGAGTAATAAGCTAATAGGTAATCCGTAAATGAACATTAAAGGATAGAAATAAAATAAACTTCCCATCCCTATTGATACACCAAAACCAACACCTGAAATTAATGAACTCACAGAAGTATAATTTTCTATACCCGCATAAAAATAACAAAAACCAAGGACTGGTAATACAATTAAAGGACTAATAATCGCAGAAATCAAATTTTTACGTAGATCCTTAGACATATTAAGAAACACCATAACGAGCTTGTAGGTTAATTAGTTTTTTATTTGTTTTAATTGATATGCAAACCATAGCTGAATTCCTATTTTGGCTCAGCCAAAGGGGGAAAATTTTGGCCTTACACATTAAAGTATCAGGAGACTACTCATAGCGGCCAACAGCTAACTTATAAACCTATTTGCTAAATCGTTAACCCCAAATACGAACAAGCTCTATTTACAAACCCTGCGTTAAATCTTGTGCCAATGTACCCGTTGGCTTTTCAATTACGCGAACTAACTCTTTGCCATTTTGTTTAACAATAAACGTAGGTGTGTATTGTAAATCGTTAGCTTCTGCAATGCCTGCATCGTCTTGCTTGTTGTAACCTACGGCCACGTATTCAATGCTTGCAAGTTGTACTTTCGATGCATCAAGTAACTTAATGAGCTTTGGCACTTCGCGCTCACTGTCGTGGCACCACGTTCCAAATAATACAATTAGCTCTTTGCCTTCTAGCTTTTGCATTAGGGCAATGTCTTGTGCTGTTGGCGTAAACGCTTTGTATTGTTCGTTAAACTTGTCGTAGTCGCTTAGCAGTGCTTGCGTACTTATCTCGCCCGAAAATGGCGCTGTAGCAGCGCAGCTTACAAGCGGCATGCTTAAAGCACACAGTAAAATTAATTTTTTAAACATAAGGTTGCTCTTAATTTAGGTATTAATTTAGGTATTAATTTAGGTATTAAACGACTATACCCAATATTGAGTGTGGAGTGAACAACTCAAGACCGTTACTTTTTATCCATAAAAAAGTTAACTTGCGATAAGTTAGTTAAATATTCTCGCCTTACGTCTTTATTCTCAGCTAGCTTGTCTAAATCACCAATCAAGGTAACTAGTTTATTATGAGAATGGCTGCTTGTTTTTTTAAACTCATCTTGTTTTTCGTCGCTCTCAACACGCTCTTTTTTATTCATGTTGTAGCTGTTTTCGTTTTCTTCAAGCCAAATATCATCAATTAAGCGAATGTCACTTTTACTAACTGTTTGCTCTTGCATCGCCATTTGCAGCTCGTATTGATTAGTTTGCGGATTAAACTCAAACATTTTTGTATCAACATCAACCTCGTGAGACTGATCAAGCCCCACAAGCTCTTTATTTTTAACCGCAGTACCTACGTTATAACTCTCTTCTTTGTCGTAATAATCAGGGCGACTGTATTGATAATCAAAGTGGCTACTTACATTTTTACTTTGCGTTACACTGCTAAGCTCCCCTAATTGGGCTTGTTCAGTCGCTTGGCTTAGCTCAATGGTACTTTTAGGTTGATAGTCGCCGTTATCAAACGCATAAGAAAACGTAGCATCAAAATCAGCGAGCTTAGAAATACCCGTGCCTAATGTATTTGGCGCTTTATTACCAAGCCCTTGGTAACGGACATCGTTTGTAATCATGTTATCAACCAAATCGGCAACCATGGCGCGCCCGTCATTAAAGTGCTGATCTGCAAGTGACTCCAAATTGCTATAACGCTCAGCAGCCGACGACATGCTCGCAAAAGCCCCTTTAAACAAAGCAAAACCTTGCTGCATTGCCTCGTCGCCTTTGCGCCCAAATGCCGACTCTTTATCGTCTTCGGTACTGTTTACTCGGCTATCTTCTAGGCTTTGATCGAGCGACGCTAAATACTGCTGCATTTGCTGCGTGTCTTTAGCGCCAATGGTTGACATATCGAGTGCAAAATCAATGTCGTTTTGCCCACCTACTGCTTTAAACACAAGTGCTTGCTGGTTTAATGCTTCATCAATGGAGTAACTTAAATCAAGCGTATTCTGGGCAGTATCAAGCGCATCATTTTGCGTTGTTGAAAACGACACATTAAAACCGGCTAACTGTTCACTATTAAAGCCAGCTAAAAAATCTAAGCTCATGTCTGTTTGATTTGGGACTATAAGAGGGTTAAATGAGTTTTCGCTCACTTTAAAAAACTCATCGGCCATTTCACCAACACCCGCCATAACCTGCGTTAAAGCCGTATGTTCAGCCTCAGATAAATTGCCATTAACTTCGTAACTTATGCCAAAGCCATCTATCGCTTCACCTGTTTTTTCATCGTACCCTTGCGATGAGTTAAAGGTAATGTTTATAACATCGCCTTCTTTAGTTTTTACCGAGAGCTCAAACAGGTAGTTATCGTCATCCTCGTATTTTGCGCGATTAAGGCTTTCCATATAAGGATTAAGTGAGCGCTCAACACGTTGCTGGCTTGAGGCTAAAAACGTTTTTTGCTCATGTCCAAGCTGACCTAAACTCGATAAAATATCGCTGGTATTAGCATAAGCACCCTGAATATTTTTAACTGACGTATTTAATCGCTCAATTAATTGGGTACTGTTTTCGTTTTTTAATAACCCCTCATGCTGAGAACTTATTACGGTGCGCAGGGCGAGATCTTCATCGGAGAGTTTATAGTTAAGCATGCTAGGCGTGCTTGAAATTGTAAATAACGAGGTAAGTTGCTGCTTTAACACGTCCCCTGCTTTTTGATTACTGGCTAGTGCTTCGTCAATAGTTTCGTTATTTAGCTGGCTTAATAATTCATCGGATATTTTGGGGGCGTTAGTTTGTAAATCATTAATAGCTTGAAGGTCGCTACCGGTTAGTTGTGAAGGACTCACAGAGGTTTGGTTAGCGTTATTAACTGATTGGGCAAGTAAAGTGCTTAAATTAGACTGGCTGCCAAGTATATTATTAACCATGATTTTCCTTAATCGCTAAACCCTATTAAGTAATTTATCGGGCGCTTAGTTAAAAGCTTTAGCCTAAAGGCGTATTTTTTACCTATTATTTATACAAACAACTCATTAATAAGTTAAATAAGCATAAATCTAGATCGGGTAAAAATAAACCGGTAAGCGTAGGTCGGATTAGCGCAGCGCCATCCGACAATTCGACTAACTCTTAAGGGCTATTTTGTTCGCTTAACACTTCCATCTGTTTCTTTAATTCTTTTTACTAAAAAGTCGACCGCCGCTTTTACCTTTGGTACTAAATAACGCTGCTTTTGATACAACAAATAAACCGCCATAGTCGCATTTTGGCTTATCGCTAATTCATGCTCAAACTTAAGCTCTTGCAACTGGCCAGACTCAAGGTGTGAGTCGAGCGCCCATCGAGTTGACATTAAAATGCCCTCGCCATTACACGCTTTTTTAGCGAGCCACGAGCCGTTATTTGAAATAGCGACCGCAGGCCCAGAAACGTCGTGCCATTGCTCATCCACTTTACATAACCACGGAGTTGGCCCCGCTGGCGTTTTAAAATAAAGGCCACTGTGGCCCTTTAATTCCATAACATTAGTAGGCACACCGTATTTTTGTAAATAGCAGGGTGACGCAACAGGAATAAAGCCGTTATCCATCAGTTTTATTGCCAACACGCGTTCATTTGGCGCATAACCACCGCGAATCGCAATATCAACATCGTCACGCCCGAGTGTCGACAGCTCATCACTTAAGCTAACATCTAATATAATTTCGGGGTATAGCGTGCTAAATTCATCAAGCAGAGGCAGTAATATTTTGTCACCAAAACTCACCATTGAGCTTATACATAATCGCCCCATTGGTGTTGTTTGATAACTGCGTACAGTTTCGTGGCTTTGCTCTAGCTGATTTAATATCTGCTGAACATCGTTATAGTAAATTTGCCCAACTTCGGTCAATTTAACTATGCGGGTAGAACGCTTTAAAAGCGTAGCCCCTAGGCTTTTTTCTAAATCAGCAACTCGCCGCGACAACGACGAGGGCGGCACATCAAAAGCTTTGGCAGCTTTGGTAAAACTGCCCGTTTCAACCACCTTAATAAAATACCGTATGGCTTTTAGTTGATCCAAGTCGCCTCTCCATTAAATAAAATGCTTTATTGTCTTAAAGACAAAAGTGATTCGCATTTTCCCCTATATATAAGCAAATTAAAACAAGTAATAATGTACTCAACCTAAAGACAGGGACTTAAATTGCATTTTTTGGCAATTAAACACCTTCACTTAATGATGGAAAGCTGACTTATGATTACTTTACACGGTTTTGCTGCTAGCAACTATTACAACCTAGTTAAACATGTACTTTTACACAAACAACTGCCATTTAAAGAACACCTTGTTTACGGCGGTAGTGAAGATTTACTAGCAATAAGCCCTGCAGGCAAAGTGCCTGCAATCACAACAGCTAACGGCCTTAATATTTCAGAGTCGAGTGTTATTTGCGACTTTATTGAAGAGTCGTACCCACAAACCCCGCTATACCCTGAAGATGCAGGTGAGCGCGCAGTTGTACGTCAAATTATGAAAATGGCAGAGCTTTATTTTGAACTGCCAAGCAGACGGTTTATCCCTTATGTATTTTCAGGCGCTGAAGTACCTGAAACAACTAAAGCCGAAGTACGCCAAGTATTAACGCGTGGCGTAACCGCTTTGAGTAGCGTGTGTAAGTTTTCACCTTGGATTGCAGGCGAGCAATTTACAATGGCAGACATTTACGTTTATTACGTAAACACCATTGTTAGCGCCTTTGGCTCAAGCCAGCTTGATTGGGATGTACTTGCACAAGTACCCGGCATGAAAGAGTGGAACGAATCAATGAGCCAATTAGCCATTGCCCAAAGCATAGAGGCCGATCGCCAATCAAATATGGCTGAATTTATGCAAAAAGTGAAAGCGCAAATTCAAGCAGCAAACGCAAAATAACGCGTAGCTATAAAAGTATCTATTCTAAATTTTAATTACTAGGGCGTGTTGATCTTTGGTGGGTGAATTTACAGCAGTATGTTTGGTTTTTAGGCAAGGCAGAGCCTATGTAGTGTGGTTATTCCCCATAAATAGGCGATAACGCAGCATAAATGCCAAACATGCGCTGCCCGAAGGGTTCTTTCTAGGGACGATAAACTCTTTTTACTCGGTTTTTACTTAGCCCACTAGGTTACAAACCTCGCGCCGCGATTTAATCTTCCTTGGATTGAACAAATTTCAATCCGCAAAGGTCAACACGCCCTAATACAGATCGCCAATACAATAACGTGATTGGCTTAACAAATTTAATTCTTTGCAGGAGACACCTATGACAGATAAAAATATCCAACTTACTTCAACTATCAGCGAAGACAATAAACTAACACTTGCCTTAAAAAACATCGAGATGCCAAAGCCAAATGCCGATGAAGTAGTTATTCGCATTGAAGCTGCACCATTAAATCCATCAGACTTAGGCGTTTTATTCAGCGCAGCTGATATGTCTACCGCAAAGCAATCGGGTACTGATGAAAATCCAGTAATTACTGCCGATGTTCCAGCTCAATTTATGCCATCACTTAAAACCCGTGTTGGAAAAGCAACGCCCGTAGGAAATGAAGGCGCAGGCACCGTAGTAGCCGCGGGCTCATCACCAGCTGCACAAGCATTAATGGGTAAAACCGTTGCAGTAATTGGCGGCGGTACGTATCGTCAATTTATATGTGCCAATGTACAAAGTTGCCTAGAGCTAAAAGAAGGGACCACTGCTAAAGAAGGTGCATCATCTTTTGTTAACCCACTTACCGCACTTGCAATGGTAGAAACCATGCGCGCTGAAGGCCATAAAGCTATTATTCACGCCGCAGCGGCTTCTAACCTTGGCCAAATGCTAAACCGTATTTGTATTGCCGATGGCGTTGATTTAATTAATATTGTTCGCAAACCAGAACAAGAAAAATTACTGCGCGATATGGGTGCAAAATATATTGTTAACTCAAGCAACGACACTTTTCTTGCTGACCTAACAGCTGCAATAATCGAAACCGGTGCAACTATAGCGTTCGACCCTATTGGTGGCGGCCAACTAACAAGTGACATACTTAACTGTATGGAAGTTGCAGCTGCGCGCGATATGAAAGAGCACACAATTTATGGCTCTGATACATTTAAACAAGTGTACATTTATGGCGCACTAGACCGCGGCCCTATTACATTAAACCGTAACTTTGGCTTTGCTTGGGCTGTAAACGGGTTCTTGTTATTTAATGCTTTAGGTAAATTAGGCACAGATACAGTAATGAAAATGCGCAAACGCGTTGCTGATGAAATCACCACTACATTTGCGAGCAACTACACGCACGAAGTGTCATTAGCTGAGGTATTACATTTACAGTCAATTGCGGCTTATTCAAAACAAGCAACAGGCGAAAAGTACTTAATTAAACCTCAAGCTTAATTGAATATTCTTCGTTAAAAATTAAAAACCACAGTGCTAAGCGCTGTGGTTTTACAATTTAAAAGCAGATGCTAATTAGGTATCTGCTTTTTTATCGTAATAAAAACTTAAAAATATAATGAATGCGCAATAGGCTCGCTAATTGTTATTGAATTTATAATTTTTAATACACTCATTCAAGCCATCAATGAAATTTTGGTGTAAATGAATATCTAAATTACTTAACGCATTTAAGAACGTATCTTTAGAAATATCACCTGGGATCACCTTCTAGCATTATAGAACTTCAACAAAGATCATCTTTGATCAAACCACTCAATAATTGTACTAATTAATGCAATTAGTCATAAATCTGTAACTTTGATCCGCGATAATCTCTATCCGATAAATGAATAGACTCAAGAAGACTAAGTAAGATGAGTACACCCTTAGTGCAACTAACATTTGCACTGCAATCATTTGATGATTCTATGTCTGCGGCGATGAGCCACGCTATGGAATATGAAAAGCTATCGCTAAAAGCCAATGCTGCGCATAACATTACGCTGCAGTGTGTGTTGCCTGATGGCGCAAATGAGAGCGATGTTATTTCACTAAGTGCAACGCAGCCCAGTGCGCGTGGGGCGCAGTATTTTACTGAAAAAACGCTGAGCAATGCAGACCTTGAATCTGGTACTGTAAACCTAACTTTAAGTAACATTACACAAAGCCAGTGTTTTGTAGTGCAAATGATGCTGCATGGAAAAAACACGACTTTAAAAGAAAGCCAACAACTCGATGTATACATTAAAGCATTTGAGCAAGGCTATATTCCTGAGCAAATAAAAACTGAACATACCAAGTCACAGGGCGTTCGTAGCTACTTTGCGAGTATGGGTTCTACGTTTTTATCGCTGTTTTAATGCTGGCTGCACTTAAATTACGCGGCACTACTTATCAGTTATTAGGGCGTGTTGAACTTTGGTGGGTGAATTTACAGCAGTATGTTTGGGTTTTAGGCAAGGCAGAGCCTATGTAGTGTGGTTATTCCCCATAAATAGGCGATAACGCAGCATAAATACCAAACATGCACTGCCCTTTGGGTTCTTTCTAGGGACGATTAACTCTTTGTTGCTCGGTTTTTACTTAGCCCACTAGGTTACAAACCTCGCGCCGCGATTTAATCGCCCCTAGATTGAACAAATTTCAATCCACAAAGACCAACACGCCCTAGTCTGCAAAACTTACTTTACCCATAGTAACTCCCGCAATACCTTGTGCGGTGTTACTTAGGTGTTGCTGCTCTCCGGCTAGGCATTCGTTTGCTAAAATAGCAAATAACACGGCCTCTTTTGCGTCGGGGTTTATACCTAAATCGTCGGTATTTTTAAAAGCCTTAATACGTGGGCAAAGCGCTGTAAGTTGCGCCATTAGTAATGGGTTGTGAATACCCCCACCACTTGCATACACCACACAATTTTGTTCGCGCTCCGCACACTCGTTTAATGCGTTTGCTATAACGGTTGCAGTAAAGGTATTTAAGGTGGCCATTACATCTTCATGGCTTAAATGGTGAGTATTTGTAACCTGCTGTGCGGCGTTTAAATACGCTAAGTTAAATACCTCTGGCCCTGTGGTTTTAGGCATTGGGAGTTTAAAAAATGCGTTATTACATAATGCATTTAATAATGGTGTATTTACCTTGCCTGCTTTTGCTATTTTTGCGCCATCGTCATAATGCATATCTTTAAAATGTTGCTGTACGTAGGCATCCATAATGGTATTACCGGGGCCAATGTCGGAGCTAAACACTCCGTTTGCATCACCATTTTTGGGTAAAAACGTTAAGTTAGCTATGCCGCCCATATTTAGCAAAACCCGACTCTCAACAGCGCTCGAAAAATACAAATAATCGCCATACACAGCAAGCGGTGCGCCCTCGCCCCCTGCGGCTATGTGTTTTTGCCTAAAATCACCAATGGTTGTAATACCCGTAGTAACGGCTATTTGGTCGCTATCGCCAATTTGTAAGGTGCCATTAGTAAAGCTTTTGTGGTTATGCTGCGACTGCGGGCAGTGGTAAATGGTTTGCCCGTGGCTCGCTATTACATCAATACTTGCCGGGTTTATTTGCCAAGTATGTAAGCACTGGTTAACCATATCGCCATGGAGTTTACCTACCCACGGGTGCAGTAAAGTAACAAGCTCTAAATCACATTCTCGCTTAGCAAATACCTGCTTTATTTTAGTTTTATAATCGTCGTTGTAGTCAACAGTGGTAAAATTTAAAACCTCAATGTGTGTATTTAAGCCTGCGCCCGTTACTTTACACAGTGCAACATCAAGCCCGTCCAACGAAGTACCGCTCATTAAACCAATAATTAAACGGCTTGGTTTTTGGGCGCTGTTATAAAGAGCTTTAATGTGAGGGTGCATAATGGCATCTAAAATAGGTGTAATATTTTGCTTATATTAGAGGACTTTAAAACAAAGTAATAGCCGTAAACCGTTTAATTTAGGTTCTGATTGTTTAACGTTAAAATGATTGTTAAGTTAGTGTGCATACTAAAAATTTATGAAAAAATATGATCACCCTCAGAGAGTTTAAAGCCCAAGACGCGCCTTTTATTATTAGCACCCTAAATGATGAACAGGTAACGCGTTATTTATCGTCAAAAATTCCGTTTCCGTATACGCAAGCCGATGCTGATTGGTGGATAAACCAAGGCTCAAAAAACGGCGTAATTGATGCAACGGCTAAGGCCATTGAGGTTAATGGGCAATTTGCCGGCTGTATTGGCATAACTCCCGGCGAATTTGAATACAGCCACAGTGGCGAAATTGGTTATTGGCTAAATAAAGCCTATTGGGGGCAAGGTATTATTACTCGCGCTATTGAACTTATATGCAATGAAGCGTTTGCAAACTCACACATAAACAGAATTTTTGGCGCTGTGTTTGCTGGTAATACCGGCTCTATGAAAGCACTTATTAAAAGTGGCTTTGAGCAAGAGGCTGTGCTTAAACAGGCCATTTATAAAAACGGGGTGTTTTACAATAGCCATATTTTTAGCAAGCTAAAATAAACCATTTAGAATAAATACTCTGCAAAGCTTGAATTATCAACCACCCGCCCAAAACTCCTTTATTAAGGTACGCATTGTACATATTCATACTGCTTAGCCGCGCATTATTGTTTAGCTGAACACGATTTTTAAAGCGTAAACATTCGGTAAGTAGTTTATTTATATTAATAGGAGATCTTTTATGTCTACGACTAGTCGCCAACTTACTCTTGAATCACGCCCTAATGGCGCTCCAACAGATGAAAACTTTAAATTAAAAACGGTAGAGCTTCCTGCATTAAAAGACGGCGAAGTTTTACTACGCACTATTTACCTATCGCTAGACCCGTATATGCGTGGTCGTATGAGCGATGCTAAGTCGTACGCTGACCCTGTTAATATTGGCGATGTAATGGTTGGCGCAACTGTGTGCCAAGTAGAAGAGTCTAAAAACGATAAGTTTAACGAAGGCGAATGGGTACTTGCCTACACAGGTTGGCAAGACTACGCCATTACCGACGGCGAAGGCTTAATGCAGTTAGGTAAAGAGCCTGCAAACCCTTCATACGCATTAGGTATTATGGGTATGCCTGGCTTTACTGCTTACATGGGTTTACTTGATATTGGCCAGCCTAAAGAAGGCGAAACCGTAGTTGTTGCAGCAGCAACAGGCCCAGTAGGTGCAACGGTTGGTCAAATAGCTAAAATTAAAGGCTGTAAAGTAGTGGGTGTTGCTGGTGGTAGCGAAAAATGTGCACACGCCGTTGAAAAACTAGGGTTTGATGCCTGTATTGATCACAAAGCTGATGACTTTGCAGAGCAGTTAGAAAAAGCCTGTGATAAAGGCATTGATGTTTACTACGAAAATGTGGGCGGTAAAGTATTCGACGCCGTACTACCATTACTAAATACCGCAGCGCGCGTACCATTGTGTGGTTTAGTATCGCAATATAACGCTACTAGCTTGCCAGAAGGCCCAGACCGTTTAGGTATGCTAATGGGTCAATTGCTTACTAAGCGTATTAAAATGCAAGGCTTTATCATTTTTGATGATTACGGCGACCGTTACGACGAGTTTGCACAAGACATGCAAAAATGGCTACAAGACGGAAAAATTCAATACCGTGAGCACATGGTAGAAGGCATCGAAAATACAGTAGGCGCGTTCAACGATATGATATGCGGTAAAAACTTTGGTAAAACTGTGGTTAAAATTAATAACCCACTTTAATTTTAAACGGCTTGTAAGGCTAAGCCCTTACAAGCCACAAAAGGACTGACATGATCAAACTACACCATTTAAATAAATCACGTTCTAAACGCGTAATTTGGCTTTTAGAAGAGCTAAATGTTGACTACGAAATTGTGGCTTATCAGCGTAATAAAGACACCTTCCTAGCTCCTGACGAACTAAAGCATATTCATCAACTTGGTAAGTCACCGGTAATTGAAGATGGCGGTTTAATTATTGCTGAATCAGGCGCTATTACCGACTACCTTATTACCAAATACGGTAACGGTAAATTTGCTCCAAAAGTAGATACCGCTGAATATGTTGACTATCAGCAATGGCTGCACTTTGCAGAAAGCTCAGCAATTTTACCGCTTTTACTTAAAATGTTTGTACTAAAAGACGGCGCTAAAACGCAGTTTTTAGAAGGCTATGCCGACGCTGAAACAGCTAAAGTAATTAGCTACTTTAACGACCGCCTTGAAGGTAAACGTTATTTAGTGGGCGATACCCTAACGGGCGCTGACTTTATGATGTCGTTTATTGTTGAAATAGTTAAAAACTCAGGTCAATTAGCGCACTTTAAAAACCTCGTTAAATACGACGAGCAATTACAAAGCCATGAGAAGTTTCATACAGCTAATGAGCTAGAAGCAAAGTACGACTAAACTTTTGTATAATATTTTTATATAACACTAAGGGGCATTTAGCCCCTTTTTTAATGCCTGAAAAACACTCCTCATTAAAGTTACGCTTGTAAACTAAATTAACAAACAATCCCTTATTGCTAATAAAACTTTAATTAATAAGGCATAATGCTGCTATTGTTTTAGAATAATCACTAATAATACAAGCTGCTCTTGCGCGTATTGACTCACACTTGGGATCAACCATGACCATAAACATGCGTTTAACGACCGGCTTTGGCGTAATTTTATCAATGATGCTTATTTTAACCATTATTGGCATTTCGCGCGTTAGCCTCATTAATAATAACATTACCCACATGACCGACGTAAATTCGGTAAAGCAACGTTACGCAATTAACTTTAGAGGCAGCGTACACGACAGAGCAATAGCCGTGCGCGATGTAGTGCTAATTACCGATCAAAGCAGTTTAAGCACCGTGTTAAAGAGCATAAAAGAGCTAAACGCATTTTACCAAACGTCAAGCCGGTCTATGGCCGAGCTAATGGGTGATATGAATAATGAAGAGCGCGCTCTAATTAATAAAATAAATCAAATAGAGCAGCGCACTCAACCTTTCATTCAAGGTGTAATAAACGCTAAAAATGCAGGAAACCTAAACGAAGCTGAGCGCATTTTATTAACCGATGCGCGCCCTGCGTTTACCCAGTGGCTAAATGTTATAAACCAATTTATAAACCTGCAAGAGCAAGCAAATCAAACCACCACTATTGATACTCTCGATATTGCCAGCTCGTTTAAAATTTGGATGATTTCGCTCACCGCACTTGCCTTTTTAATAGGCATAAGCGTTGCGTATGTTATTAGCCAACTGATCAGAAATTCAGTAGGTGGCGAACCACAAGAAGCCGCTGAAGTAATTGCCCTTATTGCGCAAGGCGATTTAAGAGGCGATGTACAGTCGTGTTGCCCAAATAGCATGATGGCTTCTGTAGGGGTTATGCAATCTAAATTAAAAACCATTGTAGATAGCATTATTAACTCATCTGAAGAGCTTTCTACGCACTCTGCAAGCGTAGCATCTGGCTCGCAGCAAGCACTTAGTGCCGCTGACGCACAAGTAACTTATACAAACTCCGCAGTAAGTAGCCTAGAAGAAATGAGCCGCAGTATCCATGCTGTAGCCGACTCAGTTAGGCAAACAGAAGATAACTCAAAAATAACCGCGCAATTATCGCAGCAAGGTAGTATTGCAGTGCAAAAAGTAGCGGCCGAAATTGAGCAAATTTCAGTAACCGTAAAAGCCACAGTTACCCAAGTAAACGTGCTGCAAGAACATGTAAAACACATTGGCGATATTTTAAGTGTGATCCGCAGTATTTCTGATCAAACAAACTTGCTTGCACTAAATGCAGCAATAGAAGCTGCAAGAGCAGGCGAAACAGGCCGAGGGTTTGCTGTTGTTGCTGACGAAGTAAGGCAACTTGCCCAGCGTACTGGTGATGCAACTGGCGATATCGAAAAGATGATTTTGCAAGTACAAGAAAACACGCAAGCGTCGGTAACAGCTATGGAAACCACAGTACCACAAGTAGAAAATGGCCTAACGCTTACTCACGAAGCAAACGAGTTACTGCATCAAATACAGCAACAAGCTAACGATTCATTAAGTAACGTGCTTGAAATTGTTGAATCAACATCAAACCAAGTAGCCACCGTGGCGCAAATTAGTACCGGCGTTGAAGAAATTGCCAGTATGTCCAAAGAAACCAGCATGTCGCTTAACAGTAACGCACAAGAAGCCGTTGCATTAGCTGACCTTTCAAACACACTTAAAAAGTATATTAGCTACTTTAAAGTTTAATTTTTATAGTAAGTAATAAACAAAGGGGCTTTTAAGCCCCTTTGTTGTTTATGTACTTTAATAATAGCGGACTATATACCTGCTAAATCGCGCTCGGTAATACACTCACCCGACGCCATTTCAAACTCGCGGCAAACTAATGGGCGGTTTTCGTAAATAGAGCACATAAGCGTATTGCGGTCGAGTGCTTGGCACCAGCCGTCGTCAGCGCGTTTCATTACTTCGCTGCCCCATTTATCGTATTCTATATAGTTAAAAGGCACGCCGGTGTCGGTTACTATGCGCACTTCTAATTGGCAACAACAGGCTTGGCAGTTAGCACACGTAACGGGCTCTGGGGTAGTAGAAATATTTTCAACGGGGATAACAATATGAGGCATAGTGGCTTACTTTTTTGAATAAGCCACTAGGATACAGTAACTAATTTAACGCGCTAGTAGTTTTGCTTTAATACCGCTGTAACGCATTTGCTCGCACAGCGCAAAACCACTCAGCTGGCGCACTTTATTACGTGCAAATAACGGCACACTCATCCCTGCTAAAAAGCGGCATTGGGTTTCAATACCCACATTATGATTACCTTTGCCTGCCATATGCGCTAAAAAATCATCTACCTTTTGATAAATAAGTTGCTCGTCAATATATGCAGGCTCTATAGAGTATTCAAGCTTAACCGCATGACCTCTACACACACTACAATGCCCACATTGCTCAGGTGCATTTTGATCGTCAAAATAGCGCGCCAAGTTATAGCTTAAGCAGCTTTGTAGTTCAAAAAAGCGTACCAGTGCAGCAATACGTTTAATTTCGGCTTGTTCTTTGTCGGTAAAGTAGTCGTGAAGTTGCTGGGCAAGTTCAGGGTTATTTATAATCTCTTCATGCACTTTATATACTTGGGTAATACGTTTGGTTTCAAGCGTTATTAGGTTTTTTTCGGCTAGGTAATCAAGGGCAGCTACTACACGTTTTCGATCAACCTGTGCAGCTTGTGTAAGGGAGTCAAAATTTAGCGTGCCCCATATTTTTTTAAAATCGGTATGGCTAAATATTTGTGTTAAAAACGCTTGGCGTTGCTCATCAAAATGGCCAAGCAATTCGTTTTTATCAACCAAAAATTTGTATTTAAAATCGGCGTAGTAAGCATATTGCGGCGTTATTGCGCCTTGCATTTCAAGCTGTACTAACAAGGTTTTAAGGGCCAATTGTCTAATATTACTTTCACTCGATAAGCTGTATTCTTGCATTTCCCATTGCTGGTGGCTTTGGCGAATATCGTTAATTACGTATTCAATACCGCTAAGCTCAGGGGTGTCGCCATATACAAAGTTTTCTACCGTATTGAGCCCGTCTAAATTAGCAAGGGTGTAGCAGTTTGATGGATTGCCATCGCGCCCTGCTCGGCCAATTTCTTGGCTGTAGTTTTCTATCGATTTTGGTAAGTCGTAATGTATAACAAAGCGAATATCAGATTTATCAACGCCCATACCAAAGGCTATAGTTGCCACAACAACGTTAATTTTACCGCCCATAAAGTCATCTTGAATTTGCCAGCGTAGCGTATCTTCAAGCCCAGCATGGTAAGCAACGGCATGCACACCTTGCGCACTTAGCACATTAGCGACTTGCTCAGCGCTTTGCTGTAGCGTTACATACACAATACCTGGGCCATTTTGCGCGCGCACAATGTTGGTAAGCTCGGTGTTTTTATCGGCGGTTTTAACGCTCAACACGCTTAAATCTAAATTAGCGCGGTAAAAACCCGTTTGCACAATGCACTCAGGCGCAATAGCAAATCGCTCTGCCATATCGCGTTTTACTTTTTTAGTGGCCGTTGCAGTAAGTAACAACACTAAAGGAATATTAAGCTCTTCGCGGTAACGCGGTAGTTTAAGGTAATCGGGTCTAAAGTTATGACCCCACTCAGATATACAGTGCGCTTCGTCTACCACTAACATCGAAAGCGCCACTTGGCTTATAAACTCTCTAAAACGCTCGTTTTTAAAACGCTCAACCGACACCATTAATACTTTAATTTTACCATTTCGCACATCATTCATTACGGTGCTGCTTTGCATTTGATCTTGGCTCGAATCAAGGCTTGCCGCGTAAATACCTTTGCTATTTAAAAAGCTAATTTGATCTTTCATCAATGCAAGTAAAGGCGAAACCACTAAGGTTAAATTTGGTAAATGCAACGCAGTTAATTGATAGCACAACGATTTACCCGAGCCGGTCGGAAATATAGCCAACGACGATTGACCATTTAAAAGCTGCTCTATAGTTTGTTGTTGCCCTGTTCTAAATTGGCTAAAACCAAAATGCTGCTCAAGTGATTGAATTAGTGGCGTGGTCATAAATGTCCTTTTGATGTTTTTAAACAGCTATTTAACTGCACAGCTAGGCGATAAGAAAGTGAGTATAACTTATATACCTTTGATCATCATTTTTTGCTGACATATCCTTTATTTAGGCGCAAACTAGGCACCCATAAAATGAGTAGTAACTACTTGTTGCCAAAATAATTTATTGATACCCAAGTCACCTTAAAAAACTAATAAAAAATACAGATCACTTGGGTATATTATTTTTAAGGGCAACGTTATGAGTATTACAATACCTAAAATCGTCGTTATTGGCGGTGGTGCTGGCGGATTAGAACTTGCAACCCAACTGGGGCATAAGCTAGGGAAAAAAAAACAAGCAGATATACTGTTAATAGACAAAAACCGTACCCACATATGGAAGCCGTTACTGCACGAAGTAGCGACAGGCTCTATTGACCCTGATTTAGATGGCGTTGTGTATTCAGCCCATGCCGCAAAACATCATTATCGTTTTCAACTTGGTACTTTTTGCAATATAGACCAAAGCAATAAAACAATTACCCTCTCCCCACTTAACGACGAGTTAGGCCACACTATTTTACCTGGCCGTACAGTTCGTTACGATCACCTTGTTATTGCCATTGGCAGCGTAAGTAACGACTTTAATACCCCAGGTATAAAAGAGCATTGCTACTTTTTAGATTCAAGCCAACAAGCAGAGCGCTTTCAGCACTCATTATTAGATAGCTTTACGCGCCTTCACCAAGACGACAACCAACAGCAATCACTTAATATTGCAATTGTTGGCGGCGGTGCTACCGGTGTTGAACTCTCAGCTGAGCTTTACCATGTGTCTGAGCTATTAAAGCTTTATGGTTTAACAAATATGTCGTCTAAGCGTTTACACATTCATTTAATTGAAGCTGGCCCGCGTATTTTACCTGCATTACCTGAGCGTATTGCCGTAAGTGCCAAACGCGAGCTATTAAAGCTTGGCGTAAACGTGCGCGTGCAAACTCAGGTAAAAGAAGGCACCGCACAAGGCTTTATCACCAAAGATGAAGAACACATTGATGCCGATATAATGGTGTGGGCGGCAGGCGTAAAAGCACCTGATTTTATTAAAGACTTAGGTGTTTTTGAGCTTACTCGTAGCAATCAAATTCAAGTAAATGAGTTTTTACAAAGCACCGTTGACGAAAGCATTTTTGTATTAGGCGATTGCTGCGCATTTACCCAAGCCGACGGCAAGCAAGTACCACCTCGTGCACAATCGGCGCATCAAATGGCGTTATGCGTCGAAAAAAACCTAATCGCAACATTAAAGCAGCAACCACTACGCGGCTTTAAATACAGCGACCATGGCTCGTTGGTTAACTTATCAAGCTACAGCACTGTAGGTAACTTAATGGGTAACCTAACCAGCAATACCTTTTTTATTGAAGGTAAAATTGCCCGCTTTATGTATATATCTTTATATCGTATGCACCAACGCGCCATACATGGCAGCGCAAAAACCTTTGCATTATGGATAAGCGAAAAAGTGTTGCGTGTAGTGCGTCCTAAAATGAAATTGCACTAATCTATATATACTAAATTAAAGACAGTGAGCGTTATCACTGTCTTTAATTTTTAACATTGTCTGTGTAGGGTATTTAAAACAACTAAGGGAATTGGGTTATGACGGGTAAAACGCTAATTTTTAACTTTGACGGCACAGGAAACGAGCCCCGTGACGCAGAACAATTTAGCTCAGATCATTTTAAAGAAGACTCTAATATTACCAACATTCTAAAACTGCATTTACTGCTTGGCGGTAAATTAGAAGACTCCCCCATTACTCCTTTTGCTAACCAACTCAGTTTTTATTATCAGGGTATTGGCACTAAAGGCAGCCGCCTTAAACGCATTTTAAACCAAACCCTTGCACCTCGTGGTGACGACGTAGCCAGTATTTTAAATCAAGCGTTAAGCGACTTTAAAGCTCACTACCTAATGGGCGATACCATACTGCTAACGGGCTTTAGCCGAGGCGCTGCGCTTGCCAGACGTTTTGCTAAATGTTTAAAGCCCTTAATAAGCAACAACGTGTATGTATGTGTGTTTGATACCGTCGCCTCTATTGGCTTGTCAAAAGTAAGTAAAGCTACACGCGGCGCAGAACACGTTATTTTTGAAAACCACACCATTGCCAACAATATTACTCACGCGCTGCACTGCGTAGCCCTTGACGAAAAACGCCGCGCCTTTGAACCCACACTCATGAACCATCAAAACAATATTACCGAGCTATGGTTTGCAGGTGCGCATTCAGACATTGGCGGCGGTTACTACCGCGATGGCCTAGCCGATATTAGCTTGCGCTACGCACTTGAGTGGTTAATAGAACAACCGCTTAATATATCGTTACTCACTAGCCACGACATAGATTACGAAACCCTACTCCCCGATAGCAACTTAGTAGCACAAGATGACGTAACCGTAACGCCCGATCCACTCGCATTAAGTCACCAACAAAATTACTTTTGGTTTAACCCGTTTTTTAAATTAGTAGATAGGCAGTGTTATGTATTAATTGATGACGAAGCCAGCAACCTTGAGCCCTTAGTGCACTACAGCGTAGCCGAACGTATTAATAAGCTAACCAGCTACCGCCCAGAATCGCTTAAAAAACTGCATTACAAAATTAGCTACAACGACAACACCACACTTAGCTTTATTGGTTTAAGCCAACATATAGAACTGGCTAATCAAAACATGAGTGTGCTGAGCATTAACCAAAGCCAAGATGTAATGGTATTTGCCTCTGAGCAATACAACGCAACAGGCCTCATGCTAGAGCAAGGCGCTACGTACCGCTTTACCCCATACCCAAATCAATATTGGTTTGACGATGGCATAAAGTGCACGCCATTAGGCTGGAACCGCGACAACGTACAACTTGGCGTAAAAGAAATCCCCATGGCTGTGCTTGAACCATTTAGACGATTCCCTCGCGCACAATGGTTTTCACTCATTGGTGCTATTAATAAAAACGACGACCACCTTTTTGAAATAGCCAACGGCGCCGACATTAAAATAGATAAATCAGGCGAGTTTTGCCCATTCGCAAACGACCTAAGCCGCTTTTACGGCGCTAATGCCGGTAAAATAAAAGTGAAAGTAACGCGGTTGGGATAGTCTTTTAAACCGTAGGTGCGATTTTACATCGCGCTTTGGCTTTATAAAAACACCATGCGAGGTATAAAACCTCACCTACAACAATTAAACCACTGCACTGAACAAACCCGTAGGTGCGATTTTACATCGCGCTTTGCTCTTATAAAAACACCCGCGAGGTATAAAATCTCACCTACAATAATTAAACCACTGCACTGAACAGAACCGTAGGTGCGATTTTACATCGCGCTTTGGCTTTATAAAAACATTAAGCGAGGTATAAAACCTCACCTGTAACAATTTAAAACGCCTATTCGCCTCACGTAATGAGGCGAATAATGTGAGTAATTGCCTCATTAGGCAATTTTGTAACGTGTACTACGCCCACCTGCGGCGGTTTTTGTTAAAAATCCAAGCGTTTGCAAGTCCGATAAATGGCGTGTTGCGGTTGCACGGCTAACCTTAGCCACCTTTTGATACTGACTCGCACTAATACCCTGTTCAAATTGGCCATCAAGTAACTTATTAAGCACTTTTACTTGCTGCTCACCTAACTTTGTTTGATCTTTACTTGCCCAGTAATTGGTTTTAAAAATTGTTTGCTCAATATTATTTAGCGTATGGTGTATCGCATTATTAAGCGTACGTAAAAACCATTTAACCCATTGGGTAATACAAAGATCTCCACGTTGAGTGGCTTCAAGCACCTCGTAGTAGCTTTTTCTGTCTTCTAAAATAGCCACCGACATAGCGTAAAACCGAATTGACTCAGCATGTTCTTGCGCTAATGCCAGGTCGGTTATAAGGCGTGTAATACGCCCATTACCATCCTCAAGTGGATGTATTGTTACAAACCATAAGTGTGCGATAGCAGCACGAATAAAAGGGTCTATTTGAGGATCGTTTTGCGTTTTTTTAAACCAGTTAAAAAATAGCGAAAGCTCTTTATTTACTCGCTCTTTAGGAGGCGCCGTAAAATGTAATACCGGTTTATCTAAGCGCCCCGACACCACTTGCATTGGCTCGTCACCACGCAATTGCCCGCCCTCAATTTTAGTAAATAAGCTTTGCTCACCTGCAAACAATAAGCGATGCCAATTAAGCACTCGCTCTAAATTAAGCGGTGAGTGTGTGTTATTTATTGCATCAAGCATAATCTCTGCAAGATTATCGCTTTGCACTGTTGTTGGGTAAGGTTGCTCATTAATGTTGAGCTTTTTAGCAAGCGAAGAGCGAACCGAAAATGCATTAAGCTTTTCACCCTCAATCGCACTGGAGTGAATAATATTTGCAAGTAAGGTATCAAGGGCTTGCTGCTTTTGTTGAGCACTTTGCGCGCCCATACGCCCTACTAATAAACCTTGATTATATGAAAGATCCCTTAGTAAAGGAGCAAGCGCTGCAGCATCCCACGTAAAGTTTGGCCAATTTTGCTGTTGCCATATCCACATAGTCTTTAGTCCTAAAGGTAATTAGCTTCAGTCTATGTTATTTATTTGCCTCATGCAATGAGGCGAATAAAAGAGTTAATTGCCTCATTACTTTTAAGCGTTAAACAGAACAATAATTCATTTTTCAATGGTGAAAACAATCCATTTATAAGCGAGGTATAAACCTCACCTACATCATTGCAAACACCACTCTCAACAAAAGCGTAGGTGCGATTTTATATCGCGCTTTGGCTTTTAAATAAGGACAAGTTAAACACCTGTAGGCGCCCAGCTTGCTCGCGCGAAAAGCGTAGCTTTTAAATTGTAAGCCGGAATTTATCTCGCGCTTTTAATTTAAATTTGCAAATATCGCGTTGATGCTGACAACCAAAATATGAATTACTTACTCAAAATACGTGTATTTATTTTCTGAAATTTAAATAAATGCATCCATATTTGGTAGTTGTATTATTTGCTCACTCAGCTTATTTGCAGCTTTATTAATTATTTTTATGCACAAATCAATGTGTGCTAATTCAGCAGTAGACAAGTTATTTTTAACAGCAGAAACTTTAGCCGTATCAATTGCAGCTAATACAGAGTCAACGGTTTGACTCATAAGTAGTTGCATCCGTGGTAGTGAAATAGCAAATTCATTTTCAGAGCCTATATCAAGGGCTATCGCACCTATCTTCTGCGTATGCCCAATAAATACATCTAAGCTATTTTTTTTAATACCACTGCTCATCGCTCACCTCATCCTTGTTATTGTGGTGCGACTCGTCATCACTGACAAGGCTAAACGACAACCCCAAGTATTCCATCACTTTGAGTACATTAAAAAACTGCACATTCACATCACCTTTTTCTATTTTTATCAGCGTAGGCTTTGAAATATTAAGTGCTTGCGATACATCAACCAGCGTAAGCTTCATGCCAGTTCGCTTTGAAGTAATTGCTTTAGCGAGCCGCACCGACGAAAACGGCTTTGATAGATCAGGCATTTCAGTGCGTTTAACAACTCTTCCAAGTGTTTTTTTTGCTGGTAATTCACTCATTAAAGGTCAACTATAGTTTACTTATACAATTTATTTTAGGGTAGCCCACCCAAAAGTCAAATATAACTTACTTTTAAGTTTGAACGTATATTTACTGCCCATAAGTAAACCTTAACTTACTTATAGACAGTAAAATAAAACCCAACTCCATAAGTAAAGCATAAGTTACTTATGGAAAGTTAATGACATTTTGAGCTTAATAGCCAAGCTAAACACCTGTAGGCGCGAAGCTTGCTCGCGCGAAAAGCGAAGCTTTCAAACTTTTACCTTATTTAAAATATATGCGCTTTCAAAAGTTTTTTTAACCTCTGAGAATATTCACGATTAAGATTAGGAAATTGCTTATACATCATCGTTTTTAATTGCTTTTCAGATAGCTTATTACAGAGAAATTCTTGCTCAGCAAGCATTATATTCTTAAGTAACGATCGCCCTGCTTGCGTATCCATTAAAAAGTAAATTGCAGCCCAACTGCTTGCGTACAGCTTACTGGTATCACCTTTTTTCCACGAGTCATCCAAACCCACTAACGAATCAATCGAAAATACACTTTTAGTAATATTGTTATTTTTCGTCCATGAACTATTCGACTCAACAATAGCTGTTTGCATATTACTTTTAGTAAGCTCAAAGTATTCTGCAAATCCCTCATTAAACCATCTCGGGGTGTAGCCTAAAACTACTTTATTAATGGCGTGCACTGCTTCATGTACCGCAGTTCGCATTGCACTGTGTGCATTATCATAATGAATAAAAGCAGAATTACTCGCGTGAAAATACATACCCGCAGTGTTTGTAGAGTCACCACCGCGTTGCTTAATTGCGGCCTCATAAGTACCACGCGTAGGCAATACCGTTAAATTAAGCTTTACCTTTTTAAGTGCATGCACGCCAATAATCTGTCCATATACCTTAAATACAGTATTGAGTTTTATGCGTAACTCTTGGTTAAATGACGAAGGTAAATTAGGCGTATTTAAAGTTAGGTCAAAGTAATCTAACGGTTCAATAAAACCTGTATCGTAAGTTGCTACTGCGAAGTCCGGTTTTTTATCACTAAAATGCGGCACCCCGTCACTGTCTGTCCATGTAAATATATCGCCACTTCGTTTATATTTAACCTTACCCAACGACACATCCACGCAGCGCGTATTGTTAGCTTGCGATAAATGATTATCGGCAGATACTGATACATTTTGTAAAGTTGCCGAGCTTACATTTTTGAGCTGTTTAGTTGCTAACGGTTCAGTAGCTACCTGCGACGATAAACTACTATAAATTCGTTTAACCTCGCCTATAGGATCATGATAATTAAATACCCGCCCAGTAAAATGATTAGCTATGAGCGCCGATGCAATTAGCAGCACAAAAAATACAAACACCACACGTAATTTTGTTTTGAACATATTTATGGGCGCCCTTGCCACTGTGCTTCAAATAACTCTTTTTGCTTACCCCGATACTCGCTACACCATACAAAGTCGGCCGACTCCATCCCTTTTTTACGGCAACGTTTAGGCAATTTATAAAATTTTGACCAAGCATCAAGCTTAGCGGCATCTTTATAGCTATCGCTGTGCAAAGACATGTTTGACACTTTTTGATTGAGTAACCAATTGCTATTAGGCGTACGAGTTGGGGTAGAAGAAGTAGCCTGATAAGCACTGCCACTCTTTTTAGGCTTACTGCAGTGATTAGCAAGTAAGGTAAATAGCGCTTTATCGCGTGCAGTTAAACGCTCACCTTCTTTATTACTGTAGCCACTTCTAAATTGAGGGCGAATAGCTTCGCGCTGCTTTTTAATGCTATCGCATTGGGATTGTGTGTAAGCCTCACCAGCTTGAGGAAAAGTTGTAAATACGCTAATAAATACCAGTAAAATCCATTTAATCATTATTCATTCCCTGAATTAAAACTTTAAAATAGTGTACCTACAAATGTGAAAAAACACATCAACATTACTAATCCAAAAAGCAAAAATTAAAGCTGTGGGTGGGAGTTCACCTTGTGTCTTGGTTTTTGTAAAGCACCCGCGAGGTATAAAACCTCACCCACAATAATTTAAACCACCACACTCAACAAAACCGTAGGTGCGATTTTACATCGCGCTTTCTCTTTAGTAACTAGCTCATTACCCCAATCAACGCTACAAAGCCCGCCTAAACACCTGTAGGCGCTCAGCTTGCTCGCGCGAAAAGCGAAGCTTTTAAATTGTAGGTGGGAGTTTATCTCGCGTTTTTTGAACTTAAGCAGTATTCTTATTCGGTACTTCAATGATATTCTAAGCAAATACATGATTGAAAGGACGCCTCATGATTCTAAAAGATAAAACCCTCATCAACAGCAACTCAGCTAAAATACAAGCAGGTCAAAAGCAAGAACTCGACGTTGCTTTTTATTTACGCCGCGCCTTTAAAGATCATAGTCAGGTATTTGTGTTTAACGATGTGAAATTTAAACACAATGGCGAAACCGCACAAATAGACCATCTAATCGCATACACCTATGGCTTTATTCTCATCGAATCTAAAAGCATTACAGGCGAAGTAACGATTAATGAACATCAAGAATGGAGTCGCAGTTATCGCGGCAACTGGCAAGGTATGCCATCGCCAATAAAACAGGTTGAATTACAACTAGAGCTATTAAAAAGCCTAATGCGCGACAATGCACCAAACCTACTCACTAAATTATTTGGCAAGCTGCAACAGGGTTTTGGTGGCAGAGAGTGGCATAGTATTTGTGCCATATCCAGCAACGCCATTATCAACCGGAAAAACACACCAAAAGCAATTGAAGACAGGTTAGTCAAATCAGAATTTATAACTGATAAATTACTCGAAATAATGAAGCTTCCTGCGTCTAAACCTAATGCGCTTCATCTTTTTACAACGAACGTTCGACCGTGGTTCAGTGAAGAAACACTCGATAGAATTTGCCAGTTTATTTTAGAGCAAAATATATCACCTAACTTACAAGAGCCTTCATATGTGTCTGCAAAGATAAGCGAATCAGAATCTTTTTACGATGAGGCTTTAATAGCGACTAAGCAAACCATTACTGAACAAGTAAAACCTAAAAGTGATCTAATCAAAGAGATAACATTAGCTTGTAAGCAATGTAATAGTTCGAGTAATTTACAGCCTCTTTCCGGACGTTATGGTTACTTTGTGAAATGCGGTAATTGCAGTGCAAATACACCAATGAAATCACCATGCCCAGAGTGCTCAAGCACCAATACTAAAACAAGCAAACGTAAAGAAAATTACTCTTTAGTATGCAAGGATTGTGAGATAAGTACGCCTATTAAGCTTTAGCATTTGTAGGTGCGATTTTACATCGCGCTTTCTCTTTAGTAACTAGCTCTATAGTAACTAGCTCATTACTCCAATCAACGCTACAAAGCTCACCTAAACACCTGTAGGCGCTCAGCTTGCTCGCGCGAAAAGCGTAGCTTTTAAAATAATTTACTTATATCGCGTTGGCGATGGCAACCAAAGAGAAGTAACCGCCGACTTCTCTTTGGAATCTCTCGGCGCCCCTCAATTTCACTTATCTTTAAACACTAAATTAATATGAACGTAAACGCGATGAAAGCACATCCATGTGCAAGCATCGCTTTCCTCGAATCCATGCGAGGTAATTACTCATTAATTATGTGTTTGTAGGTGAAGTTGAAGGGGGAAATGTCTGAGCAGCGTTCTTAAAACTTACTGTAGGCGCTCAGCTTGCTCGCGCGAAAAGCGTAGCTTTTAAAATAATTTACAAATATCGCATTGGCGATGGCAACCAAGGGGCGGTCTTCTTCAAATAAGCTCTGCTGCTAATAAGTCATCCCTGAAGCCGGGTTCCTGTCAGCATCCATGCTTCCACTTTCTCAAGCTGCAAAGCTACGCTTTGGTCATTCGTCACCCACGGCGCCCCTCAATTTCACTTATCTTTAAACAAATAATTAATATGAACGTAAACGCGATGAACGAACATCCATGTGCAAGCATCGCTTTCCTCGAATCCATGCGAAGTAATTACTCATTAATTATGTGTTTGCAGGTGAAGTTGAAGGGGATAATTTCTTAGCATCATCATTTGATTACTCTCTTGGCTAATACTTAACTCACTCGTTTGTACTTAATTACTAGTAACTTAGTCGATTAATACTTGTAGCTGTACCGTATTTAAGTAAACTAACCACTCGCAAACAGGGAGTGGTTTTAATGCAGCAAATTGGTATTTACGAGCAGTTAATTACGCAAGTAATTAAGCAAAACTTAAATCGTGATCAATTTTATGTGGGCGAGCGCCAGCTTGAAACGGCCGAAGCGGCAACTTGGCTTTCACGTTTTTTAGGTAAGCTTGTTGAGCATGCCATAAATGCCATTCCTAACTCGAACGAGCGCCTACAAGAACAAATTAGCCTAGCTAACAGCCTTGTACTTTGGCTTAAAGATCATATTCGCGATGACGAGCTAATTAACGAAAATCTTATCGACAGCCAAGGCCAAATACTCACTGCGCTGTTTAATACCCAAAACCCTATTGCGGCCAACCTTAAAGATTACTCAAGCGATATATTTCCACTCACAGGGCTTACACAAAGCGAATTATTTAGCGGTGCTAATGCAGGTATATCGCTCGAAACCGAGCTAAAGCGCGAGATTAAATCGTCCGACACTATTTACTGGCTGGTCTCATTTATAAAATGGACAGGCCTGCGCATTTTTAAAAATGAGCTTGAAGCGTTTACCAAAAGCGGCAATAAACTCAAAGTTATTACAACTTCGTACATGGGCGCAACGGATGCTAAAGCCGTTGAGTTTTTAGCAAACCTACCAAATACCGAAGTAAAGCTAAGTTATAATAATCAGCAAGAACGCCTACACGCTAAATCCTACTTATTTATGCGCAATACGGGTTTTCACACAGGCTATATTGGCTCGTCTAACTTATCTCATTCGGCGCTTACCAGCGGCCTTGAATGGAACTTAAAAATTACCGCGCAAGAAATTCCGCACATAATAGCTAAAACCAAAAGTACGTTTGAAACCTACTGGGAATCAAAAGACTTCGAGCTATTTACAGGCGCTGTTGAGTGTAAAGAAAAGCTCATCAATTCACTTAACGAACAGCGCGGTGTTGGGCAATCAAGCAGCCAGTTTTATTTTGATATAACACCAAAAACGCATCAGCTCGCTATTTTAGAAAAGCTAAGTGCTGAGCGCAGCGTACATAATCGTTTTAAAAACTTAGTAGTTGCTGCAACCGGCACGGGTAAAACCATCATATCGGCGTTCGACTTTAAAACCGTTTACGATAAAAACCCAAACGCACACTTTTTGTTTATAGCCCACCGTGAAGAAATACTAAAACAAGCACAAAGCGCTTACCGTGGAGTGCTTAAAAATAACGACTTTGGTGAGCTGTGGGTCGGTAACTACAAACCACAACGCTACAATCAATTATTTGCGTCAATCCAAACATTAAACAGCCAAATTGAATCGCTCAATTTAACCAGCAATTACTACGACTACATAGTGATAGACGAAGTACATCACGTAAGCGCTGCAAGTTATCGCGCTATTTTAAGTTACTTTACGCCCACAATATTACTTGGCCTCACCGCTACACCAGAGCGACAAGATGGCGCAAATATACTCGATGATTTTTGCGGAGTTATAGCCGCTGAAATTCGCTTACCAGAGGCAATAAATCAACGCCATTTATGCCCGTTTCAATACTTTGGATTGGATGACGACATCGACCTAAGCCAAATAACGTGGCGAGGCGGCCGTTACGATATAAGCGAACTAAGTAACCTTTATACAGGTGAAAACAGCCGCGCTAACAAAATTATATCCAGCCTTGCTGATATCGTAACCAATGTTCAAACCATTAAAGCACTCGCGTTTTGTGTAAGCCAAAAACACGCGGAGTTTATGGCCTCTAAATTTAACCTAGCAGGCATAAACGCCGATGTGCTCACCAGCAAAAACACCAATGAGCGCGCGGCTAAACAGCAAGCTCTACGCCAAGGCGAAATACAAATACTTTGCGTGGTTGATATTTTTAACGAAGGGGTCGATATTCCAGAAGTCGATACTCTACTGTTTTTACGCCCAACTGAAAGCTTAACGCTGTTTTTGCAGCAACTAGGCCGTGGTTTGCGCCTGCCCGACAACAGCCAAAAGCAATGCTGTACCGTGCTCGACTTTGTAGGTAATGCTCGCCCAGAATACGACTTTGCCAGTAAATTTCGCGCACTCATTGGTAAAAGTAACCAGCCTATAAAAACCGAGATTGAAAACAACTTCCCGCATTTACCGCTAGGTTGTCGTATAGAGCTACAAAAGTATACTCAACAAACAATATTAAAAAACATTCAGCAAGCTATAAACTCTAAACGCCGTTTACAGCAGCTTATAAATAGCTATTCGCAACATACTAATGACGCGCTTACGTTAAGTAATTTTTTACGCATAAACCCACAAGTTACTCTTGAAGATATTTACAAACCAAAAGATAAAAAGCTCGGCGGTTGGCACTGGCTTAAAGGCGATGAAATTTCAGCAGAGCAAGTCGATATTTACACTGCGTATTACCGCGCCATCAACACTCAACTACTCGGCTGCGACTCACTCAGTTATTTATGCTTTTTACGTGATTTATGTAAAAACGACTTTAGCTTTACCCCAACACCACAAAACCAACAGTACGCGCTTATGGCGCATTACAACTTTTGGGATTGCACAGGTAAAAGCTTGGGGTTTAAAACGCTTGAACAAAGCTTACAAGCACTTAAACACAAAGACCTACAGCACGAACTTGCTCAAGTAATTACACTATTAATAAACCGTATTCACCAACAAGAAAGTGACTTAGTGTGTTTACCTAATCACGCAATAAAATTACACAGCCGCTACACACGCCAACAAATACTCGCAGCTTTTGGGGCTCACACGTTTGATAAAAAATCGACCGCCCGCGAAGGCGTTTTAGAATTTAAAAAACAAAACTTAGAGCTGTTATTTGTAACACTTAACAAATGCGAAAAAACCTACTCGCCCACCACGCTATATCACGACTACGCAATCAGCCCTACTTTGTTTCATTGGCAAACACAAAACAGCGCCCGCCCAGAACACGGCCGTGGCCTTAGTTATATTAAACATCAGCAAACAGGCAAAACCATCCTGCTATTTGTGCGCGAACAAGGCAAAGACGAAAACGGCAGAACCATGGGGTTTGTAAACTACGGCGAAGTTATGTACCAACACCGCAACGGCAGTCAGCCGATGAATATAACGTGGGAATTAACAAACCCCATGCCAAGTGAAATGTGGCATGAGGCTGGGAAATTAGCTGTTGGGTGAATAAAATTATTTTTGCTTAAAAATATTTTTAATTAAATTTGAATGTATTATTTGGACAAAAATAATTTTCCCAATGGGCTTCCCAGTTATCTGATAACGAAAATAAAGGATTAGAGTTTCTATTATCAATAACTAACCATTGTTCATCCATAACAGTCTTGTTGTCACGTAATGCTCTAGAAATATTATTAGCTTTTTTTCTTTGTTCGTTTTTAGCAACATTCTCATTATAAGCTTGAGTTATTTCGGCCCCCGTACTTTTTTTAAAACCCATATTATCGCGGATGACTAATCCGATAAAAACAATAGGTATATACACTGTATTTTTTAACTTTAATGATCCGATATTAGGAGGTAGAGAGTTTATGATTTTAAAATTTGAATCACTATAGTCATCTTGGACTTTTCCCGTGTGCTTGGCATGCAGATATATGTCGTCTGTGGTTTCAAATAAAGGGAGAGTTGAGCTACTTTTATATTCTTGAAGGTCCAAAATTGCATCTTTAACAGATCTAAAGTCAATTTTTGGAATTTCCACATATTGACTATCATCAATTATCAGTCCCTTAGGTTCATCTTTAGTAGCCAATAAATCTGCATAGCATCCATAGTCTAATGCATATAAACTAAAGCGTTTACCTCTGTGGCTTTTGGCTGAAACTCCTTGCTTAACTAAGTGAATGATTCTCGAATCATATAAGAAATCTATAATTTCATCCTTAGTATCTAATTTTAATAAAAAGCCGCGTGAGTGCCTTTGTCCTATAACTTTATTGATGATCCAATCTAACATCTGAATAGCGCCGCTATTCGAATTAACATCCTTACTTTTATTCGTATTAAACCAACGACTTGCTGATTCCCTTATTGCAGTAACACTAATCCTACCAGAAGGATTATGTAATACTGCATTTGAAATAATATGTAGTCCATCTCTTGGAATACCTTCAGCAGCCCTTACAAACTCTTCAAATGCTCTGCTGGAGGCAAAAAGTTCTAATAAAAAAGATTTACAGTCACTATTACAAGTTGGCTCTAAAGCCATGCTATGTTTATGAATGAGCTGGCCAAAGAAATTTATAGCTTTGTTTCTATCATTATCAAATACCATAAATTCATCTAAATTGATTGAAGAAGAAGCTTCTGCTGATACTTCAATACCAATTGATTTATCACTATTATAAAGCCTGAGTTGACAACGATGCTCAATGGCCGCAATTTTTACATTTATACTAATTACACTAAAAATCGTTCTTTTAATGCTATCAGCTAAATAAGGTTGCAGTTCAATAGGAATCTCACTCCACTCGTCTAGTAAAATCCAAAGTTTTTTCTGTGGTAATAGATCTACTATTTTTCTAAGAGCGCGAGTGACAGACCCAATATGAATTTTTCTTCTTTCCACGCCAGAGTTTTTAACTCGAGTACCGTCCGTAGAACTTAAATTATCCGTTCTATTAAATTCAATAGCACATGATGGTGTTGAAAGAAATTTTGCTGTTTTTGTATTGGAAGAAGAAACAGCTTGATTATAAGATGATTCCACTTCTTTATTTCCATCAATGCTGACATTTGTCACTAACTCTAGAAATTGGTCAAGAAGTAAAACAGCCTCTGAAAAATTAAAATCTTCATTGCCACTAACATCCTGGACAATACCAACTAAAGCTTCATGGATATTACATAAAAGATCACAAAACAACCTAGCAGTTCGTTCCATTATGGGTAAGTTAGAATCAGAATAAATACCACAGGTGGATCCTAATAACCTCATATCCAAATCAATAACATGTTCATCATCATTGATTAATTGACTAGATAGATATTTTAATAAGTGTGTTTTTCCTGTTCCTCGGCGACCATAAATTAACTGATTCTCTTCTAAACATAGAGTTGGAAAAACATTATCTAATTGGACAAATGATTTTATTAAGTAATCACTGCCTTTGCGCTCAGCACGTTTAGCAATATTCATAACTATTTTATTATTAGCTAGCATGAGTACCTTCCAAAAGTTTTAGCTAGAAGTAAGAATTAAATATTTTTAGCTATTAACTCAGCCTTCAACAAGCCACCTTTAGTCAGTAGCTTAGGCGCGAAACTTGGGTTACGCTTTGACTTGTATGCATCAAGAATTAACTTAAGGCCATGTGCTTCGAGTAGTGAAATATTAACCTCGGTATCCATCTCAGCAGACTCTATAAAATCATCTGAAAAGCTAGGGGCAATTATTAATACCTGCGCTACGCGCTTACCTTGGTTTTCAGCGCGGGTTACATAGGCTTTTACTTGGCGAGACGTTGTTGAGTATTTTGCAAAATCACCATTTTTACAGGTTTTTGCTTCACCAATAATTATGTCGTTATCACTGAGTGAAATTACTATATCGGCTTTATCTTTAGCGGTGTTTAAGTCTTTTCGTAAGTCTTCATCAATATTAAGCTCTAGTAGTTCAAAAATGGCTTTTGTAACTTCTTCGAATTTAACGCCAATGTCGGCTTCTGTTACATCTGCGCCAGCTTCTCTTAATGCGTTAATATCACGACGTGCTAATGCGTCATAGTTCTCTATTAGCTTATCTGTCGCGTTTGCAAAGCTTTCTAAAATAGCAAAACGTGCATTGCCACGCTTAGAAAGCCCCATGCTGTCGCGAACTTCTCTTACTTCATCATTTGATAGTAAATATAAAATATCGTGAGGAGTAATGCTTAACGCACGTAGTTTTTCGGTATCAATAACTTCGTTCGCTTCAAGTTCAAACGCTTCTTTTAACACTGCTTGCATAGTTGGAAAGTGTTCTTCTAGCGTTTTTAAAAGCTGTTTGAAGCCGCTTGCGCTCAGCGAATCAAACTCTTTTTCTGTAGCGCCTGATAGCGATGACAGTATCAGACCAATGCGCTCATCTAAAGTAGTGCCTAGTTTTTCTGTATCAATTTCTAAATCTTGTATCAGCTGCTTTAATCTGTCTTTGCGTTGATTTTGGTTATCTTCAACGTTATGAATATCGTCTGATAATAATTTAGCTGCGCTAATTCCTGAATGTATAATTGTTTGAATTTTATCAGTTCGGCTTACGCCTCTAATTTTACGACCATGGGCTTTTAAGGCATTGGAAAGTTCGGCATCTGTTAGCGTTCTAAGTATTCTTAGCACGTATTTATCAGCTAAATCTTTTCCTTGGATCTCATTCAATAGCGTAACTATTTCATCAGGGATGAATACTTCTTGTCGCTTTTTGCTGATAAATAATAACCCCATATCTCTGAGGCTATTTAAGGCATCTAGCACTCCATTTTTAGGAATAACATCAACTAAATGCTCTACAGCAGCGCATTCATCAGTAGTTAAATTAAGTTCATTAGCCAGAACGTTGAGAACACTGCGCTCATCATCTGTAACTTTAGCTTCTCGATTATTTTTTTCATCATTAAAGTATGCTTCTTTCATACAAGCATGGTAAATTTTTAAGGCTCGGTTTCGCTCTAAAACACTTTCGGCTGCGCCTTGCTGGATACACTCTTTGAGCTCTTTTGATAGCTTAGATAACTCAACCCATTCTTTATCATAAAGTGACTCTATCCAACTAATTCTTGCTACACCATTCCCGTCTCGACTTAAAATATTCACCAATAAGTTAAGCTGAGCGCTACTCATTAATATTTGTTCTTGGACAGAGATTTTGAAGAAGTCACGAACAGTATTGAATAGTTGAGTAATTTCACTACCTGAGGCATTTTTAATTTGACCGTCGATATTATCGATTGTTTTAGCTAGTTTTTTATTGTTTTTAGCGGCATCAGAACAAAGACGATCGAGGCATGAAATGAATTTTGATTTTTCTACTTGGTTAACAACTGATAAAACTTGGTTGAGTTTCATTTTATAGAGTCCTTTCTAATTATGTTTCAAATAAGGTAACAGTAAATTACTACTAGGGCAATAATCGTTCAGCTAGGATTAATCTTATGGTTAGTGCTTCGAAACTCTATACAACTATTTGGGATTGTAATAGTTGTTTCCCCGTCATATATAGAATGATAAAGCGTAGAGCTTTTGATGTTGAAAAAAGGCCCTGAGAAAGATTTTGATACAGAATCACACTTTATTTTTATATTACTTTTTACAGAGCTTTTATCATTTTTCATTAGCTCGATTTGTTTGTCTGCATGGGCAAGTAAATCCTCAGCATCAACTTTAGCAACTAAAGCAGCTGGAATTATAGAAACAATTAAAAAAACAAATAAAGAATAAGCTATAACAAGAATATTCACCCCACAACGTTGAATTTTATTAGGTTTGTTAATCTCTATAGGTTTTATCAGGTCTCTCTCTGTGTAAGATTTAACGTTCTTGTTTGTACTGTTAAAGCTACTAAATTTTAACTTAGACCAATTGATAAATTTATCATTAATGAAGATAGCTATTACACCAAGACATATACATAAAAGTATGAAAACCAAGAAAGGTTGTTGTAGGTACATTGCCATTGTGTTTAATAGTACTTGTTCGAAGTTGATAGGATAATAATCAGTATCAACATTTAGCAGCTCTAAATATTTAGAATAATAAACAGTTCCTTGAATATAAAAGAAAACTGTTAACAGCCAAATATATTTTTGTAAAAGATCTAACGTAGTTTTTACTATCTCTGATATCTTCATTTTCATTTCCTAATTAGCCAAAATCAACCAACTGGTCTCAACTTTTCGAAAGCATGCCTAGAAGTTAAAAACCCCACTTTGCATGAGGAAGGTCAGTACTTACAACCAATAAAAATTGCATTTTTAATTTAACAAGCGCGATGTAAACTCCCGCCTACATTCATAAACATCAATCTACCAGCACACGCCAATTCCCCGTGATCACACCTGAAACTTAGTTAATGATGAGTAATTTACAGCATGGATGCTGTAAAAGGCGTAGCTTGGCCATGGATGGCCTATCTACGCTGGTTACGTTCACATCATTAACGTAAGTTGAAGATAAAGTGTGATCCTCGGGTGCGCCGTGGGATTCCAAAGGGCGGTCGGCGGCAGCCGCCCTTTGGTTGCCATCGCCAACGCGATATAACCTCGAATAGAGGTTTTTAATCCCTTGAAGCCCCACGATAAAACATCATTCATAAACGCCGCAAATTTAATCAACATTTAAAAGCTTCGCTTTTCGCGCGAGCAAGCTCAGCGCCTACAAGTTAAAGCCCAAGATACACTCCCGCCTACAGCACGAACTACAAATTCTGCCTTACAAGTCATACCTTGGCTTTTCTTCCGCTACTAAATCCAGCCCTGTACTTGGTTGCTGATATTTAAAGCTAGCCGCTTCTTCAAAATAACCTTTCTTTACCCATAACTTTGCACTGTTAGTCTGTGCAACCTGATACGCCCAATCACTAACCGAAAGCGACTTATCTGAATCGCAATTAAAGTAATCACTAAGTTGATTTGTTAAATGCTGGCTATTAATCACTAAATTTTGTTCTTGCCAGCGTTCGCGGTGAAGTTGCGCAGCTAAAAAGTCACTTTTACTGTTATTACAGGTGCTATGTGCTGCCACAAAGTTATGACCTAAATCATTTGCGTAGCGAGCAAACGGTATAAAGTGATCAACCTCGGTTTTACTGTTCAATGGTTTTTCGCAATAAAAACAATTACCGTGCTGAAGCTCTATCAACACAGGCTTTGCCTTACTCAGTGCATTGCGATCAAAGCCAAATAAAAAGTCATGTAGTTGGCTTTGTGGACCAATTAAGGCTTGGTTATGCTTAATACTTTGAATTTTTTGCAGCCATGCATTTTTTGCTAAATAAACAACTAGGTCGTAAAAACGCCTAAAGCAGCCTGCAATACCTTCATTTAAGGTAATGTATGATTGGCCTTTAATATGGGGATACAAGAAACACTCTTCTTTGCCATTTAATTTTTGTAATAGCCAAAGCGGGCCGTCTTTAATGGTTTGTAATGTTGAGCTGCGTATATTTTTCCAACCGTGGCTCTTTTTTAATTGGCTAATTGAATTAATATTATTTAATTTTGCATCATGAAGCGTAGTTATAATCTTGGCTTGTTTATTAGAGTTGGTATTTTGTAAAAGTAGTTGCTCTCTATTATTACCAATTGCGCCAAATGGCGATGCTTGGTGCCAATATAAAGTAATAAATTTATCGACTAATTCATCAAATTTTATTTGTAACTGTGCTTGTGGATCAGCGTGATGTTTTTCGATACTAATATCAGCCAGAGCATGTAAAAGAGCAAACTTATAAGTAGCACTAAAATCACCTTCAACTAATAAGCGCTGAATATACGCAATAAAGTCGAGTTGTTGCTGCATTGCTCCAATCATAAAACGTGCACTACTTTTATAAGCGCATTTAGCCATACTTCACTTTCGCGCTCTGGACGCTGATCAACACTTTGCCATTGTTTAATAGCTTTTAACTGCGTATGGCTAAGTAAATGCGTTAAAGCATTTTCGTTCAAATCGGTAAATTCACGACCATTATGCACACGCTCTGTATCGCCATATTTAAACGACACATATAAAACACCATTAGGTTTAAGCGCACGTTGTAGGTTTAAAAACACCTGCGGTAACTCAGCTTTTGGAACGTGTAATAAACTAGCGCAGCACCAAATCCCGTCGTATTTATTTACACAATTTAGCTGTTGGAATGTTTTAACCGCTACAGGTTGTTGTAAGTAACTGCTTGCCAACTCTGCCAACTCTGGGCTTGCATCAAACGCACTTACAGTAAAACCCTGTGCTTTAAAGAATGCGGCATCGCGCGCACTGCCACAACCGGCATCTAAAATACTCCCGTGTTGTGCAACGTGCGGTAAAAACTCAGCATAAAGCGCCGACATATCAACGTTAAGTGTTGAGTCGCTAAAAGCTTTGGCATTTTGGTTGTAATAAGTAAGTGTGGTGTTTGACACGAGACTCACCGCTCCTTGGCTAATCGTTTAACAGCTAAGACACTGTTAATACTGCATTCATTATTTGTTTAATCTACAGGAACAAGTGCATTAAATATAGGCTTAATAAGTAGAAATTTTTAAATTAATACGCCATTGTTATTAAGCACTGATGTTAAGTGATACATACGCAGTATAAAATTTAAAATGCAATACAAACGCCCTTCTATAAACACCTGCATACTAGGCGTTCTCATAATTACGGATGGTTTTTACATCTTTACACAAACCCGCACCACTAAAATACAAAAGCTGGTTTATACTGTTGTAATAATGAGCAAAATAATAACTATGAGGCGTAATGAATAAATTAATTACCGTGTTTTTATGTTTGCTGTTTACGGCCCCATTTAATGTATTTGCTTGTGAAAGAACCTTTAGCGTGGCATCGCACGATGCTTTTTGGCCGCCTTATGTAATGGGCATTAACGGTAAACTACAAGGCTCGGAGGTTGATGCACTTAACATTATATTTGCTGACTCCCCTTTTTGTTTTGAAGTTAAGTTGCTACCAAATTCTAAGCGGGCTTTTATTGAGCTTAAATACGGCCGTATTGATTTAGGATGGGCTGCAAGTTATACCGATAAACGTGCCAAATATGTGCACTTTAGTGATACCTACCGAACTGAAGTTATGCGTTTATACGAAAACAAAAATAATCAGCATAGCGTTAAAAACCTCGAAGATATTTTTAAACAAGGCTTTAGCGTTGGCGCTAACTTTGGAAGCTATTACGGCGAGGAATTTGAGCAATATAAAACTAAATATAAAAAGCAGATTGAATACACCAGTGCAACCAGTAAACGCTTTGAAATGCTTAATAAACAACGTATTGACTTTGCTATTGAAGACGAGTTAGTGGGTGCTTATTTTGGCCAAAAGGGCTCAAATATAAAATTAGTAACCAACATTGAGTATGTAAATAAAGACGATATTTATTTAATGTTTAGCAAAAAAACGGTGTCGGTTACTGAGCTTGCAGTAATTAATGAGCATATAAACAAAAACAAAACAGCACTTAAAGCGCTGTTTAAATACTAGGAGTGTAATGAAAACTTTATTTTTAGCGTTTACAACACTGCTATTTACTCACTTTAATGCCCTAGCATGTACAAAAACATTAATAATGGGCACCAACGAGACTAATTGGCCGCCTTATCTTGTAAAACAAGGTGATACATTTTTAGGCACAGAAGTGGATGCTGTTAGGGCTATTTTTAAAGATTCAAAATTTTGTATTAAATGGACTTATTTCCCGAGTTTTTCGCGTGTTCAGGCTGAGCTTAAAAATGGCCGAGTAGATATAACCTACGCGGCAAGTTACACAAAAAAACGTGCTCAATATGCGCACTTTAGTTTGCCCTACCGCGCAGAAGTTATGCATCTTTATAAACATAAAGACTCACCCGATATAACAAGTTTACCTGAGCTTTTTAGTAAAGAGTTTACAGCTGGTATTAACCGAGGAAGCTTTTTTGGTAACGAGCTTGAACAACTAAAAACTAAGTATTCAACACAGGTAGTGCTTACTGCTCAAGCAAATAATCGATTTAGCATGTTAGATAAAAAACGAATCGACTATGTTATTGAAGACTCTGTGGTTGCGCAGTACTTTGTAAAAAAACACCCCTCAATTACGCAGGTAAAGTCTATTACACCGATTAACGTTAACAATGTGCACTTTATGCTAAGTAAAGAGTCGCTAACACTTGATGACGTGGCGACCGTTAATCAATTAATTACTAAAAATGCGGCTGCTATAAAGTTAATTTATCAACCTGTGCATTAAAGCATGGGCAATAACTTAGCTCTTTGACTGCAACACTTCTTTAATATTGCTGTCGGTGGTGCTTATTTACATTTCCCGCTGTAACTAAGCACCACCGCTCACGCTAAAAATAGTGGCTTAAAAACGAGAATTGCCGTTATTTTTACTTGGTTATAAATTAGCTGCCTTTTATCTTTCATTCGTTGTGGCTGATCTGTATAATTCGCCAGCTAATTTACCCTATTGTCTGGTTCTTGTTTGTGGCGTTTTGCTGCAGCGTACTCCTGTCAGTACTAATCTAGGATTACCCTTTTTGATCTCCACCGCAAATATTACGATGCAGTTTGGCGCAGAGCCGTTGTTTGAAAACATTTCAGCTAAATTTGGTAACGGTAACCGTTACGGTTTAATTGGCGCTAACGGCTGCGGCAAGTCGACTTTCATGAAAATTTTAAGCGGTGCGCTTGTTCCAAGTGCGGGTAATGTATCTATTACTCCAGGGTTGAAATTAGGTAACCTAAGCCAAGACCAGTTTGCTTTTGAGCAATACAGCGTTGTAGACGCGGTAATTATGGGCGACGTGGAGCTTTGGAAAGTAAAGCAAGAGCGCGAACGTATTTACTCGTTACCAGAAATGAGCGAAGACGACGGCATGAAAGTAGCCGATCTTGAAAGCGTATTTGCTGAAATGGACGGTTACACGGCAGAAAGCCGCGCTGAAGAAATTTTGCTTGAAGCGGGTATCGATAAAGAATTTCATTACGGGTTAATGGCAAACGTTGCTCCAGGTTGGAAACTACGTGTGCTTTTAGCACAAGCGTTATTTGCAAATCCTGACATTTTGCTACTGGATGAGCCTACCAATAACTTGGATATTCATACAATTACGTGGCTTGCTAACGAGCTTAACAAACGTAAATGTACGATGATTATTATTTCGCATGACCGTCACTTTTTAAACTCGGTATGTACACACATGGCCGACATTGATTACGGCGAGCTGCGTATTTACCCTGGTAACTACGAGAAGTTTTTAGATGCTGCGGGCCTACAACGCGAGCAACTTTTAGCTGAAAACGCTAAAAAGAGCGCTGAAATTGACGAGCTACAAGACTTTGTTAACCGTTTTGGTGCTAACGCTTCAAAAGCTAAACAAGCGAGTTCGCGCGCTAAAAAAATGGATAAAATTAAGCTTGATGAAGTTAAATCTTCAAGCCGTATGAGCCCATCACTTTCGTTTGACGAAGGTAAAAAAATGTATCGTCAAGCGCTTGAAGTTAATAAGCTTGGCCATGGTTTTGATGGCGAAACGTTATTTACTGGTGGCGACTTACTACTAGAAGCTGGCGCTAAGCTTGCTGTAATTGGCGAAAATGGTGTGGGTAAAACTACATTTTTACGCTGTTTAGTAGATGAGCTTAAAAGTAATGAAGGCGAAATTAAATGGTCTGAAAATGCGACCTTTGGTTATTGCCCGCAAGACAGCACTAAAGATTTTGAAAACGATTTAACGTTGTTTGATTGGATGTCGCAATGGCGTACAGCTAAGCACAACGATTTAATGGTTCGTGGCATGTTAGGCCGTTTGTTGTTTACAGCAGACGATTCAAACAAAAAAGCGCGTAACTGTTCTGGTGGTGAAAAAAACCGCCTGTTATTTGGTAAGTTAATGATGCAAGACGTTAATGTGCTTGTTATGGACGAACCAACTAACCACATGGATATGGAAGCCATTGAAGCGCTTAACAATGCATTAAAAGACTTTGAAGGTACGCTTATTTTTGTAAGCCATGACCGTGAGTTTGTATCGTCATTAGCTACGCGTATCATTGATATTAAAGATAAAAAAGTAATCGACTTCCAAGGTACGTTTGATGAATACCTAGCAAGTTGTGAAGAGAAAAAAGCGTAAACTTTTTCTAATTGCTTATAAAAACGGTGCTAAATTTAGCGCCGTTTTTTTATGTGTGGAATTTGAGTTTAACTATAAAATTAATTAATAAAGGCTTAAATAAATAATTCACTAAGAGGTTAAGAGACGCTACGCTTTTAGAGTCAGTGATAAAATACTCGTTTTCTGGCTTGGTTCTTCTCATTTACTCCTCTTTGGCTTCTCCTAGTGCAATAGTTTTTCAAGTAAATAATTCACTAATGGTGATATAAGACGCAGCGCTTTTAAAGTGAGTGATAAAATAAAAAAGCACTGTTTTTTTGACTTTATTTTTCTTAGTTACTGCTGCTTCGCTTTTCCTTATGCAATTAATGGCTCTTATCGCAGAGCTAATTATTCACATTATTTTATTGGTAAATTCTGCATACATCACTGCTTTAAATCTAGTCATATTCTCCTGTAAGTCTTTGTCACTTAATGCTAATGTTTATGGAGTGAGTTATTTAAAACTTTAATGGCTAAACCAAGAGGTAACTATGTCTAATTGGGTTGAAGCAACAGTAAAAAGCGTAACATGGTGGAGCGAAACGCTCTTTAGCTTAACCGTTAATGCTAATGTAGAGCCGTTTAAAGCAGGGCAATTTACAAAGCTTTCTATAATGGATGGCGACAAGCGTATTGCTCGGGCTTATTCATATGTAAACGCCCCTGAAAACCCCGATCTTGAATTTTACCTTATTAACGTTATTGACGGTTTGCTTTCTCCTCGTTTAGCTACATTACAACCTGGCGAAACCGTATTAATAGAACAACACGCAACTGGCTTTTTTACCCTTGATGAAATACCACAAAGCGATCAGCTTTGGATGTTAGGTACTGGCACTGCCATAGGGCCTTTTTTATCAATATTGCAACAGCCCGATGTATGGAAAAAATACAAATGCATAAACTTAGTCCATGGTGTACGTTTTAATAACGACTTAAGCTATCAGGCACTTATTAACGAGTTATTAAGAGTGTACCCAGAACAACTCAACTATATTCCCGTTGTAAGTAGAGAAGAGCCATTACAAGGCTTAAGTGGCCGGATTACTAACGCTATTGAGAGCAACGGCTTGTTTGAACATGTAAAATTAAACCCTGAGCCTAGTAACGCGCAATTTATGATTTGCGGAAATCCACAAATGGTAAAAGACACAACAGCGCTACTTCTCGATAAAAACTTTACGCGTAACCGCCGCAAAGCACCCGGTAACATTACTGTAGAGCAGTACTGGTAGGCTACAGTGGTGGTATTAACTACCCGATAACGTTAAAATTTGCTATGTTGCACCCTTATACCAATATTATCAAAAATATGATCATTCTATCGCATTAAATAACTCACTAACTGCGTTAAAAATTATTCATATAGAACAACTATATGTCACAATTTTCGCCTTGTTATTGTGCTATTTTCTTGACGCTATAATAGATCGCTTATTTAATATAATTGGTATTACACGTGTTTAGTGTTCATTTTAGGAAAGTTATGAAACCGTTATCTATTATTTTTGCCTCGTTAATTACCACCGTTGCGCTTATTACTTACGCCGCAGAACAAAGCGAGCCTGAGCAAAAAGAGCAGCAAGTTGAAGCTCAAGCAAACGCTGAAAAACCAAAAGTTGAAGATGAGCAATCAGTAACTCAAGTCAAAGCTGACGACAAAGTAAATACGCTTGAATACAAAGCACCTGAGCTTAAAAAGCCGACAATGGATGCGACTAAACCAGACGATTCAAAGGTATTGGGTAACGAGCAGATTAAACCTACTGAAAAGCCTAAAAATAAAATAGAAAAAGCAGTAGCTGTAGCCGAAGCTGAAAAAGCAGTTACGCAAGCAAAAGAAGCGCTGACAGTTAAGCAACAAACTAAAGCTAAGCAATCGCGCGAATCACTTGCGGTAGTAGAGCAGTTAGTTAAAGCGTATAACGCGCGTAACATTGAAGAGTTTCTTCGTGTATATGCCGAAGATGTTGAGTTTTATATTTTCCCTAATGAGCTATTATTTAAAGGTAAAGAAAAACTAATAGAACGTTATGGGCTAATGTTTAAAAAGTTAAAGTGTATTCACTCATCACCAATTAAGCGCATAGTGCACGGTGATATAGTGATTGATCACGAACTATCAGAAACCTGCTCAACTGACGAAAAGGTAGTTGATAAACGTTCAGAACTTATTTCGAGTTACCAAATTAAAGATGGAAAAATAGTACGCGTACTGTTTTTTAGATAAAGGCTTTATATGCAAATAAATGACGACAAAAAAATTCGCTTAATGTATCGCATCGAGCCCGGATGCCTTGGCCCTAAGGGTGCTGAGCATGTTGAAGATTTTTGTCGTTTTGCAAATAAACATATTAAGTCACCATTTTATGGCCAATTTGTATTTTTACCTCGTTACGATAAAACCATAGACGAGCGACAATATAGCGTTAACAGCCGTAATTTATCTCTTGTGCAGGCTCGAGCTTACTTAAAGCACTTTGATATTAATATTGAAGAATTTGAAGAACAACTCGACGAGCTCCTCACTAAAGCGATTGATTTATACTTTAAGCGATAGCGTTTAATTGCTGTTGCTTAGGTATTCTCCCCCTCCACAATGCGTTTTTATTTATTTTAATTATTATTAAAAGTATAAGTAATTTCTTCCACAAAGATAAGGTAATCAGTAATAACTGAGAAAAACCAGATCGGCCAATATGTATCACTTACTCTAAAAGCGCAGTGCCTCTTAACCTCTTTGTGAATTAATTAGCTCTTTAAAAGCTTTTATTTGCACAATGAGAAGTAAAAGAGGAGTAAATGAGAAAAGCCAAAAACAGTATTTTTATGTTTTATCATTACTCTAAAAGCGCAGCGCCTCTTAACCTCTTTGTGAATTAATTAGCTCTTTAAAAGCTTTTATTTGCACAATGAGAAGTAAAAGAGGAGTAAATGAGAAAAGCCAAAAACAGTATTTTTATGTTTTATCATTACTCTAAAAGCGCAGCGCCTCTTAACCTCTTTGTGAATTAATTAGCTCTTTAAAAGCTTTTATTTGCACAATGAGAAGTAAAAGAGGAGTAAATGAGAAAAACAAAAAACAAAAACCAGTATATTTATGTTTTATCATTACTCTAAAAGCGCAGCGCCTCTTAAGCTCTTTGTAAATTAATTAGCTAAATATTTTAAAAGCCCTAAAAAAAAAGCGGTGTTAATTTTAACACCGCTTAATGCGAAATATGTTTAGCTATGTGCTTTAGTAAGCTTGGGTTACAACATAGGTTTTATAACATCAAACACAGCTTCTATATGGTCGTCTCTGTCGTTTAGTGCCGCTATGTAACGGTACTTTTTGCCACCTGCGTTTTCGAATATTTCACGATTTTCGCCTTCTAGCTCTTCGAGTGTTTCTAGGCAGTCGGCGCTAAAAGCCGGGCTGATAATGGCTACATCGGTAATACCCTCATCAGGCAGGGCTTCAAGGGTTGCATCGGTGTAAGGCTTTAACCACTCGGCTTTACCAAATCGACTTTGAAAAGTACTAATTACTTTGTCTTTATCAAGGCCCAGTTTTTCTACAACCAAGCGTGTGGTTTGTAAACATAGGCAATGGTACGGATCGCCTCGCTCTAAAAATAGTTTAGGCATACCGTGATACGAAAAAACAATTTTTTGTGGCATACCATTCGCTTCTAAATCCTCACTAATACTATTAGCAAGTGACTCAATATAACGGGTGTTTTTATGATAGCCATTAATAAAGTGCAGCTCTGGCACCCAGCGCCATTTACGCAGTACGCTTGATACAGCATCGAACGTTGAACCCGTGGTTGGGCTAGAATATTGCGGATACATTGGCAATATAATAATACGCGTTAAGCCTTTATCACGAAGCTCCTCAAGGCCAGCCTCTATTGAGGGATTGCCATAGCGCATAGCCATTACCACTTCAGTATTGGTATAGCCTTGCTCTTTTAATAAGGTATTTAGCTTTACGCTTTGTTGGCGAGTGATGTGAGTAAGCGGTGAGCCATTTTCGGTCCATATACTTTCGTATAATTTAGCCGAACGCTTAGGGCGCACACGCAAAATAATGCCATGTAAAATTATCATCCATACTAGGCGTGGTATTTCTACAATGCGTGGATCTGATAAAAACTCACGTAAGTATATACGAAGCGCAGCAGCTGTTGGTGCATCAGGGCTACCTAGGTTAGTAAGCAGTATTCCCGTTTTTTGGTTAAAACGCCCATCATGGGGATTGTCAGTAACCGCAGAAAATCGCGACACAGAGTGCTCCTTCAAGCAAATTCAATAATGTATTTTATGCACATTGTAACGAAAAAAACTGCCGTTTAGATCAATCATTTAGCAGTTTTAACCATAATTCTAAATGGGGCTGGTTTTTTAGATTCTAGTTGCTGCAGTTTTTCTATTGATTTGCGGCTAAATACATGACCTTTAGGCAGCAACATTATACCCGAATGGCTGTGCAGAGCATGGCCGAGTATCATTTGATCTTTAAGCTCATGGGCATTACAAATTAGTACTGATCCTGCGATACTTTTTTGTTCGTGTAGTTTTGCATGGCTTGCTTCAAGCGCACGAACTATTTTAGGGTGGTAAAACGAACCACTATAAAGTTTTACACTTTCGAGTGCGTCCTCGTGGCGCTGCTTTTCATCGCTTGCATTGCTCTGCTCAAACGCATCCCAATAGTCGCGCGCTAAACCTAGCACCATAGCGCCTATCGGTATGTCGTTTCCAGCAAGGCCTTTGGGCATTCCATTTCCATTAAAACGTTCAAACTGATAATAAATAGCATCCGATAAATCGTGTAAATGTATTGCTGGCATTAGCATTAATTGTGCAGTACTTGGGTGAGTATAAAAGGTCTTACGTTGTTGCTCATTTAACCGATTTAGCGGTTTTTTATAAAGTTCAGGGTCCATAGCAAGCAAACCTATTTGTGCTAAATAACCCGCCATTGGGGCAAGATCAATGCTTTTTTGCGACAGGTTTAAGTAAAGCGCTATTTGTGTGCAGGTATTTGCAATATTTTGTGCTTTGTTGCCATCAAGGTAAGGATTTGCGTTAACAAAATTATATAGCAGCTCAACGGTTGATTTGTGCTCTTGTTTTTCGCGTTCGTTGGCGTCTTCAAGCTTTTTTAAAACTTGTTTGATTTGTAAGGTACGTTTTTCTACTCGTTGCTCTAACGTGTTGTTTAGCTCAAGTAGTTCTTGGTTTTGTGCCTTAACTTGTGTTTCTAATTTTTTGTTTTGCTTTTTTAGCGCAAATTTTTCTAGGCTATCTTTAATGCTTCGAAGTAATAAATCGTTTTGCCATGGTTTTTGAATATAACCATTTATTTGCCCTTGATTAACAGCCGCTAGGGTTGTTTGTATATCGGCGTAACCGGTTAATAAAATGCGTTGAGTGTCGGGTGCCAGCGCACGCGCTTTTTCTAAAAACTCGGCACCGTTCATTACTGGCATCCGCATGTCGCTAATAATTAAACCAAATTCATGATTTTTAAAAAGTGTTAATGCGTTTTGCGGATTATCGCAAACAATAACCGTTAAGCCATTTACTTCAAGTAGTCGTGTTAACGTACGTAGTACTATTTCGTCATCATCAATACAAAGTACATCAACCTGATTCATGGGTGTGTTTGGTGTTGCTTGAGTCATTGCGCCGCCTTTAAATTACTTCTGGCTAAATAATAGCTTAAAAAAACATCCGTGACCTGTTTATGCTTACCTTTTATATAGAGTAGGAGTCACCTAATATGGTTATTATCTATAAGTAGATAAATGCTCACACTAAAGTTGCAAATTTGCATGTAGACGACTAAACGTTAAGTATAAAGTTATCTATATGGATGAAAGGAATGAATGGATCAGATGGTAATTTTGAACGTGCTTTTTTAAACGAACAAAAGCTGCGCTTGGCCGCAGAACAATTACTCAAAGATAAAAGCACCGTTTTAGTTGCCATAAATAATGAATTACAAAAAAAAGTAGCCGATTTAGAACACCAGCAAATGCTGTTTGTGCAAACCGAAAAAATGGCAACCTTAGGAACGCTTTGTGCAGGCGTAGCCCACGAAATAAATACCCCGCTTGCCTATGCAATGAGTAATATAGAAAGCTTACAAAATTCTACTCCTTTGCTTATCACGTTGCTAAAGCTTAACGAGCAATACTTAAACAATGAAATTAAAGAAAGCCGTTTTAAACACGAAATAGACATACTCAATTTACAGTATCCGTATGCGTGGCTTTATAACAATTTGCAGGGACAAGTTAACGACAGCGTTGAAGGACTCAAACGAATAAAACAAATTGTGCATGACTTATTAAACTTTGCCCACCCCTCCTCCTCGCAAGATAAACAACTAACCGATGTAACAACGGGTGCTAATAATGCTTTAAGATTATTAAGTAACAAACTCAAACTATGCGAGATAAAAACGCGGTTTGAACCACTACCACTTATTTGGTGCAATTTATCGTCAATTAATCAAATTTTTGTAAATCTATTAATGAATGCTTGGCAAGCATGCGAGCTTGATTTAGAAAAAGGCTGCATTATTGAGGTCAATATTTTTGAACTAAACACAAATATCTGTATTGAGGTAAAAGATAATGGCTGTGGAATGAGTGAAGACACAATAGCGCATATGTTTGACCCTTTTTATACAACAAAAGAAGTTGGTGAAGGTACCGGTATGGGTATGACACTTGTATACGCTATGGTGAGCGATCATGGCGGAAAAATAGAAGTTAACAGCACATTAGGGACAGGTACGACCATCCGCTGCCTATTACCTTTAAAAGCGTAAACTAACGAACAAAACCACAATGTAAATAAAAAGTTAATAGATCTTTTTTTGAAGTTTAATGCCCTTTCAGCATGTATTTTAATCGATTAAAGGTGGTTTTTTCTTATCTTGAAATTTATTTGCATACTTAGACCAAATATTTAGTTTTTTTCATTTCTTTTTGTTTGCATATGTTGCTAGGATGTTTGCAACAGGTTATGAGCACCATAACCACACACATATTATAAGAACACAAAAAAACAGGGTCGTCACTATGCCAACATACCGTTTAAACACACTTGCTGTAGCCGTTGCTTTCGCGTTTAGCGCACCAAGCATTGTTAACGCAGAAGAAGCACCAGTGCAAGCTGCTAAAAACATTGAGCAAATATCTGTATTAGGATCGCGTGTATCTAACCGTACTTCTACTGAGTCTTCTTCTCCTATTGATTTAATTGACGCAGATGATTTAACCAAAGGTGGCTTTACCGAGCTTGGCCAAAGCCTGCAAGCGACAGCGCCTTCATTTAACTTTTCGCGTACACAAGTATCTGACGGTTCTGATTTATTTAGACCCGCCACACTTCGTGGCTTACAGCCAGATCAAACTCTTGTATTAGTAAATGGTAAACGTCGTCATAACCAATCAATTTTTGGCCTTAACGGTACAGTAGGCGCAGGCGCTGCGGGTACCGATATGAATGCCATTCCGCTAACGGCCCTTAAAGGCGTTGAAGTATTACGCGATGGCGCAGCAGCGCAATATGGCTCTGATGCTATTGCAGGCGTAATTAACTTATCTCTTAATAACTCAACCGGTATTACAACGGGTTTTGTACAATACGGCGGCACAAGTGAAGGTGACGGCGACACTATTTCAGCAGGTTTAAACCGTGGTTTTGATATAGGTAACGAAGGCGGCTTTATTAACCTATCGCTTGAGTACCGTGATGCCGATGGCACTAACCGCGCCGAGCGTGATACGGGGGGTTCGCTTAATGTTGAACCAGGTACGTTAAGTGAAGATGTACGCTGGGGCCAAGGTAACTCAGAAAGTGAATTTACATCGTTATTTTACAACATGGCATTACCAATGGGCGACGGCGAGCTTTACTCGTTTGGTGGCTACTCAGAGCGCACGGCGCTGGGTAATGGTTTTTACCGTAACTTTAACGAAGCCTCTAAAAACGTAACACAAGTATACAGCGATGGTTTTTTACCGCGCATATATAACGAAGCACAAGATATTTCAGTCGCGCTTGGTTTTAAAGGCGATATAAACACAGATTGGAATTACGATGTATCGGCTGTTTATGGTGAAAATCAATACGACTTTACATCACGCAATACATTAAACGCTTCTTACGCGGCTGAGTATTTATTTAACAACCCAAGTGCAAGCGATGCCGATATTGCAGCAAATTCAGGCCCTAGTGGCGGTTACTCAGGTGGTTTTAGATTTGATCAAACAACGGTTAACCTTGATGTAAACGGTATTGTAGATATTGGCCGTGGTGAACCTTTATATGTAACAGTAGGCGCTGAATACCGTAAAGAAAACTACGAAATAGTACCTGGCGATGAAGCATCATACGCCTGTGGACTAGCAAATATGGATACCTCGTACCCATCAGTAAACGATCCGGACCAATTTGCACAGTGTGGTTTTCAGGCTTATAACGGCCTACGCCCTGAAGCGGCTAACGACAGCGACCGTAACAGCTACGCAGTTTATGTAGACGTAGAAACTATGATCACCGATGCATGGAACGTCAGTGGTGCGCTACGTTATGAAGATTTCTCAGATGCTGGGGATGATTTAATTGGTAAATTAGCAACACGTTATGAATTTTCAGATGACTTTGCTGTACGTGGTGCGGTATCTACTGGTTTTAGAGCACCATCACTTCAACAAAGTGGTTATACAGCCTTTACAACTAACTTAGGCTCAGATGGTACATTAACGCAATCGTTCACTGCAAACACCGGTACAGCCTTCCCAAGTGCGTTAGGCGTAGATAGCTTAGAGCTTGAAACTTCAACAAACTACAGTGCTGGTTTTGTTTACGATGTAACAAGCGAGCTTTCGTTAACGGTTGATTTTTACCGCGTAGAAATTGAAGACCGTATTACGCTTGGCAGCTTACTTACCGCTGACGACGTATCGTTTAGCTCAGAAGCAGTTGCAGCGCTACAAGCAACAGGAGCAGTGCAAGCTAACTACTTCTCAAACTCGGTTGATTCTACTACGCAAGGTGTTGATATTATTGCATCGTACCGCACTGAAGTTGAAGGCGGCAATTTAGGAGTAACCTTTGCAGGTAACCTAAACGATACTAAAATTGACGGCGTAAATGCTGAAGACGGTATTCCTGAAGCGGTTGCTTTTGATGATTTACAACGTAGCTTTTTTACCGACGGACAACCTAGTGAACGTGCAACGCTTACGTTTGACTACGAACGCGATGCCTACACATCAACCATTCGCTTTAACTACTTTGGCGAAACAGACGTAAAATACTTTGGTAACGACCATATTTCATTACCAGGTGAGCTTTCGCCTACCGGTTCATTTAAACCAACAAGTACGGTTGAATCTGCTGTGTTAGTTGATTTAAATGTTAGCTACCAAATTAACGACATGTTTGCGCTTTCGGTGGGTGCCGATAACGTATTTGACGAAACGCCAGACGAGCTAGGCGACGACGAAGTACTTAATTTTATCACCAACGGCGCATTTAAATACCCAGTACGCGCATTGCCATACGGCTTTGACGGCAGAACGTACTACGCAAAAGTAAGCTTTAGTTTTTAATTATCTTATAAAAAAGTAAAGCAAACTAAAGTAATATTAAGCGCAGTTATTAACTGCGCTTTTTTATGCTTTTTTATTATTAAAAAAGTACCTGTTGGGCATTAAAAATACTTGCGCGGTTGAAAATTAAGCCTACAATCGCCATCTCTTAAATAGGCTAATATAAAAGCCTTTTTATTATTTAACTTTAGTTGATAGGAAATATATGACTAAAAAATCTAAAGCAAAAACCGCAAGCAACAGCGCGGTAGACACAGGACGAGGCGTTATAAACCACAATGCACTAGCGGCAATGGTCACCTCTAAATTATTTAAACCACAAGTGGTTAAAGCTAAAAAAGGCAAAGGTTCGTTTAAACGTAGCAACAAGCATTCAGGACAAGAGTCCTATTTAATCGCGGCTTAAATAGCACCGATCAAATAGGGCTTTTGAATATAGTAAGCGAGGTTTTATACCTCGCTTTTACTTTTAAAGCATACAAGCCACGTTACATAAGCGCGAAATAAATTCGCACCTACGGGTTTGGTATTTGCACGGTGTAGGTGAGGTTTTATACCTCGCTTTTACTTTTAGAGCATTTAAGCCACGTTACATAAGCGCGAAATAAATTCGCACCTACGGGTTTGGTGTTTGCACGATGTAGGTGAGGTTTTATACCTCGCTATTAAAGCATTGAAGCCACGTTACCTGAGCGCGAAATAAATTCGCACCTACGGGCTTGGTGTTTGCACGATGTAGGTGAGGTTTTATACTTCGCTTTCACTTTTAGAGCATTAAAGCCATGTTACATAAGCGCGAAATAAATTCGCACCTACGGGTTTGGTGTTTGCACAATATAGGTGGGGTTTTATACTTCGCTTTTACTTTTAAAGTATTAAAGCTAAATTACATAAGCGCGAAATAAATTCGCGCCTACGGGTTTGCTGTTTGCACGATGTAGGTGAGGTTTTATACCTCGCTTTCACTTTTAGAGCATTAAAGCCACGTTACACGAGCGCGAAGTAAATTCGCACCTACAAGTTTGTAGAGCACGGTGGTTTAAACTACTGTGCTGAATTTTTAACTGTTTGTGATGGGTTTTCACCAAATAGTTGCGTGTAATCTTTAGCAAATTGTCCCGCATGCCAAAATCCCCAATTGGCTGCTATTACTGAAATTGGCTTATCTTGGTTTGGTTTTTTTAGTTCCCGCCTTACATTATTTAAACGTGTTAAACGTAAAAACCGCAAAGGGTTAATTCCTAAAATACTCTCAAAACTATATTGAAGTGTGCGCCTACTTACAAAGGCAAGCTCGCACAGCTCGGTTATGGTTATTGGGTTTTGTGGATTTGTGGCCACGTAATCTTTTACTTTATCTACTACGGCTTTTCGGTGTTTATAACTTGGCGCAATATTTTGTTGTGGATTATCTGCCTGTAATAAGTGTAGTGCCAACATGTTTAGCATATCTTGTTGCGATTCGGTTTTAAGTCCAAAGCCCTTGCCCACAACCATGCTATTAATTATTTGCCTTGCCGTTTGTAATGATGAGTTGCTTACCGATAAGCGAGCTGATTGTGCTGATGATAGGTTTTTCAATGTTACGCCTTGTAGTTGCGCCATATATTCAATTGAATTCCAATCGATTACCAAACCATAAATATTAAATTGCTCAGGGGTTATCAGCTCAAAGTCATTATCACTTGTACGGCACATAAATTGATTACTTGCCACACTTAGACCATTAATCTTACTTTGCTGCGACTGACAAGGAATGCCAAGCCAAACCGAATTGGGGGCGATGTTACATTGCTGACGAAGCGCTCGCTCGGTGTATTCTTTAAACACATGAATATTGACGTAATCTGTTTCCTCAATAAAACCATAAAAGCTGCCGTCGCTCATTTGATCGTATTTTTGCTGCCATTGAGTAAGGCTATGCGCTTGCTCGTCTATATCGTGTGTTTGCACCTTGCTCTTTAGTGGTGCGTTGTAGCTACTTTGCTGCGCCATATAGGGGGTGCTCTTTTTCGTTACACTTTTATTATGGTTAAGTTAACACCGCTTTGCGTATGTAACCAATTGAATTGGATTAATAAATAATCTTTTGCCGAAATTCGATAGTTACTTGGTACAAAATAAGCTGTCTTGTAACTATTGAAAATTGATTTATAGCTAAAGATGTAGCAAAACCTATACCAAGGTTTATCATATTAGTTATGTGGAGTAAATCATGGGGCAAGCGTACAGTTACACTTTAGGTACACACACTTATAAATTCAAGAACTTAGCCCAGTTAATGGCTAAAGCAACGCCGCAACGTTCGGGTGATCGCTTAGCGGGTGTCATTGCACAATCAGCACAAGAACGTGCTGTGGCACAAATGACATTGGCCGATGTACCTCTTAAAACATTTTTAAATGAGGCACTTATTCCCTACGAAGATGACGAAATTACACGCTTAATTATTGACGAGCACGATGCCAATGCCTTTATGGCTATTGCACATTTAACCGTAGGTGATTTTCGTAATTGGCTTTTAAGCGACTTTGCAACACCCGCTGTACTTGCAAGTATAAGGCAAGGTATTACGCCCGAAATGGCTGCTGCTGTTAGCAAAATAATGCGTAATCAAGATCTCATATTAATTGCTAAAAAGTGCCATGTTACAAGTGCTTTTAGAAACACTATTGGCCTTCCTGGGCATTTATCTACACGTTTACAACCCAATCATCCAACTGACGATATTAACGGTATTGCTGCATGCATGCTTGATGGGCTGCTATACGGTAATGGCGATGCCGTAATAGGTATAAACCCAGCAACCGACAACGTTGCCCAGGCCATTAAATTAATGACATTAATGGATGATGTTATTCAAAAATACGCCATACCGACGCAAAGCTGTGTGCTTACCCATGTTACTAACACTATTGAATGTATAGAAGCTGGCGCACCGGTTGATTTGGTATTTCAGTCGATTGGCGGCACGGAGGCTACTAACTCAAGTTTTGGTTTTAATTTAAATACCTTAGCTGAAGCGCAAGATGCCGCTTTGAGTTTAAAGCGCGGCACTGTTGGCAATAATGTGATGTATTTTGAAACTGGGCAAGGCAGTTCGCTTTCAGCAAATGCGCATCATGGGCTTGATCAGCAAACGTGTGAAGCTCGCGCTTATGCAGTTGCTCGTAAGTTTGATCCGTTACTGGTTAATACCGTGGTGGGGTTTATTGGCCCTGAATATTTGTTTGATGGTAAAGAAATTACCCGAGCAGGACTTGAGGATCACTTTTGCGCTAAGTTACTAGGCATACCGATGGGGTGCGACGTGTGTTACACCAATCATGCAGAGGCCGATCAAAACGATATGGATAATTTGCTAACGCTATTAGGTGTTGCAGGTTGCTCGTTTGTAATGGGAATACCTGGCTCTGATGATATTATGCTTAACTACCAAACTACGTCGTTTCATGATGCATTATATGTGCGTCGAGTTCTTGGCTCTAGACCCGCCCCTGAGTTTGAAGCATGGCTAAGCAAAATGAAAATTATGCAAAGCACTTCCGATATGACACTTTCAGATACCTTGCCTCCCGCTTTTGCTAAACCTCTGGGTGCAATTGCTGGAGGTGGCTCATGAAATCACGTTCAAAACCGACCACTCCATTAGATAACTCAGTAAATGAGCATAAAAATAACGGTAATGTAGTGCACAACCCTTGGAGTGATTTACGGCGTTTTACCGACGCCCGTATTGGGCTTGGTCGCGCTGGTATAAGTTTGCCAACCTCAGAAATGCTGGCTTTTCAGCTATCTCATGCACAAGCGCGTGATGCGGTGAGTTTTCCGCTTGATATTAACGAAATGACTGAGCAACTAGGCAGTATTAGTGCTCTAAAAGAGGTTGCCCCTCCCCTGCATTTACACAGCCAAGCCGTTGACAGAGTTACTTACCTTCAGCGACCCGATTTAGGCCGCAAACTTGATGAAAATGGTAGGCAAGTACTTCTCAGCTATATGAATAAACAAAAACACACTACGCAGGTTAAATACGATTTAGCGATTGTAGTGGTTGATGGACTTTCGTCGTTGGCGGTACAAAAAAATGCATACCCATTTATAACAGAGCTATTAACGCACCTTACAACAGACAAGCAATTTAAAATTGCTCCCATTACTTTGGTTGAGCAAGGGCGAGTAGCGATTGGCGACGATATAGGTGAGCTGCTAAATGCGCAGGTGGTTATGGTGTTAATAGGAGAGCGCCCAGGACTTAGTTCGCCAGATAGCCTTGGCTTGTATTTAACATGGGAGCCCAAAACAGGACTTAACGATGCATGTCGTAATTGCATATCGAATATTCGCCCTGCAGGCCTACCTTATACAGAAGCGGCGAGACGCGCACTGTACTTATTACGTGAAGCTAAAAAACTGAAACTAACTGGGGTTAATTTAAAAGACCGCACACAAGATGATGTAATTGAGCATCAGGTTTCAACCACTAACTTTTTAATTGCTGAGTAATTTTAATTAAAAACACATGAAATAAAAAAATAAAAACTAAACATCAACGGAGAAAGGTTATGTCTACTAATAATAATACAGAGTACCTTGCTAAAAGACAGTTAAAACGGGGTACTGCGGGGTGGTTATTGCTCGCAGGTTTGGGTGTGTCGTATGTAATATCGGGTGACTTTGCAGGCTGGAACTTTGGTATCGCCGAAGCCGGTTGGGGTGGTTTTGCCATTGCTGCAGTATTAATGGCGGTTATGTATTTAGCGCTTGTACTATCGCTTGCTGAAATGTCAGCTGCAATACCTGCTGCAGGCGGTGGTTATAGTTTTGCGCGTCAAGCTATGGGGCCAGCGGGAGGCTATTTAACCGGGCTTGCCGTATTAATTGAATATGCCTTAGCGCCTGCTGCTATTGTTATTTTTATAGGCTCGGCAGTTGAAGCCCTAACCGGGTTTAATGGCCCATGGGTATATGCATTATTTTACTTACTATTTGTGGGAATTCATTTAGCGGGCGTAGGAGAAGCGCTTAAAGTAATGATGGTAATAAGTGGTTTAGCGGTATTAGCTATTATTGCAACGGCTTTTGTTTTAATCACAAATTTTGATGCATCGCGCTTATTTGACGTCCCCGTAACCGATGCAGTGGGAGCTAGTGAGTTTTTACCTTTAGGTTGGTACGGGGTTTGGGCTGCATTACCGTTTGCCATGTGGTTATTTTTGGCGGTTGAAGGTGTACCACTTGCTGCTGAAGAAGCAAAAGATCCCGCTAAAGATGTGCCAAAAGGCATTATTGGTGCAATGATCTTTTTGTTATTTACTGCTTTTTTAGTTGTTGTTTTAGTGCCTGGTGCTGGCGGTGCTGCTGCAATGGGCGCAAGTGCTGTGCCTTTAGTTGATGCATTAAATGCATCCGGTAGTGAGGGCTTAGCAACCGTTGTAAATATATTAGGGCTTGCGGGTTTAGTTGCTTCGTTTTTCTCTATTATTTATGGTTATAGTCGCTTAGTGTTTGCTTTATCTAGAGCCGGTTATTTACCACGTTCGTTGTCTATTACGACTAATCGCAAAGTGCCAGCACGTGCGTTGATTGTACCGGCAGTATTTGGCTTTTTAGTATCACTCAGTGGTGAGGGTGACTTAATACTTGCAATGGCAGTAGTAGGTGCAACGCTCTCGTATGCATTAATGGCGCTGAGCCATATTTTACTTCGCGTTAAACAACCTGATTTACCTCGCCCGTACAAAACTCCAGGTGGCGTAGTTACGTCAAGTATTGCTTTAGTACTGTCGCTTATAGCATTAACGGGTGTGTATGCGTTTGACCCTCGTGCATTTTTATACACTATGGTGCTGTTTATTGTGGGCGCCGCATATTACTTTGGCTATAGCTCAAAACACTTAGTTGCTAAAAGCGCTGATGAAGAGTTTGCAATGTTGGCAAATGCAGAATCTGATTTAGAACTGGCTAAGTAGGTTTTAATAGTTATTAAATATAAGTGAGGCTACCCCTCACTTATATTTTTATACGTACAATACGATGTAAAAATGGTGCCTGCATGTAGGCATCAAGTCCTTTATCTACTTTATTAATACCGTTTAAAACTAAAACTTTATGTTGCCGCGTAGCGCTTTGTTTTGCCCGTGTTTAGTTTTTTTGTCCATGCGCTTTCGCTGTGAATTACGGCTAGGCTTGGTGGCACGACGCGCTTTATTAACAACGGTAGCACTAAGAATTAAATCTTTTAAGCGCTTAAGGGCATCTTCTCGGTTTAGCTCTTGCGTACGGTGGCTTTGCGCTTTAATTATTAAAACGCCCTCTTTGGTAATTCTTGTATCATTTAAGGCTAGCAAACGCTCTTTATAAAAATCAGGTAATTTAGAGCGATTAATATCAAAGCGTAAATGAATGGCACTGGCTACTTTGTTAACATTTTGACCACCGGCACCTTGCGAACGAATAGCCGTAAGCTCTAGTTCCCATTCATCGATAGTGACAGTATTTGAAATTGTTAACATTGTGTTCAGCTCTATTTGTCAAAAATGTATTATATCATCAGTACATTAGCTTGTGGTGAATGAACTAAATTCTTAGAACTTAAATAAATTCTCATAAATTGTACTATAAAATCAGCCAATATATTATTTTGTGTTGGCAAGTGTTGCTTATTAGTTTCTAATTGGCACAACTTTAATACTAGGAAATGCTCAATGAAAAAAATACTTGTATCACTTAGCTTATTAGCAATGAGTTTCTCAAGCCTTGCAGTAGATATTAACGAAGGTCAACTTCAAAGCTATATGAAAGCACTGCCAGCTGTAACGAGCTGGGCAAGCAGCCAAGAGTCTTTAAAAGACTTAGACTTAGCAAGTATGTTAGGTGGTTCTGCAGATCAAAGTGTTGACGAACAAAGCTCTCTAGCTAATAGCGCACTAAGCATGATTAAAGAGCAAGACCTATACAAAAGCTTCGCGGGTGTTACAGGCCGCTACGGCTTTACACCAGAGCAACTAGTAACTGTAGGTTCTGAAGTATCAATGGCTTATATCGAAAACCTTAAATCGGGTTTATCTGCTGATAATCAAGAAACAGCGAATAAAGTAATGGGCGGTTTTCAAAGTATGAAAAGTGCTAAAGATAAAGGCGCTAGTTCGTTAATGGGTTCGTTTGGTAAATCGTCAAGCGCAGCTGAGGAGTCTACAGAGTCTTTAGTAAGCGAAAGCAACCTTGAACTTGTGAGCGAATACATGCCACAACTACAAAAGCTTTTTGCACTTCTATAAGTTTTATTGTTTTATAAAAAGGTGGCTTTTGCCGCCTTTTTTAATGCCTAATTTTTATATGACTTAGATAAATTACAATATTTTATAAGTAATACTGACCGGGACTATATGCAAAAACGGGGGAGTAAATTATTACTCCCCCGTTTTTATTTAGCGTACAGATTATTTAAGATCGAATCTGTCTGCGTTCATTACTTTTACCCATGCGTTTACAAAGTCATGTACAAAGCGCTCTTTGTTGTCGTCTTGTGCATAAAACTCAGCAAGTGCGCGCAATATAGAGTTTGATCCAAATACTAAATCAACGCGTGTTGCAGTCCATTTAGTAGTGCCACTTTTACGGTCTACTATATTGTATAAACCTTTTTGAGTTGGCTCCCAACGGTTTGACATGTCAGTTAAGTTTACAAAGAAGTCGTTGGTTAATGAGCCTACGCTATTTGTAAATACGCCATGTTCGCTGCCAGCATAGTTAGTACCTAGTACTCGCATCCCACCAATAAGTACCGACATTTCTGGTGCACTTAATCCCATTAGTTGGCTGCGCTCTAGTAATAACTCTTCCGCTGACACTGCGTAATCTTTTTTCAGCCAGTTTCTAAAACCATCGTGAATGGGTTCTAGTACATCAAACGATTCTGCATCAGTCATTTCATCTGTTGCATCTCCACGTCCTGGAGCAAACGGCACGTTTACATCAACACCGGCTTGTTTTGCTGCTTGTTCGATAGCAGCTGTACCACCTAAAACAATTAAGTCGGCGATGCTAACAGGTTTACTCAAGCCAGCCTGCACTTTTTCAAGCGCACTAAGTACTGATGCTAAACGTTCTGGCTCATTACCTTGCCAATCTTTTTGTGGTGCTAGACGAATACGTGCGCCATTTGCGCCACCGCGTTTATCAGAACCACGATACGTACGCGCACTATCCCACGCTGTATTTATTAAATCAGCGGCACTAACACCACAATTTAATAATGTGGTTTTTAAATTACTAATTTCGGCGTCTGTTAATGTGTAATCAACGGCTGGAATTGGATCTTGCCAAATTAAGTCTTCGCTTGGTACGTCGGCACCTAAGTAACATGATTTAGGACCTAAATCGCGGTGAGTTAGTTTAAACCAGGCACGTGCAAACACGTCTGAAAAGTAGTCAAAGTCGTTATAAAAACGCTCAATAATTTTACGGTACGTTGGGTCCACTTTCATGGCCATATCAGCATCTGTCATCATTGGGTTTAAACGAATTGATGAATCTTCTACATCGACAGGTTTGTCTTCTTCTTTAATATTAATAGGCTCCCACTGATGAGCGCCTGCAGGGCTTTTAGTGAGTTCCCATTCGTAGGTTAATAAAAGCTTACAGTATTCGTTATCCCATTGTGTTGGGTGCGTAGTCCATGCGCCCTCTACACCTGATGTAACTGTATCGCGGCCAATCCCACGGGTTGTAGTGTTATTCCAACCAAGGCCTTGCTCGTGTACGTCAGCAGCTTCTGGTTCTGGTCCTAAGTTTTCTGCTTTGCCATTACCGTGCGCTTTACCTACTGTGTGTCCGCCTACCGTTAATGCAGCGGTTTCTTCGTCATCCATTGCCATACGTGCAAAAGTTTCGCGAATTTGGGCCGCTGTTTTAAGCGGATCAGGGATACCATTTACACCTTCAGGGTTTACATAAATTAAGCCCATTTGTACTGCGGCTAATGGATTTTCCATGGTGTCTGGTTTATCTACACTTTCGTAACGGCCGTCACTTGGCGCTAACCATTCTTTTTCAGCTCCCCAGTAAACGTCTTTTTCAGGATGCCAAATATCTTCTCGGCCGCCGGCAAAACCAAAGGTTTTTAAACCCATTGATTCGTATGCCATGTTGCCCGCTAAAATAATTAAGTCGGCCCATGAAAGCTTGTTACCGTATTTTTTCTTTATTGGCCAAAGTAAACGGCGCGCTTTGTCGAGGTTACCGTTATCTGGCCATGAATTTAGTGGCGCAAAACGTTGATTACCTGTACCACCGCCCCCTCTACCATCGGCTAAACGGTATGAACCCGCTGAGTGCCATGCTAAACGAATCATTAAACCGCCGTAATGTCCCCAATCGGCTGGCCACCAATCTTGGCTATCGGTCATTAAGCTTTTTACGTCTGTTTTTAGCGCGTCAAGATCGATTGATTTAAATGCTTCAGCGTAATTAAAGTCGCTATTGTATGGATTTGATTTGGTGTCGTGCTGATGAAGAATGTCTAAGTTTAGGGCATTTGGCCACCAATCAGTATTGGGATTAGACGTTTTAGTATTACTGCCGTGCATGACCGGACATTGGCCTGCTTTAGGGTTGCTCATTCTGGAATCCTTATAATAGAAAAGTAAAATACTTAATCAATCAGTATTGTTGTTTATGTATTTATAACTTTTTAAAAAGTAACGGTTATTTTTATTTAATCAGCTTACTTATTATTTAGTGTGCCTGCCTAAACACTTACGTATCCTTAATATAGGCGCATAAATTATGCTACGCCAGCCTCAACATACTATTTAAAACGATTGCTCCAATTTATATTTTTGATTGGCCTTTTGCTAATGATGTATTTAACAATAGCTTTGTAATTACGTTCAAAATAATAGTAAAAATAAACCTGATGGCGCTCGTGTAAAGTATTACGTAAGATAAAAAAACAAATTAGTGAATTAACCTTAACCTTTTTACTAGACCTGTGATCGAATTGAAAAATTTCGGCGTAATGGTATGTGAAGGGTTTGAAAGTGGCTTTAATTTATTTAAAGCGCACATTGGAATACCCCCCTTCACCATGAAATTGTAGTTATATAGTTATAATTATAAAGGTGCATTACTTAACCCCAATGCACCTTTACTTTATAAACCGAATACTTTGAGTATTCTTATATTTTTAACTAATTGAATTGAATTAAGTATTTGTTCATAAAGATTCAGTTAGTATGAAGTTGTTCTCCTGTGAATCCCTACGACATATTGTTGTTTTAAGCAGTTTTTGCCAGCTCATATTGAGCTGGTTTTTTTTGCCTATTTTTTTCCTAAAACTACCTAAGTATTAGCAAAATGCTCATGCTTTACCCTATTATTGCTAAGCTCACTGGGCTAAAAAATTCTTACAACTATTACTCCTATCTAAATTAGGTCAATTTTAATCCTGAAAAGTCAACGCGCCCTAGTGCCATTCAGCCCTGCATGTTAAAGTTATTACAGTAATTAATTTAATTAGGCGTACCGATGCGTTATTACCTATCTACACTTTTTGTTTGTTTAACTTTTTTTTCGGGCATAGTAAATTCTGCTGAACAAAAACCAGCAGCCCCTACTGCACAACAAGAGCAACAAGCCCTCAAACAACTTAAAGAGTCTATGTTTAAACCGCTAATGGAGCGCTACATACTCGACGAGCTAAAAGCCGTAAGGCAAGATCAACAAAAACTCCGTGAGGATGTAACTAAGCAAGTTACTCATGCACAGCTTGATACTGCAGATCGCGCATTAACATACACTACCGATACTATTAATAATGTATTTTTTATAATTACCGCTACGGCTTCTATTTTGGTTTTAGTGGGCTGGAACTCACTACGCGATGTTAAAAACAAAGTAGAAGATATTGTAAATACACGTGTAAGTGTAATTACTGACGAGTATGAAGACCGATTAAAAATTCTTGAAGAAAAACTACGCGTACGCTCAGAAGAAATACTCAGTAACCAAGAGCGCATATCAGTTACCAACGAGGTTCATTCGTTATGGATGCGCGCCAATTTGGAAAGTGATTTTGCTAATAAAATTGAAATATTTGATGAGATTTTAAAACGTAAACCAGAGGATGTTGAAGCCATTGCTTATAAGGCCGATGCGTTATTAGAAATAAATGAAACAGCACAAGCCATTGAATTGTGTAATCAAGCCATTGATATAGATAGTGTCTATGGTTATGCCTATTGGCAACGAGCATGTGCTTATGCGCTAACACATAAGCATGCTGATGCATTAGCCGACATTAAAATGGCACTTGAATACTCTCCAAATTTACGTAATGAGCTATTACATGAGAGCGCATTTGCAAGCTTACATGACAACGACAGCTTTAATACGATAGTAGCTGGTGAAGTTGTTTAAGCACTCGGTATTTGGCCTGTATGATTAGGCGCAACATCATAAAAAAGGGCCTTGGCCCTTTTTTTGTTTTTAAAGGTTAAGTTTGTTGTGTAATTAGAAGCTTTACTGCGCTCTACAAACTCTGCTCTACCGTAGAGTTAAGACCTAAAGTGATTAATTCACAAATAGGTTTAGAGACGCTGCGCTTTTAGAGAAGAGCTTAGAAGTTAAAATAATAAAAACAATCAGAAACTGTGCTTCTAACATGAGCAACAAGTCATACTCTAAACTTGGTATAAACACTTCTATTCGCGCAGGTTACAAGCTTTTAAAGCAACGCTTGTACTTTTATAATGCCGAGTCAGCATTGGTTTTGCTCTTCTCATTTGCTCCTCCTTTTCTTCTCTGCGTGCATATTGTTTTTTAGGGCTGTTATACACAAATAGGTTTAGAGATGCTGCGCTTTTAGAGAAGAGCTTAGAAGTTAAAATAATAAAAACAATCAGAAACTGTGCTTCTAACATGAGCAACAAGTCATACTCTAAACTTGGTATAAACACTTCTATTCGCGCAGGTTACAAGCTTTTAAAGCAACGCTTGTACTTTTATAATGCCGAGTCAGCATTGGTTTTGCTCTTCTCATTTGCTCCTCTTTTTCTTCTCTGCGTGCATATTGTTTTTTAGGGCTGTTATACACAAATAGGTTTAGAGATACTGCGCTTTTAGAGTAGTTAGCTTAAGTAATTAGAAGCTGTGCTTCTCGCGCGAGCAAGCTTAGCGCCTACGTGGAAAACTTAACCGGTGGTTAAAATTCACTTGTAGACGCGCTGCTTGCGGGCGTTTAAAAACGTAGTTTTTAGGATGGGTGATTAAGTAATTAGAAGCTGCGCTTCTCGCGCAAGCAAGCTCTGCGCCTACGTGGAAAACTTAACGCGGTGGCTAAAATCCACCTGTAGACGCGCTGCTTGCAGGCGTTTAAAAACGCAGTTTTTAGATGGTTGAATTAATACCAACCCGCAATAATACTTAATCATTTTTAGGGGCTAAACGTGTCGCTACCTGCGTTAAAAAATTCTCATTTAGAACAACTAAATAGCGAATTTTTTGCCTAGCTATCAACACGTTTTTCCATCCTCAAAATAGATCACTTAATTAAGCGAATTGGTATAAGTAATTAGAAGCTGCTACCCATTTTCTTCAGGCATAAAAAAAGCCGCATAAAATGCGGCTTTGGAGGTTTAGTCTCACTTCACTTTGGGCGTGTCTCCAAAACTTAGTGAATACGTTACCAAGGAACTGTTATGTATTATTTAAGCTATTGACTCTAATGCAATTTTAACCATTTCGTTAAACGTGCTTTGACGCTCATCAGCAGGTGTTGCTTCGCCAGTGATTACGTGATCACTTACTGTAAATAATGCCATTGCGTTTGCGCCGTATTCAGCTGCAACGCCGTATAAACCTGCTGTTTCCATATCTACTGCTAGCATGCCTAACTTGTCTAAGTCTTTATAGAACGAGTCATCTGCTTGATAGAATGTGTCTGTCGTAAATACGTTACCTACTTTTGCTTTAATTCCTAGCTCTTTAGCAGCGTTTACGCCGTTTAAAAGTAGGTCAAAGTTAGCAATAGCAGCAAAATCGTAGCCACGTACGCGTGCACGGTTTACGTTTGAATCTGTGCTTGCACCTTGTGCAAAAATTACGTCACGAATTTTGATATCTGTGCCAATACCGCCACACGTACCAATACGTATAATATTTTTAACGCCAAAGCTTACAATTAGCTCACGTGCATAAATAGACATTGATGGAATGCCCATGCCTGAACCCATGATACTTACTGGCTTACCTTTGTAAGTACCAGTGAAACCGTACATGTTACGAACGCCTGTAACTTGTACTGCATCATCTAAAAAGTTTTCAGCAATATATTGCGCACGTAGCGGATCGCCTGGCATTAATACTGTTTCGGCGAAATCACCAACGTTTGCACTGATATGCGGAGTACTCATTAATTGTTTTCCTTTTTATTTGGCGTTTTTAGCTCATTTAAAAAGCTGTCGCCGTAATCAAGCGCAGATAAGCTAAACCACTGTGCCAGTGTTTGACCTATATCTGCAAAGCTGTTGCGTTCACCTAATGGTGTGTTACTCATACCTGGTTGGTATGCAATAACAGGTACGTATTCACGAGTGTGCTCAGAACCTGGAAAGGTTGGGTCACAGCCATGATCTGCAGTGATCATTAATACGTCATCTGCTTTTAACTGATTTAGTATAGTTGGTAAATAGTCATCAAATTCTTTTAATGCTTTTGCGTATCCTACTGGATTACGGCGATGACCAAATTTTTCATCAAAATCAACTAGGTTAGTAAAGATTAAGCTACGATCTGGCGCGCTTTCCATTACTTCGCTGGTTTTTTCTAGCAAGTTCATAAGCCCAGGTGCTTTATGCTTTTGGGTTATGCCCTGATGCGCGTAAATATCTGAAATTTTACCAATACTAATTACTTCGCCGCCGTCTTTTGCTAGTACATCTAGCAATGTTGGTGCTGGCGGAAGTACTGAATAGTCACGACGATTACCCGTTCGAGCAAAGTCTTGGCTATTTGAACCCAAAAATGGCCGCGCAATCACTCGTCCTATATTCATTTCATCAAGTAGCGCCCGTGCGATTTCGCAAACTTGATAAAGCTTCTCTAGGCCGAATGACTCTTCATGCGCGGCTATTTGAAACACGCTATCAGCTGAGGTGTAACAGATTGGTTTACCTGTTTTTACGTGCTCTTCACCTAGCTGTTCTAAAATGGTAGTTCCTGATGCATGGCAATTGCCTAAAATACCAGGAATACCTGTACGAGCAATAAACTCGTCTATAAATTCTTGTGGGAAACTTGGCTGTGTTTTTGGGAAATATCCCCAATCAAATAACACAGGTACGCCTGCCATTTCCCAATGACCTGATGGCGTGTCTTTTCCGCTAGAGATTTCTTTAGCGTAACCCCATGCACCTTGAGGAGCTTGGCGGTCTGAAATTAAACACGGTTCGCCACCGGCAGCTTCGCATGCATCCACTAACCCAAGTTTTGATAGGTTAGGAAGCGACAGCGCACTGCCTGTTTCGTCGTAATATGCTTTTAGTAAGTGAGCGAATGTATTAGCCCCAAGATCGCCGAATTTATCTGCATCTGGTGCTGCACCGATTCCTAGGCTATCTGCCATTAAAATAATTGCTCTTGCCATTTTGACCTCACTTTGATTCTAGGTGGTTACTTTATCCGCTGATCGAATTTTCCGTACAGGACAAAAGTCCTGTTTCATAAAACCTAAACATTATAAATTTGCACCCTTGAGCGAAGCAAAAGAGATTAATCGTGTCTTTTTTGCTATTGTGATCTACCAACAATATATCTTTCTGTGTGGATGAGAACTTTAGTGACACGAACTACTATTATAGCCATTGCAGGCGCATCAGCGTCGGGCAAATCTCTTTTTAGCCAAACAATTTACAATGAATTGGTTAATGAGCTTGAACCAGGCGCTATCGCCATTATTGAAGAAGATGCTTATTACAAGGATCAGTCGCATTTGCCGATGGCTCATCGTACGCAAACAAATTACGACCATCCAGATGCATTTGAACACGCATTAATGCTTGAGCATTTAACGCAACTTCGTTGTGGTAACTCAGTAGAAGTACCAACGTATGATTATGCACAGCACACGCGTAGCGCAACCACACGCCGAGTGCCAGCTGCTAAAATACTCATTGTTGAAGGTATTTTACTATTGAGTGATAAAGCGCTTAATAAAGAATTTGATATTAAGGTGTTTATAGACACACCTTTAGATATTTGTTTAATGCGTCGTATGCAACGTGATATGGAGCAACGAGGCAGAACATTACAATCTGTTGTTGAGCAATATCAGGCAACTGTTAGACCGATGTTTTATCAATTCATTGAGCCTTCTAAGCATAATGCTGATTTAGTTGTGACTCGAGGCGGCATGAACCGCGTTGCGATTGATATAATAAAAAGTAAAATTAAATATTTACTACAAGAATAACAACGGGAAACATTTGTATGACAACATTTATGAGCTTAGTAGGCATGTGTGTGCTACTAAGCATTGCCTTTGCTGCGTCAACTAATCGCAAGGCAATTAACTTAAGAACCGTTGGTATAGCATTTGCGATGCAAATTGTTATAGGCGGTTTTGTTCTGTTTTTCGAAGCAGGAAAAAATGTGTTAACTAGCATGTCATCAGCCGTCTCATCGGTTATTGGTTATGCTAATGATGGTATTGGGTTTTTATTTGGTCCACTCGCCTCACAAGACACATTAGGTTTTATTTTTGCAATTCAAGTTTTGCCAGTTATCGTGTTTTTCTCAGCGCTTGTTGCTGTGTTATATCACCTTGGCATTATGGATTGGATAATTAGGATTTTAGGCGGCGGTTTACAAAAATTATTGAAAACCTCGCGCACAGAATCGCTTTCAGCAACTGCAAATATTTTTGTAGGCCAAACTGAAGCACCGTTAATAGTTAAGCCATTTATAGCAACGATGACAAAATCGGAATTGTTTGCAGTAATGGTAGGTGGCTTAGCCACTGTAGCAGGCTCTGTAATGGCCGGTTACGTAATTATTGGCGTAGATCTTAAGTATCTTATTGCTGCGAGCTTTATGGCTGCACCAGGTGGTTTCTTAATGGCCAAGATGATTGTGCCAGAAACTGAAACGCCTAGAGATAACTTAGCTGATTTAGATTTAGATGACGAAGATAAGCCTGTAAATGTAATTGATGCAGCTGCATCAGGTGCTGCAAACGGTATGCATTTAGCACTTAATGTAGGTGCAATGTTACTTGCTTTTGTAGCGCTAATTGCACTATTAAACGGTTTATTAGGCGGTATTGGCGGGTGGTTTGATTACCCAACATTAACGCTTCAAGAAATATTAGGTTATGTATTTGCTCCAGTTGCATGGTTACTAGGTGTGCCATGGGATGAAGCGATTATAGCCGGCAGCTTTATTGGTCAAAAGATAGTAGTAAACGAGTTTGTTGCTTACTTAGACTTTATAAATTATCGCGATACGTTAAGCGCGCACACACAAGCAATCGTTACTTTTGCTTTATGTGGGTTTGCTAACTTATCATCGATAGCCATTTTACTAGGTGGGTTAGGCGGTATGGCGCCTAGTCGGCGGAAGGATATCGCACGCTTAGGGCTCAGAGCAGTGTTAGCAGGATCTATGGCTAACCTTATGAGCGCAGCAATTGCTGGGTTTTTCCTCTCGCTAGCTTAGAAACTTATTGAGATGAACACCGGTGTTGCAAAACAAGAGGATAGCGCTTTAAGGGGTTAAAGCTCTATCTGACTTGAACGATACTTCACCAAGGGCCGCAAGGCCCTTTTATCGTTTTAGGCCTTAATTTTTAGCCTCAACTACTTCTAACCTCAAGCCACTTATCTATCTAGCCCCCTTTATAGTTATACATAACTCAAATAAACCAATATCTTAGTAACAAGTTCACATAAATAATTTTTGTGTTTTTCATATTTTCAGCCACACTTATTATTACTTAAGCTAACCGAATGACGATTCGCTATTGTGAAATATATTCTTTATTCTCTTTTTTTAATTTGTTCTGTGTATGTTCAAGCAAAGGAAGCCCTGCTTGTTGTTACAGAGTTAGCACCACCAAACCAAGTATTGATTAATGGCGAGGTAGCAGGTGAAGGTACTCAGTTTATTAGAGATATATTTGCTGAGGCTGATCTCACACCTAACATTCAAATGTATCCTTGGGCACGTGCTTATAAAATTGCAGATGAGTTAAAAAACACCTTTATATACAGCCTTGCACGCACTGTAGAGCGAGAAAATAAATTTTATTGGATTGGACCAGTTGGACGATTTGAGCTGGGCTTTATCGGCCTATCAGAGCGAAATGATCTTATTATAAATAATACTGAACAAGCAAAAGTGTATAAAATTGCAATGCAACGCAATGACTTTTCAACACAAACCCTCACGAAACTTGGATTTGAAGTTGTTTTAACCTCTGATATTCAAAAATCATACTCTTTACTATTAGCTAAAAAAGTAGATTTAATTGTAGACGATCCTTTATTCATGCAGCAGATGAGTGATTATCTAAAGCTCAAACCAGCACACTTAAAGTTTATTTATAAAATAGATGAGCTAACAATTGATGCTTATTTAGCTGCAAATAAAAAAACAGATATGTATTTAATAGAAGCACTGCAAGCTGCATTTTTAAAAATAAAGCAAAATAAAGGGCTTCCTTACGAAAGATAAATCATTGAAGATAAGTATGCTTATGGGCGACAAAATCATCTTTCATTTTTAACTTTTTATATTCTTTGTTAAATTACTTTATAACACGCACAACTACTTACTTATTAAATGCGATGCAATTGCTAGCAAGCGCACAAAGATGTAATTTTTGCAGCCTTTCAGCATCTTCCCCACTTTATAGTCAAAGGTTCAAACTGATGCATTATTGTCATTATGAGCCCAAAATTAGATCTATTTTCTTTTTAAAAACAAATCCATATATTGTTTTTGCCTCCAAATATTAGTAAGTTTTCGCCCGCTTTAAAACCAATTTTATATACGCCTAGAGCTGAATTGTTTTTTCGGCGTAAAATTTAGACCGCATACTTAATGGAATTGGTATAACTTACTTATCAGCTTTGAGCTTATAAAAGAAAGTTTGACTCGCGCCAGCGGCCCAGCCTAATAAAATGGTGGGTCACGTTCGATGTTTTTAATTATTGAAACAATGCCAAAGTAACGGGCTTTTAAACTAAGTTATAAGCACGCTTCCAAGGAAGCAATTTAAACTCGCAGGTTATATCAATAGCTGTGCAAATATCTTTTACAATATCGAGAGTACTACTAACAAGCTGGTCTTTGTCGTTTTGAATTTGTTGTTTTGAAATTATAAGGGAGAAATGTTCGGTATAAATTACAAGCTTAAACTCACTTGCATTAGCACAATGGCTTAGAAGAATAGAAAAACGAATATTAGGAGGGGATAAATAATAGCAATATCATTTAGTTAATTTACATTGATAATGGGCGTTGCTTGGTTTGAGTCAAATTTCAGACACAAAAAAAGCGCCTTAAGCGCTTTTTTTCATTTTACTTAAAAAGTAAAATTATACAGCTGTGATGTTATCAGCTTGTGGACCTTTTTGACCTTGTGAAAGAGTAAACTCTACACGTTGGCCTTCAGCTAAAGTTTTGAAACCTTCGCTTTTGATTGCTGAGAAATGTGCGAAAACGTCTGGGCCATTTTCTTGCTCGATGAAACCAAAACCTTTAGACTCGTTAAACCACTTAACTGTACCTGATACGATGTTAGACATTGTAATATCCTGAAATAAAAATAAAAATATGCTCATAAGAGCGGGTGTAGCAAAAAATGAGATGGTACTTTAAAAACTTCAGGACGGTACTACAAGTATTACTTATATCGAAATGGAGATTTATAGCTTACATGCTTTCTTTCTAGCTGCGGCCCACTATATAGAGTTTAAATAATATGTCAAGTACCTATCTATAATCAGAATGATAAACAACCAAAACAGCTATCATTGGTTATTAAAATTCAAATTCTAATGCGAGCCTAAAACTATGGTTTTTTTCTGATTGGCTTATCTCAGTGATGAAACCCGCTTCCCATTTTAATTGCTTTTGCCCATCAAAGCGCTGTAAACCTATAAAGCCAGGCCCTATACCAATAAAGTCTTCACCTACGTAAACCTCTATAGAAGGCTGGAAAGCAGAGCGATATCGATAGCGATATTGTGCTCTAAACTCACTTTCCCATTCGTTTTTAATGTCTTGCCCCCACTCATAAACCAAAAAAGCATTTAGCGTAAGACTTGTTTTTCCAAATTCTTTTTCGATCACAAAACCCGAGGTTGCCTCATACACATCTTCGTTATGCTTTTTTTCAAGCTCAAATAACGCGCCCCAATCAGCCCATAATTTACCTTGTTCAATTAATTGCCAACGTAGCTCAAGCTCATAAGCTTCTAATCCAAAGTCGCCGTTGTCGTCTCGCTCACCAACTAAATAGCCTTCGAGTGCCATTGTATCGTTAATAGCACCACCGCCACCCAAACGCTGCGCTAGTATGTTGCCACTATCTGTTTGGTGCGACACTAATCGCCACTCAAACTCACGCTCAAAAGGCAAAACATAAGGGTGATATACCTTATCAACAACAATACCATCGGCCTTTGCTTGGATTGAGAATACCAACAAACAAAGAGCGGTAAAACTAAGCGCTGAATATAGGTTGAGTGCTTTCATACACGTTCCTTAGTTATTGAAGCGGAAATAACATAACAAAGTAATAAAAATAACACGCTGCTTGTACTATATATAAGTACACTCATTAAATCAGGAGTGGCCTCGTAACCAACAAGAGCACGCAGTACGCGGCCTAGCTCAGAGTTTTCGCTTAACAAATTACGTAAGTCCCACACTGTTGAGGTGTTTGTAATTAAATCTATTTGGCTTGCCAAATCCAGTGCAACTAGTAACTTAGCCGCGCTGTTAAAAGCAAGCAAAGTAAAAAGCGGATACATACCAAAACGGTGCTTAATTGCATTCATTAAAAAGTACAGCAATACGCTAAAACTTAAACAAATTCCCACACCTAATAAAGTGCCAATAAATAAGCTTTGCCCTGCATCATTATTTTGCCAAAAACTGGTGAGGTAAATAATATAATGGCTTAAATACAGCGTTATTATGCTTATAACTGCGATATAAAATGCCGCTGACTTTTGCTTTAGTGCAAATACCAATACAGCAATAAATATAGTAATACATAGCCCTATTTGTGAGTACTCTAACCCTTGGTGTTCAAACCACTGGCTCACCCACGACGCACTTTGCATGTACAAAAACGACATTATCGCGCCTATTAATAAAGCAGACCCTATTTTTAAAGAGCTTTGTTTTTTAACTACTTGTAGTAATACTAATAAAATAGCCACTGGTAGTAATTGGTTAAGGCTCATGACTAAACTAGTTATTAGCATGCTGCGCCCCTTCATCGTTAACTATAACAACGCCCCTTGCTGTATTTGGCGAAAACTCACCAAAAAACTCGTAATGCCCTTTACTTAGCGGCCCTATATAAATAATGCTTTTACGATTTGGGTAGAGTACTTTTTCTCTGTTTAGATCAAAGCTATCAAACTCTTCTGGTGTGCTGTCTTGGTTTTCTATCAATAGTTTTACTTTTTTATTTGCGGGAATAATTATTTGCGAGGGATAAAACAAATGATCTTTTAAAATAATAAGGTACTCTTTACTCGCCGCGTTAAACGACAAAAATAACAAACAACAAAGGCACTGATTAAATAAACGTTTAGTCACTTTTTACTCCTGTAAAAGTAACCTTAACGGTTAGTCCGCCTAAAGGGCTATTCGCTAAATGAATACTTGCGCCATAAATAGCAATTATATGTTGAACAATCGCCATACCTAAACCCGCACCTTGCTCGCCTGATGGATGCTGGTCGCCACCTACGCGATAAAAGCGATTGAATATTCGCTCTTTTTGCTCTTCAGTCATACCCGCACCGGAATCATCAATTTGCCAACTAAAGCCGTTATTACTTGATGCTAATTTAATTATAATTTGACCATTATTGGGTGTGTATTTTATGGCATTGCTAAGTAAGTTAGCGATAAGCGTGGTTAATGTAAACTCATCACCATTAATTACAAAATCATCGCCTTCAAGACTAATGGTTTGGTTTTTTTCATCTATTTTGTCGTATTGCTCCGATACGACTTGCTGAGTAATCGTTAGCAATGATTGTTCGCTAAACTGCCTCTGCCATTGTTCAGGCTGAGTGCGCCCTAAAATTAGCATTTGTTCAACAATATTACTTAAGCGATTAATGCCCTGCGACATAGCTTGGAGTTCTTGATGGTTTTGCGAGTTGCTTTGTTTATTAGCCAAATTATGTACATTAATTTTTAAACTACTAAGCGGGGTACGTAATTCGTGAGCTGCATCTGAGGCAAAAAAGCGCTCTCGTAAGTAAGCGGTTTCTACTCGTTTAAATAAGTCGTTTAAACGATTAATAACCGGTTTAATTTCTTCGTCGGTTACCTGCCAGTTAATTGGCGTAAAGTCGTTTGCTTGGCGAGTAGCCAGCTGCTTAGATAATCGAGTAAGAGGGGCTAATGCGTATTTAACAAAAAAGCTAATAAAAATAGCAAGCAGAGGGACTGCCCATAGCATAGGTAACATTGCAGATAAAATAACTGCTTCAGCTAATTCAAACCGCTTTGCCATAGGTTCAGCAACAATGACTTTACGGGTGTTTTTACTCATCACAAACACTCGCATACGCTGCCCTGCTACATTGGCAGTTTGAAAGCCCTCGCTAAAACTAATTTGGTTATTCGTTAAACTCGATGAGCCACTAAGTAAACTATTATTTTGCCAAATTTGATACAACAACTGAGCGCTATTATTACTTACTTGTACTGCATCTGTGCTTAGTGCCAATGGTTGCTCAATTAAAACGCCAGCCACTATTTTAAGTTCATTATCAAGCAAGTTTTCGCCGTGCCGCATGCTTTTTTGATAGCCTTTTACTAATGCTAAAAAGCAAGTAAGCACCATCATTGAAAGTAAAATTAAGGTCAGACGTTTACGAATAGACATTTTCAACCTCGAAAAACAAACACACTCTAACGCTTACCAACCACGTAGCCAATGCCACGTAAGGTTTTAATAAAATCGCTAGGGAATTTTTTACGAAGATGATGAATATGCACCTCTATGGTATTAGAGCCAACTTCTTCACCCCATTGGTAAAGTTTGTTTTCGAGTTGTTGTTTTGATTGCACCCTTCCCTGATTTTCCATCAGCGCCTTTAAAAGCATGTATTCTTTTCGCGGCAGTGTAAGTGACTGCCCACTTAGTGTAACTGTATGAGCTGATGTATCCATTACTACATCACCACAGCGCAATAAGCTTGATTGTGTTTGGTTAATGCGCCGGCTTGCTACACGTAATCGAGCAAATAACTCAGCAGGGTCAAACGGCTTTGCAAGGTAATCGTCTGCCCCCATATCTAGCCCTTGGACTTTGTCATCAATACTGCCGCGAGCAGTTAAAATAACCACCGGAATAACTTTTTTTTGTGCTTTAATATGCTTTAAAACTTGCGAGCCGTCGCCATCAGGTAATCCTAAATCGAGAATAACAAGCTCAATCTCACCACTAGAAAGGCACTCTAAGGCATGCTTAACTGTGCCACTATGCTCTACGCTGTAGCCCTCTTGACGCAAAGAGCGAATAAGCCCTTGCGCCACTAAATGATCGTCCTCAACGAGTAATAAATGCATTATGTGTTTATCTTTTTAGTTTTTTATCTACTTTTACCAATAGCTGGCTTATTGCTTGTTGGCGATATTCATCTGCTTTTGCCCGAGTATCACGAATGCCCGCAGCTTGTGCTACAAGTAGTCGTGCTTTAGCTTGTTTATAATCGCCTTCGTCATACAAATATTCACCGTATAAGTAATTAGTATCAATGCCTTCGAGATTAAAAGCGAGCGCTTGTTTAAATAATTTTTCAGCTTTGTCGTCATCACCAAAACCAATTGGCCAACCGGGTACTTTGCTATAAAGCGTTGCAAGGCTTGCGTAAGCTGAGCCATTTAATGCACTGCCATCTATTGAGAGTGCATTTTCGAGTGACGTTTTTGCCTCTTTTGCTAAACCAAGTGCACCCAACCCGCCTTTTGCGCCTGCAAAACTGGCTAACACAATACCATTCCAAATATGTGTTTGCGCCGAGTTTGGGTAGTTTTTAACAAACAATGCACTTTGCTCACTTAGTTGCGTAAACGCGTCTATTTGCGCATCATCTTCAAGTTCGTAATTAGCAATTGCCCACTTTTGTTGAATAGAGGTTAAGTCTTGTGTTTCATCTGCGTGTACTGCGGTTGCAAATACAGTTGTTAATACTAAATAAAATGCGAGTATAAATTTATACATAATTTTGCCCTTGTGTGTTTGTTAACTTAAAAAACGTTTAATTTTAGGAAGTTGTTTTGCAATAGCGTTATCAACAACGCTTGGGAATGCGCCATTTATGCGTGCAAATAATTTTTCAGGAAAACCAATAAAACGCCTTGTTTGATTCGAATTTATAAGTGCTAATAACTCTTGAGCAACTAATTCTGGCGAGTCCATTTTATTACCGAGTTCTTTATTCATTGCACGCGCTTTACTGCTATTAATAGATGTATCTGTTGCTCTAGGCGCTAAATAGGTCACTTTAACGCCTGAGCCGTTAAGCTCACGCGAGAGCGCTTCTGTAAAACCACGTAAACCAAATTTACTGGCGCAATAAAGTGTTTGAAACGGGTAGCCAATACTGCCAAACGATGAGCCCACGTTAACAATGGTGCCTTTGGTATACGCTAACTGCCCTAAAAATAGCTGGCATAATTTAATAGGCACCGACAAATTAGTAATGAGCATATTGTCTATTTGCTCATTACTTGTGTGCTCTAAGCTTTGCATTGTATTTATACCGGCATTGTTAATAAGTAACTTAACGCCGCCGAGTTGCTTGGCTTTTATTGCTAAGTTAATACGTGTTGTATCGTCGGTTAAATCGCCAGCAAATATTTCACTGTCAGGGCATGCACGGCTCAGTTTTTCAAGGGCTTGGGTATTTCGCCCTACAAGCAGTAACTTCCACCCTTTTGCATATAGGGCTTTAGCAATCGCTTGCCCTATTCCGCCTGTTGCGCCAGTGAGCACACATAAAGTGCTACTCATGCCAATTTGCCTTGTGCACTAGCTTTAAAAAACGGTTCGTCATCGAGTCCACGAAATATATCGCCGTATAAACGATAAAAGCGCTTTGCACCATGAAGTATGGCTTGTTGATCCGCCTCATCTGTTATTTGGTTCATTAGGTTTTCAAAAAACTTCACATGCTCTATATCAAGTGCGCCGTGAGAGGTTAAATAACTAAATGCTTTTTTAGGTAAGCCCACAGCGCTTGCAATGTTTGAAGCTGCGCCATCAGCAAGTGCTATAGAAGTGCCTTCAAGCACATGTACCATGCCAAAAAAGCTCAATGGGTTTTTACGTGCAATAGAGTCGTACGCGTACGACACCATCATTTCGGTAGCAAATTGCGGCTGACTACACCGTACTATTTCTTTGTCAAAACCACAGGCTGCAATATCATTAAGTACCCACTCTTGATGGCCTATCTCTTCTTCAATGTATTCTGCAACGGCTTCGCGCAGCCACTCTTGATCATCGGTTAATCGCGCACCAACCGACATCATTAATGGCACGGTGTGCTTAACATGGTGATACGCTTGTGCTAAAAACGAGGCGTATTCTTCAAGTGATGCTTCGCCTTTAAAAACACGCTGAATAATAGGTGCTGCAAGCAGATAGTTTTGCTCTTGTTTAGTTTGCTCTTTAAGGGTGTTAAAAAAATCACTCATTAATTACTTCTCCAAGTCGGTAAAATTGCTCAAACACAGCATGGTACTGCTTACTTATGGCATATCGTTTTGGGCGATTATTTGTGGTTAATAATCCTTGTTGCACACTTAATGGGGCAGCTAAACGATGCCATTTTTGAATTCGTGCATAGTCAGGTAGTTGTTTATTAATTGCGTTAATGTATTGAGCTAACGCTGGGTTACTTAGCTTTGAATCGGCGTAAATAATGACGGTTAAAAAAGGTCGACCTTCACCAAACACAACCGCTTGTAAAATTCCGCTTTGACTTAGTAATAGTGATTCAGGCCACTCGGCACTGATGTTGCGACCCATGCTGGTAATAATTAGGTTTTTTAATCGGCCTTTAATAAATAAAGTATTTTTACGCTGCTCGACCAGATCGCCGGTTGCATACCACTGGTTTTTGTTGTGAGGTTGATGATTTAAGTAACCTAAAAACAAATCGCCTTTTATAAAAAGCTGGCCATTTTCAATTTTGGTTTGAATATGAGGTAACACAGAGCCTGCACTGTGAAGGTTATCGTTTGTGGGCGTATTTAAACTAACTACAGATGCCGCCTCAGAAAGTCCATAACCTTGGTAAACCGGTAAGTTTAAACTACGCGCTTTGGTTAATAGCATTTCGCTGACAAGCGCACCACCTACTGCAATAAACTGTAACGAACTAGGCGGTTGCCACCCATCTTCTGCAAAAGTAACTAAGCATGCTAATAGTTCAGGCACTAAAATAAGCGTATTTGGCTTAACTTTATCAATCGCAGCTATAAGCTGTGCGGGCTGTTTTAATGCAGTTCCAACAAAACCTAATTCATTTAACGGCATTAAATGCACTGTACCGCCACTTTTTAAGGGGGCATACACACCGGCTATATTTTCAAGCAATACAGCAAGCGGCAATAAACATAAATGAACAGGCTTTTTAATATTAATCTTATCGCACAGAGATTGAGCTACCTGCATTTGGCTCTTTGCAGATAAACACACGCCTTTTGGTTGCCCAGTCGATCCTGATGTAAACGTTACTTTTTGAGTTTCTGGAAAATAACTGACAGCTTTAACTACAACAATTTCGTAGATATATAATGTGTAACACTCAAATAAAGTAATCGATGCAGTCGGCTCCCCAAGTAAAGGGTTTAGCGTGTCGCTAATAAATAAATGTGCGCCGCATTGCGCTAGTACATATTGAGTTTGTTGTTCACTAAAAAAGTGAGCAATTGGCACAGCCACTTTATTAGAAACCGCAGTAGCGGCATCAATAACAAGCCAAGCTGGCGTATTATCGAGCTTATAAGCGACACATTTGCCGTTAAAGCTTTGTAGTATTTTTACTACTTTTTGTATTTGCTGGTTAAACTCATCACCGTTAATTTCAAGTATTTGCTCTTTATTATGGGCAATAATTAATGGCGATACTGAATGTGTATTATAGTAATTCATACGTTCACCAATGCATTTACCAAAGAATTGATATTTGAGTGGTTTTGCTGCATCAAACTATAAAGCATTGGGGTATTTAGTACTTGTTGGTGAGCTTGCTCTAGGCTCACAATGCATACTGTTGGTTGGTTGGCGTAATAACTGCCCCACTTTAATGGGTTCTCAACTACAAAACTGCTCGCAAGTGCAATTTCAGTACACGTAACACCAAGTAAGCGCAATAAAGCACGCACTTTGTTGGTTGCACAAAACACTAAATGTTTTGCCCCCACACTTTGCAGAGCTTCGTTAACAATAATAAAATGTGCAAGTGTTGCTCTTCGGTTTGTAGAGCAGAGATTACCAAGTTCAAAAATTTTATTGCGAGAAATACTTTCATCTAAAAAATCTTCAACGGGTGATGCTAAATATTGCTCAATAAACAATGGCGAAGTTGCTTGCCTTAGCCCTAACGTGCACTTTCCTTGCTCGGTAACGTATTGGCAAAGTAGTGGCATAAAAGAAGTAAGCTTAGCGTTATACGCAACTAAAAAACCTTCTTTCACTGTATTTTCGAGATTTTTTCGATGCACATCATCAATACGAGCACTAATAAACTGACTGTTATTTTGTGTTAAATCTAATGATGTAGAAGTGTGGGCTAATTGCATAAGCTCGCTCATTTAAACCTGTTTATATTTCAGGGTTTAAATTTAACGAGTGAAACTTAAAGAAAACTTAAGAAAAAATTAATTTAAATAAAAAAGCGTCTTAAGTGTTAAATCGCGAGGGCCTAGGCAAGCTAAATAGATCAGAATTCAACTAACTAAAAAATCGCTATAACAAAACTTCTTTTTTAAAATTAAACTTAGGTTAATTATTACCCTAGCAGCTTTGTATGCATCACGTTAGTATAGTGTTCTACTTAAGTTACATAACGATAATTACATGAGCATAAAAACAAACGCGTTAATTTACTTTTTAGCTTTTTGCAGCGGCTTTTGCATAATGGGCATTGAGCTTTTAGGTGGGAGAATTCTTGCCCCCTTTTTTGGCAGTAGCGTGCATATTTGGGGCAGTATAATTACTGTGTTTATGCTTAGTTTATCTTTTGGGTATTTACTTGGTGGTAAACTCAGCACTAAAAATGCATCCCTTACCAAATATGGTTTAATATTTTTAATTGCCAGCATTATGGTTGTGCCTATTACATTATTTTCGCAGCCTATAATGGAATTTATATTTACCCATATTGAAGATAGCCGCTACGGCTCGCTCTTAGCGTCAACTGCTTTATTTTTTATACCTACCGTTATTTTAGGAATGATCTCGCCCTACTCTGTGCGCTTACTGGTAACAGATAGCGATAAAAGCGGCCAAGTTGCTGGGCGTTTATACTTTGTAAGTACGCTTGGTAGTGCCCTGGGTACTATTATTACCTCGTTTTACTTTGTGCTCGCGTTTGACGTAAATACAATTATTAGCGCCTTTGCTTTAACACTTGGGGCACTGGGTTTAGTCGCGATTGTTATTAATACCTTGGTTAATAATAAGGGGCTTGCTCATGCTTAAATATTTGCTACTGCCATTAATTGTGTTGTCAGGTTCTGCGTTTAGTAAGGTTATTCATGAAGAACGCTCGCTTTATCGCAATATTATTGTTGAAGAAACAAGCGACTTACGTTGCCTTAAATTTAATACTAAAAGTAGCCAAACAAGCCAAAGTTGCATGTATAAAAGCAATCCCGACAAACTTGTTTTTAATTACACAAAATTGACGTTTGCGAGCCTTTTAGTAGCCGACAACCCTAAAAGTGTACTTATTATAGGATTGGGTGGCGGTACACTTTCTAACGTTATTCATGAGCTATACCCCACTGCAAATATTCATAATGTTGAAATAGATCCTGCAGTAACTAAAGTTGCACGCGATTACTTTAACTTTATAGAAAACGACTTAGTGACATCAAGCGTGCAAGATGGCCGTATTTTTATAAAACGCGCCGCTATTAAAAAGCAAAAGTACGATTGGATTATTTTGGATGCGTTTAACGGTGACTATATTCCGGAGCATTTGCTCACTAAAGAGTTTTTTGAAGAAGTACAAAGCGTATTAGCCGATGGTGGCGTTATTGCCGCAAATACGTTTTCAAGTAGTAAACTTTATGAGCATGAGTCGGCAACTTACCACGCTGTATTTGGCGACTTTATAAATGTAAGCCGCGAAAATCGCAGCAACCGTATTATTTTAGCGGGGCTTAAATCAATACCGAGCGAAGCGCAAATTAACACGCGTGTTAATGCTCTCGCCCCTAAATTAGTAAAATACGGTGTAGATATAAAAGCGATTAGCCAACTTATGCACTTTACTAAAGACGGCCAAGATTGGCCTGCAGATACAAAAGTACTTACCGATCAATACTCCCCAGCTAATTTACTTAACTTTTAAAATCCCCTAAACCTCACCATTTTTTTACAGGTGAGGTTTAGCAAATATTTTGCCACTTCCCGCACTTACACATATTTACTTAGCAAGCTAAGTAATGATAAAATAGTTAGCTTGCTAACTATGTTGGGATGGCTATGCCTACACAAAAACCTTTTCACGAGACGCTCGATTTAACAGTTATCGGTAATATGGGCCGAGTTCATCGCTTATGCCGCGAAGCAGTAACCATTGCTGTTGAGCCTTTGGGGCTTACTCAGTCGCGCTGGACTGCACTAATGCATATAAATATGCGTGGTGAGGGACTAACACAACTTGAACTTGCTAATAGCTTAGGGATAGAAATGCCTTCACTGACTCGCACGCTTAAGCAATTAGAGGAGCAATCGTTAATCGTTCGCCGTGTAGACAAACATGATAAGCGCAGTAAAAGACTCTATTTTACTGAGCAAAGTGATGCCATTTTACATTCATTGCAAGAGACCATTTCCGATATAAAAAATCAGTTATACAGCGGTTTATCTGTTGAGCAGCTAGATGCCATTGCATTTGGTTTGATCAAAATAGAGCAAAACGCCCTTAAATGTATTCAAGTTAATAAGTAAGGCTAAAAATGACACCGGATCAAAAGTTTGCACGCTATGTAAGGTTTTCTCTCATAGGGTTTATCTTAGTATTTATTTACTATTTAGTGGCCGATATGGTTTTGCCTGTGACACCACAGGCACGTGTATACCACCCTGTTGTGCAAATATCACCGCAAATTAGTGGCCGAGTCACTAGTGTGCAAGTTAATAATAACCAACCAGTTAAAGCGGGCGATATATTATTTAGTATCGATGAAGGCCCATATAATTTAGCCAAAGAGCAAGCTCAACTCGCGCTTGATGATGCCAAATTACAAAACAAGCGTCTTGATACCAATGTTAAAGCCCTTGAAGCACAAATTAGTGCCGCAAATGCTAAGCAGCATGAGCAAAAGCTATTAAAAAGCAGAGGCGAAAAACTCTATACTCAAAAGTCTATATCGGAGCAAGAGCTTGAAAGCATTCGTGCTAATTTTGAAGCCAGTAAAGCAAATGTTGCGGCTCTAGAAGCGCAGTTAGCTGAAGCAGTTTTAGCTAGAGGTGACTCAGGTAATAAAAACTTAGCTATGCGTCATGCTGCTAACCAGTTAGCGCAGGCTGAGTTAAATTTATCCTACACGCAAGTACGTGCACTAAGTGACGGCGTAGTTGCTAACTTACAATTATTAGACGGCGCATACGCAGTTGCAGGTAGCCCATTATTAGCTATTGTCGCTAAAAAAGCCGACTTAGTTGCCGACTTTAGAGAAAAGTCACTCTCAAATATGAAGCAAGGCACTCAAGCGCGCGTCGTATTTGATAGCCGCCCAGGTGAAGTTTACGACGCAATACTAGAAACATTTGAAGCAGGTGTTAGCAACGGTCAACTTAGTGCAAATGGTTTACTAAGTACAACAGAAACCAGCAATCGTTGGGTACGCGATGCACAGCGTCAACGTATTCATTTAAAGCTCGTAAATCATCAAGACTTAATAGCGAACATGCCAAGCGGGTCACGTGCAACAGTACAATTATTGCCCGAATCGACAATTGGGCAATGGTTTGGCTCTGCACAAATTAGATTTATTAGCTGGTTACACTACATTTATTAATGGAGGCTTTATGACTCAAATTGTTAGCCAAGGCCCACAATTAGACTCTAATGGCCTTCGCCAAGCACTACGCATTGCAGGTGGATGCACCCTTGGCTTTACTATTAGTAAATTAATGAACTGGCCTAATGGTATATTTTTTACCGTTTATCCTATGTTGATATTGGGCATGGTACCTACGTTAAGTCGTGGGCTTATAAATCAATTTATAGCATCTGCTGCATTTAGCGCGCTTATAGTGCTGATAATGCAGGGATTGTTTTCTCACTTACCAGTCGTTATGACATTATTAGTGTTTGGTGTTTTTTGCTTTTTATTTTACCAAATGAGTAGCGGTAGTGCCTTTTTATTTGGCGCTTTAGGCGTGATAAGCCTTTCTATTCAGCTACATTTTTCGAGCTATGTTGATGAAGGAAATAGTATTTATCCGTTAATTTTAACTAATGGTTTGGCTATATTTTTAACCGTTGTTATTGGAGCATTAATGCATGGCCTATTTCCTGATGTAACCGCAAGGCCCGGGCGAGTAATGCCAGCTAAAGCAAAAGAAAGTATTCGCCATGAGGTATTGTTATGCTCAACCGTGGCTACGCTCTCTTTTGTGGTTTTTCAGGTTCTTGATTTACAAGACTCAATATCTGCGCAGGCAGCTTCTGTGCTTATTTTGTTTTCATTGTGCTGGAAAGCCGCAGGTATGGCTGGTTGGCAGCGAGCAATTGGAACGCTTATAGGGTGTAATGCAGCGTTACTATCGCAACTATTTTTGTATAGTCACTCTGATTTTTTACTTTTTCCGATGGCTATTTTATGGATACTTTCGTTTCTTTTTGCGCGTTTTCATATTTTAGGCGGAGGCATACCTGGTATTGGTTTTGGTGTGTTGACTACGTTTGGTATTTTATTTGGGAACTCACTCGGGCCAGGCCAAGATCTTGTTTATAGCGCAATGTACCGGTTTAGCTCGGTATCGGTGGCTATAATATTAAGTTTGTGCGTTGTGTATATTATGCACCATATACTTAATCGGTTTAGTGTAACTCGCCATCATACTTTTGATTAGGTAAATCTTGTTTTATAAAACTAAAGGCTGCAATTGCAGCCTTTTTTATAAGCTTAGTTAAGCTATTTTAATGATATAAATAAACTATAATTTTGTTTTAAATACTCACCAGCAGCTCTTTGTACACAATAAAGTTTTTAGTCTTTTTGGGTGATAAGGAGCGTAAGCACACCCGCTATAATTCCCCAAAAAGCAGACCCCACTGAGAGTAATGTTAAGTTAGATGCTGTTACTAAAAAAGTAACAATTGCGGCCTCCGTATATTTAGTACTACTAAGGGCTTGCTGCAAACTATTAGCAATGGTGCCAAATAGCGCAATGCCCGCCAAAGCTAAAATAAGTGCCTGCGGTAAACTTGCCACCAACCCGACTAATGTAGCCGCGCACAGCGCCATTAAAATATAAAATGCGCCCGCCGCTATACTCGCCCAATAACGTTTATCAGGATTTTCATCCGCTTCATCACTCATACAAATAGCAGCAGTAATAGCGGCTAAATTAATAGAATAAGCTCCAAACGGGGCACTAAGCATATTTACAAAACCAGTAACATTAAGAGACGCAGATATAGGCGCTTTATATTTATGCGCTTTTAAAACAGCAATACCCGGTAAATTTTGCGAGGTCATGGTAACTATATAAAGTGGTAAACCTATGCTAATGCATGCTTGCAAGTGAAAAACGGGTTCAATATAAGCAAATTCGCTCATTTTCCAGTGCAGTGCGCTGGTATCAATATGGCCCATTTGCCAAGCGAGTAATACACCTATAATAAGCACGCTTAACATAGCAAAGCGGGCAAAAAAGCGTTTACCAATAAAGTACATAACAACCATTAAGCCAATCACTAAAGGCATGTCGTTCATAAAATTAAAAACATCAATACCAAAGGTAACAAGTACGCCGGCCAACATGGCGCACGCAAGCTCACTTGGAATACGGTTCATTATTTTTTCAAACCAGCCCGTCACCCCCGACAAAAAAACGAGCAATGCACTGAGCATAAACGCGCCAATAGCCTCGTTTAAGTTATACCCTTGTGCACTTGAGATCAGTAATGCAGCCCCGGTGGTAGACCACGCAATTAAAACAGGCACTTTGTAATAGTACGACAAACCTATTGACGTTGTACCCATCACTAAACCAAGCATTAAAATCCAACTAGCTACTAAATCGGGCGTGCCTCCAAGGGTTATCACCACCTGATAAATCAATGCAATAGAACTCGAAAAACCAATAATTACAGCCACAAGTCCTGCTGTAATTCGGTTAAGCAACTGATCAGACACCTTCATAAATCCCTCGTAATGCCATTTATGCAGCACACAACATACGTGCCCGATAAATGCATTGCAATTAGCGATTAGTTTACAAAGAGTGAAAAAAATTCACTTTTTATTTTTCATTGTAATTAACGTCAAAAAGTCACTTTTAACCATTGTATTTAACTAAACAAACAAGTACCCACAAACGCGCCAAAGGCCGCATAAACCCTACAAAAAACCAATACTAAAAAGAGTGAAAAACATACCAAAAATAAATATCCCTATATTTTATAATGAATTATAAAATATAGAATTAATTCTTTTCGGTTACATTTATTATCTTGATCTAATCCATTTAATAATATAAAACGTAACAAACGGTTAACCAAAAACACTAAAAGAGAAACAAATGAAGAGATCTGTCGTCTTACTAATTGCTATACCATTATCGGCATTTGCAGTTTATGGGCTATTTTTTAATGCAGATGAAACGGGCGAACCTATCGCGCCTGTTGCTATTGATTTTGTTCCTATTGATTTACAAAAAACGCGCAATACACATCCCCCTGCACCTATTGATATGAGTAAAGATCCAATTACCGTTAAACCCATTGTTGCCCCTGACAACAATTTACCGTTTGAAGAATTTGATGCCGTAAATCGCCTATCCGACAAAGCAAAGCAAGTGCTTATAAACGCAAAAGTTTTACCTACCGACTTACATAACGAAGCCTACATTGAGTTTGATTTAAATTCTTTACAGGCGTTAGAAACTGGCGAAAATTTTGATTTAGCTATTCCGCAAACAGCCGAAACATTCACCGCAGAAGTGACTAATGTGGTTGAGTCTGAAAATGGCGATAAGAGCATATTTGGCAAAATAGTGGGTGTTGATGGCCGTATGCATAATACCGTTTTAACGGTAGGTAAAGATGCCGTGTATGGTCAATTTACTGCGCCTTCTGGCAACTATGTATTCGAAAGTAAAGGTAAGTACGGATGGATTGCAGCAAAACGCGATTTATATAAAAGCCACATAGAGCATGAAGTAACCGCACCAAAACCCAAATCAGATAAAAGCATTGATATATTTGCACCAAAAATTGATGGCTAACCAATAATCAAAATATAAAAAAACAACTAAAGCCGCACTATAAGGCAGCTTTAGTGTGTCTGCTTTTTATGAGCTCAACCAAGTTAAAAACAAGTTCCAACCACAACAAGAGTAAGGAAATACAATAATGAAAAAAGTAATCACAACAACCGCACTGGCTGCGGCATTATGTGCAGCAAGTGTTGCACAAGCAGAAACAATCGATATCGGTATTTTATATACCGACCAATCAGCTGCTGCAACTAGCAATATTGACACTAAAATAAATCAACTAATTGCTTTTAGTAATCAGGTATATAGCCAAAATGGCGTTGATATAACACTACGCTTAGCTGGCAAACAAAACTTAGGTGACTATGCAGTAACGCCGTCTGAGGATTGGTTAGATTCGGTTACAAATAGCAGCTACGTAGATGGTTTACGCAGCGATTGGAAAGCCGACATGATTGCCGTATTAGGTACTGGTCAAAGTGCTGGCAATGGGCTTATTTCATGTGGTTTAGCATGGGTTGGCCAAGGCACTAATGGCAATCTATACAGCTCAATGAGCAGCCGTATGTACTCAATCACTGCAATTGATTGTGGTGCAACTACATTTGTACACGAACTTGGTCATAACCAAGGTTTAGCGCATTCACGCAAACAAGGTGATACGTCTGGCGGTGTATATGTAGATGGCATGGGTCACGGCGTACAAAACGAGTTTGCAAGTATAATGGCTTACCCGCACGTTTACGGTAGCGCAACTCAGTACGATTACTTCTCTAACCCTGGCTGGAGCGTAAACGGTATTGCATTTGGTATCACAAACCAAGCGCATGCAATTCGCACAGTTACTGCTACAAAAGCAAGTATTGCTAACTTTAAATAAGCTGCCCAATAAAAAAGTGGGCTAAATAGCCCACTTTATAGTTTTAACATGTTCTTCCCTGCAGAGCGCTTACGCGCTCTTTTAGATTAGGCTAATGCACAACGATTTTTTGCTTAATTGCTGGCATTAATGTTTTACCATTGCCATCTACTTTGTTTAACAATTTAAGTCCCATCACTTTTGCAAGTACTGGGTAAATATCAAGGTTATTTACTTCTTTAAGGCTTACACCTTGTTTAAATGCAGGGCCTACAGCAATAAATGATGCTGCCATATCCTCGGTATATGCATAACCGTGAGTCCCTAAATAGGTTGGTTTTTTACCATTGGTAAATACCGCTGGCGCTGTAGTTTGCACCACAATATCGCCTACGCGAGTGCCTTTATTGTAATGATACGCTGCTAATTGTTCGTCAGTTAATACTGTATAACGACCGCTTGACGCATCTCGTAAACGTGCTTTGTAACCTTCAATATCAGCGTTTTTAGCATCCGGTTGGGTATAAATAAGTAAACGTGGGCCAGTATTTTTAACTAAAAAGTTTTCATCTTGAGGCAGTGTGGTTACATCAATGCTTTTATCTGGATCTATACTCGTCATACCATGATCCGACACAATAACTAAGTTTACCTCTTGCTCTAATTTACTTAAGCGAGCTTGTAATTGCCCCATTAATTCATCAAGCTGTTTAACTGCATCACGCGTTTGTGGTGCGTCTGGCCCAAATTCATGGCCCATGCTATCAACTAGCGAAAAGTAACTCGCAATAAAACGTGGGCGCTGTGCTTTTGGTAAGCTTAACCACTGAATAATTTGATCAACACGGCTTTGGTAATCGCTGTATTTAGAATAGTGATAAAAGTAATCTGGTGTCATGCCGTTAAATAATGCATCTGACTCAGGCCAAAAATAAGTAGCCGATTTAAGTCCCTGCATTTTGGCTAAATTCCAAAGCGGAATACCCTTTACCCATGTGCTATCGCCCAATGCTTTGCCCATGCTGTAACAGTCGTTTTTACGCGCTTTATCACAAAAGCTATTATCAACAATGCCATGGTTTACTGGCAGTAAGCCCGTAATAATAGAAATATGGTTAGGAAACGTTTTAGTTGGATAAACAGGTATTAGTTTTTGTGCGCGAACACCGCGCTCGGCCATTGCTTTTAAATTTGGCGCGCCGTGTTTTTCAATATAATCCCAACGCAGGCCATCAATTGATACAAGCACCACAGTTTGCTCTTTTGCAGCAAATGCGCTGTTCATTCCTAACATTAGGCAAATTGATACTGCCTTTAAAATCCACTGTTTCATTATAAACACCTATAAATGCACAACAATTACTCAAAAAATTATTTTAAAGCAAGTTGTTACTTTATGATACAAACTGATAGATTAAACCCTGTATATTAAAGACAAATGACTATGTGCTAAAAACTATGCCAGTCATCAATTGTAAAAAAGGACAAGTATAAAGATGACCATAGATTTTAGTAAAAAAATAACGCCAGCACGAATGTACCGCACAACCTCTAACTTACAGATGGCGCTAGAAAGCGACCGTGGACGTATTATTAACAGTGCCGCTATTCGCAGGCTGCAGCAAAAAACACAAGTGTTTCCGCTTGAGCGCAACGCAGCTGTACGCTCTCGCCTTACCCACTCGCTTGAAGTTCAACAAGTTGGTCGTTTTATAGTGCAACGTATTTTTGCTAATTTAAGCTACCAACAGCAAAAAGATTACGGCTTAACCGACCTAGAACGCCCGCTAGAAAGTTTAGTAGAAATGGCCTGCCTAATGCACGACATAGGCAACCCACCGTTTGGGCATTTTGGCGAAGCGGCTATTAACCACTGGTTTAATAACAACTTGGCAAGCGTAACACCCGAGCGCTGTAAAGAACCAAACACCGGTATAGGTGTTGTTTTTAAACACCTTGCGCTTGATATTTGTAACTTTGAGGGCAACGCTCAAGGCATACGTATAATTCATTCTTTGCAAACGCTTAATTTAACCTACAGCCAAAGTGCTGGTATTTTAAAATACACTCGCCCTGCTGGGCTTGATGTAAAAGACATACCCCAAAATAAAAACTACTTAATGAAAAAAGTGGGTTACTACTACAGCGAAAAAAACTTTGTTGAAGCGCTACAAAAAGAGCTCACTATTGAGCCTTACTGCCGCCATCCTGCAAGTTACATAATGGAAGCCGCCGACGACATTTCGTATTGCCTAGCCGACATAGAAGACGCCGTAGAAAAAGACATAATAAGCACTGAGTTGCTGTGCGAAAAACTTAAAAGTAGTTACAAAAAAGTATTAATAAACCTGTTAATCGACGACGCTCAACATCAAAATTTTGTAGACAAAGCCGTAGACTACGCACTAGAGCGTGCACAAGCACAACCCTATAATTTTAATAGTGAATTTTTTATATACTTGCGGGTTGCATTGCTACATCCGCTAGTAAATCACGCCGCAAAACGCTTTATCGAAAATATAGAACCTATTTATCATGGCGATTTTAACCAAGCGCTTTTAGAAGATAGAAGCCATCTACATGCAGTAACTAAAACACTAAAGCAGGTAGCGCTTGAGCATGTATTTTCAAACAAAGAAGTCGAAAAATTAGAGCTACAAGGGTATCGCATAATTAATGGTTTGCTCGATTGCTATAAACCATTACTGCTACTAAACAAGGATGACTTTAAGCGTGCACTAAATGGCGATTCACGTTTATTAATAGAGTCGCGACTTGTTAAAAAGCTCTCTAAAAAGCACTTAAATAGTTACCAACACGCAATAGATGCGATGCAAGAAGAGCCCGATCACTTTGCGGCATACGAGTTTTATTATCGTTGTAGATTAATCCAAGATTATATAAGCGGTATGACCGACCAATTTGCTTACGATGAATATCGCAGCCTTATGGTTATTGATTAGTTGTATTACTCTGGATAATTTTTAATTTTGCGCTTAAAATCAAACTATTAATATTTAAGCGCGCATAACTTCATGATATCAAAACTAATTAGATTTACCCTTTGCTTTGCCTTATTTTATAGTGCGCAAAGTGCTGCATACAACGAAGCTATGTGCATTTTAATTAAACAAGAAATGCAGCAAAATAGTAATAATAAAGCGAGTCAAAAATATCGTAAAGCTGCGCGTGATTACAAAAATAACTGTAATAAGCCAAAAGAAATTCAAGCACAACCTAAGCCCCAAATAATAGAGCCTGAGCCGACTATTATTACTCAGCCACAACCTAAAATTGTTGAACCTGCCCCTATAATTAAACCTACTGAAGAAGCTGTTAAAGAAAGCATCAACGAGCAAATCCTTAATTTAACTAATGATCAAAAACAACAAATAAACGATCAGCTAAATACCAACAGTAACGAAATAGTAATTGACGCAGAGCCAACAAAAGCAGCACCCGAGCAAGTAGTTACAGAGCAAAAAAACGAAGCTGTGATAGAGCAAGTAAAACCGGCGACGCCAGAGCAAAGCGTTCAACCTGCGTCTGAAAAGCCTGTACCTTTAAAATCAGCACCGGTGTTAACTAAACCAGCGCCTGTAATTGCGCCGCAACCTGTAGCACAAAGCCCAAGCTCGTTACTTTTACCCACTTTAATACTTGTTATAGTGGTACTTATTGGCGCTATGATAGTCGTGCGCCTGCGCCGTGCAAAACAAAGTAAAGCGATGGCAGAACCGACTATAGCGGCTCCACCTGAAGTTAAATCAGAAAAAATTGCTACGCCAGCTAAACCTGAAATTAAAGCAACAAAGCCAGTACAAACAACAAAAGAGCCAGAGATTGAGCCTGTCGTCATTAACGAAGCAACTCAAAATAATAAAGCAGTTGAGAGCAGCGTAGCGACAAATGAAGAGTCAGTGGAACCTACTAACACAGCGCAGATCTCAGATGAGCAAAACAACGTAGTTACTCCATCGCAAACAAGTGAAATTGAGTCTGCACAAATGGAGCCAGCAGATATTTTAGAGCAAACAAGTACCGCTACGTTTAACGAAGTAAAACAAAAACCAGAGCCTAATACCGCCGAGTTTGAAGCCGCCGCCAAAACAACCTTAGAGCGCATTAAAAATGCCAGCAGCTTTAATGAGCCAGAGGTACGCGATTTTGACCCAGATGCAAAGCCAGTAAAAAAACAACGTAAGCACTATACAGCGCAAGTAACGGAATCTGCGCCAATAGAAGCCGAACATAACACTGTAGAGCCGGTTATTACTACTCCTGAGCCAGTAACAGCGAGTGAGCCGGTTATAGATTTACACGCTCCAGAGCAAATATCTGACGCTCAATCGACTACGTATACAACCGAGCAAGACTTTAAAGAACCAGAAGTGCGTACATTTAACCCAGATGCACCATTACCTGGTGAAAAGCCGATGCCTAAAAAAGAAGACGCGATACCTGAGCAAGCACAAACAACACCGCTAGTTGATGAGCCAGTAATTGAGCCTAAAAAAGCAGACAGTAACAATCCATTTGCTAACTTGTCGTTAGACTCAAGCTGGGATCCTGACTCGGCTGAAAAGCCCAAAATAGAAGAGAAAAAACGCGCCCCTAAATCACAAGCATTAATAGATGCAGAAGAACGCGCTAAAAACATGCAAACCAAATAGTAAGTTTTAAAATAACGCTTCATATTGTGAGGCGCAGTTTTAGTAACCAAATAATTAACTGCTTTTTTACCCCATATTACTTACACTCTTATCCCATCCTAAAATGCGCCCTAGTAATTAGAAGCTTCACTCCTCGCGCAAACAAGCTCAGCGCCTAGTGCAATATTCAAGCTTGATAGTCTTTTGTGAGCCTACACTTGTTGACGCGATGGGTGCAGAGCATACATTTAACAGGTGGTATTTTTAGACTGGAGTTTACGGCTACGTTATCCGCAGCCATAAATTAAAGTAACTTGGTCAACATGCCCTAATTAAAAGTCCTAGTTAACAGCCCTAGCGGTACGTTTATTTTTAAGCTTTAACCCGCCAATTAATAGCAGTGGCCCTATAAACATAGCAAGGCCATACACGCCACCGGTAACCGCGTATTCTGGTTTATTCAAAAAGCTAATAGCAATTAAAATAGCTAACGATGCATTTTGAATTCCAACCTCAATTGAAAGCGTCAACGAATCAGTTAAATTTAATTTTGAGCACTTAGCAATTAACCAACCAACAACCATTGAACCAATATTAAGCGCTATGCACGCCCAAAATACATCGTTAAATGAGCTAACTAATAAATCGCGCTCTTTTATTACTAGTGCGGCAATCATCATAAGCATAAAAAACAACGAGAAGCGTCTAAAAAACGGCTCTGCTTTAATGGCAAAATCACTTTTAAAATGACGTAACCAAATGCCTATAGCAACTGGCACTAAGGTAATAAAAAATAGCCCTAATGAAGTAGTTAAAATAGAAAAAGTAGCATCGTCTGCTGGGGCAAACTGACTCATAGCAAAGCCAATAATAAACGGTGTGGTTATTATACTAATTGCGGTAGAGGCAGCGGTTAAACTTACCGAAAGCGCTAAATTAGCTTTAGCAAGCTGGCTTACTACATTTGACATAGTACCGCCGGGGCAGGCAGCTAATATCATTAAACCAATAGCGATAGGCGTTGGTAGGTTAAGTAAATAACACAGCCCTAATGCTAATAAAGGCATTGCTACAAGTTGGCCTATTAAACCCATAACAATGGCAAGCGGGCTTTTAAATAGACGAGTAAAATCGTTTGTTGTGAGCCCAAGACCCATACCAAACATAATAAGTGCAAGAGCGAGCGGAAGTATTACTTCAGTTAATATAGATGCATTCAAATTAGACAGCCTCGTTTGTTATTGTTTTTAATTGGAGTGTTAATTTTTAAGTTAACTGTAACGCCTCTTTGCAATAGCTAGAAGCATTACTTATTTAAAATAGTCGCAATGCGTTTACCCAGTTCTGGAAGTACATCTAGTTCAAACCATGGGTTCTTTTTAAGCCATATATTATTGCGCGGACTGGGGTGTGGAAGCACTAAATAATTTGGCCAATACTCACGCCACGATTTTACTAACTCCGTAAGTGGCATTTTTTTAGTCTCCGGTAAATGATACGCCTGCGCGTATTTACCTAATACTATTGTCAGCTCAATATTTGGTAGTGCAGCCAATAATTGCTCGCGCCATGCTGGGGCACATTCTTTTCTCGGTGGTAAATCACCCGACTTACCCCTACCCGGGTAGCAAAAGCCCATAGGTAAAATTGCTATATTATTAGCATCGTAAAATTCATCCCTTGTTAGCCCAAGCCATTCTCGTAGGCGGTTTCCGCTTGCATCGTTAAACGGCACGCCTGTTTCGTGAACTTTTATACCCGGTGCTTGGCCCGCGATTAAAATACGTGCGTTTGGGTTAAATTGTATTACAGGTCGAGCCCCTAAAGGTAAATGAGGGTCACAGATCACGCATTTACTAACTTGGTCTATTAATTGGTGACTATTCATGTTTATTTGGCCTTAAATGCTTAATTTTTATCCTAAATGGCCATTTAGGATAAATGAGTTGGTAAAAAATCGGTTTATTTTATCTAAAATGGCGATTAGTTAGTAAAATCCTGATCTTTAAGCCTAAATGCCCTACAGCCCTTATAGTATCTAGTGTTCTTTCGCCCATACCGCAAATTCGTTACCACTTGGTTCTGTAAAGTGAAACCGACAACCGCCAGGAAACTCAAAAATAGGTTTTAATATTACTCCGCCAAATGTCTCTACTTTTTTAAAGGTTGCGTGTATGTCGTCGCTATAAAAAATAAGTAATGCTGCCCCATGCTGAGTTAGTGATTTTAATGGAGCCTGAAAAATCCCACCATCTAACCCCTGCCCACTAAACGCCGTGTATTCTGGGCCGTAGTCAGTAAACTGCCAATTAAATACATGACTAAAAAAGGCCTTAGTTGCGGGTAAGTCGCATGCAGGAAACTCAACGTAATTTAGTTTTTCGTGATCGCTCATCGTTATTTCACTCTTTATTTTTACTCAGTTTATTAACCTTAAGCTTTACATACAGCCTGTGCAATATCATTAAACAATAACAGATCAGTATTTTACTAAGTAATTAAATAAGTAAGCATAATTTACTTAAAAGTTAGTGACTACAAATGAGAATAGCTATCTTTTGTATTTGTAACATATATAATAGCGCCTTTGTTTTATCCTCAGCTTTAAATAAAGGGATTAATTAACTATGCAGGCACCTTTGCACAGTGCGCCATTCGATAAGGTTAACGTAATTGCGCTTATAGTAAAAAGCGTAAGCAGTTATCGAGTTTTGGTATTTTTACGTTTTTTTATTGCCATAATTGGTGGCTATGCCTTTACCTCTGCAAGTACTGCGTTATTAAGTTTTGTATTGCCAATAGCTAAACAAGACGCTGTGCTTTTTAGTGTTTCAATAAGCATTTTAATTTATGCCGTTGTATTTATTTATGCCTTTAGCGTTAAATCATTAAGAAAAGTTTGGATCAGTATTTTGCTAAGTACAGGTGCGTTTATCGGATTGCTTGTATTACTAAAGGGTTGGGTATGAAAGACAGCTTTTTTAGATCGATGACTTGGTTACACACTTGGGTAGGGTTACTCGTTTGTTGGTTATTATATTTAATATTTTTTGCAGGAACACTTAGCTTTTTTAGAGACGAAATAACGCTGTGGAATCAACCTGCCATACATAATGTACAAGCCCAAACACAGCGTATAGAAGCGCAAAAACAACAAATAATTACAGGGTTTGATTACTTAGCTAACCATGGAGCTAACTCATCAAGCTGGCGTATTACATTACCTGAGCCGCGTATTCCTTATTTAATTTATGGTTATGCAAAGCCAAAAGAGCCAGACCAGCGCCGCAGCCAGTTTAAAAACACACAGTTAAACCCTAATACCATGAAAGAGCTTGAGCCCTTTGTAGATACTAAAGGTGGTAACTTTTTTTATCGGTTGCATTATGATTTACATTACATGGATGCAATAACCGCACGCTGGATTGTATGCTTTGCCAGCTTTTTTATGCTAATTGCCATTATATCGGGTGTGGTTATTCATAAGCGTATTTTTAAAGATATGTTTAGTTTTAGACGTAATAAAGGTAGCCGTACGTGGTTAGATGCCCACAATTTAAGCTCTGTGCTTGCCCTGCCTTTTCATTTAATGATTACTTACACGGGCATGATTACGCTCATATTTATGTTGTTTCCCTACCCTGCGCAAACGTCTTACGATGACGGCATGCGTGGCTTTTTTAACGATGTAACCCCTCGCAACACCATGACCGATAAAGCCCAAGGCGAATCATCAATGGTGCCGATTCAAAGCATTTTGGATCAGGTTTATACTAAGTGGCCTCATGCAGATATTACTCGCGTACAAGTTAACCAACCAAATATGGCAGCTTCAACAATTACCGTATTGGTAAGCGCAGGTAAAACACTGCGTGACCAAGCACCACGCTTAATATTTAGTGGTGCTACAGGGCAAATGGTTGCTAAAACTGATGACGAGCTAACTAGCAGCAAAGCGCTTTACGAGTCGCTTAATTCAATGCATACGGGGCGTTTAGCTACGTGGTTGTTGCGCTGGTTATACGTATTAGGCGGTATTGCAGGCTGTGTAATGATTGGCTCTGGCTGTATTATGTGGGCTAAGCGAATTCGCGAGCGAACTAAAAATAACGTTAAACCTTCGTTTGGTTTAAAACTAGTTAAAGGGTTAAACCTAGCCACTATTATGGGACTTCCACTGGCAACGTGTGCATTTTTTATTGCTAACAGACTACTTAGCCCAACTACCGCAGAGCGCGCCGATAAAGAAATACTCGCGTTCTTTTTAACATGGCTAGCGGTTGCTCTTTTAGCACTTATAAAGCGCGACACACTGCAATGGCGAGTTATGGCAGCTATAAATGCTGTTGCATGTTTAAGCGTACCGGTTATTAATGCACTTACAACTAACGGTAATATAGTTAGCTATTTGATGCACAAACAGTGGGCTTTATTTACTTTTGATGCACTGTTTTTGTTATTTAGTATATTATTTTTTATACAAACCGAAAAATTACGTACTGCTAAAAACAACTCAAAAATAATCAGCCCTAGTCAATCTAATAACCTTAAAAGGCAAAAACCATGATTGATTTACTTGGGTTCAGCCTATGTCTGCTCAGTTTTAACTGTTTTGCGCTGGCTAAGTATAATCATTTTAAAGATGTATTTAAAAAACGCCCTACAGAATCCCAACGTAAAAAGCTGCTATTAGCAGCTTGGATCAGTATTTTACTAAGCTTGGTGCTTTGTATAGTTACTCAAGGTGGATATGGAACATTACTATTTTGCGGTTTTATGAGCCTAAGTGTCTTAATTATAATGGTTTTTTATAATTTTTTAGTAGGCTACGTAAAGTGGTTTAGTGTTTTAAATAGCGTGTTAGTTGTACTAAGTGGGTTGTTTTTAGCATTAAACTAGCCTTAGTTAGTAAAAACGTGATCCGTTACTTTCCCATAGATTAGGCAAAAAAAATGGCAAGCTATATAGCTTGCCAACAATAGGGGATATTCAGTGTTTCCAATACTTGCTGTCTCACGGCAAGTACACACAATATAACCATAATATATTTAAGTTACTTTACAGTTAGGTGACTCTTTTATTACTACTGTAAAGGGGCTTTACATTGTTTATTGCTTAACCCAAATTATTTCATCGGTAGCAAAGCCCAACTCTTTAGCTTTAGTTAAAAAGTGTTCTTTAAGCTCTTTGCTAACCGTTGGTGTACGCGATAAAAACCACAAGTAATCTTTGTTGTAACTGGTTATAAATGCATATTGATAATCGGGTTGGTCAAGTTCAAAAATCACGTAAGCGCCATAAAATGGACCAAAAAACGAAACTTTAAAATGCCCGGTGTCAGTGCCCTCAACAAACTTGGCCAAGCCTTCGGCGTCATCCCATTTTTTATCATCCGTTAAATACCCTTTGTTAAGGACCTTTACTGTGCCGTCGTCGTTAATTGAATAAGTAGCGGTAACTTGCTCCATACCTTCTTCGAATGAGTGATTGAGCCGCGCTATTTCAAACCATTTGCCTTTATATTTTTGTATATCAAAGTTTTTAACGGGTGTTATTCCCTCAGGAGGGCTGGTGCAAGCACTAAGAAAAAATAGCCCTGTAATAAGTAAACCGTATTTAATAGCCTTCATGTAAGCTCCTTTTTAAATTACATAAATAGTACGTATTATCTAAATATAGATGGATATAAAGTTTGCTAGCCGATTAAAAAATTTTGCTATAGGATCATATTAATTCTAAAGCAATAAAAATGACCATAGCATGAAAATTTGGGTAGATGCAGACGCGTGTCCTGTTGTTATAAAAGAAATACTTTTTAGAGCTGCAGAGCGTATGAAAATCGAGACTATTTTAGTGGCTAATCACGCAATGCGTATTCCGCCGTCAAAATACATAAGCCGCGTTCAAGTATCGTCGGGGTTTGATGTAGCCGACGACGAAATAGTAAAACGTATTGAAAAAGGCGATTTAGTTATTACGGGCGATATTCCGCTAGCAAGTGAAGTAATTGATAACGGCGGGCAAGCACTCAACCCGCGTGGCGAGCTTTATACCACCGAGAATATCCGCTCAATACTTAACGTGCGAGACTTTATGGATACCATGCGCTCAAGTGGCGTAGAAATGAGTGGTGGGCCGCCGCCACTTAGCCAAACCGATCGCCAAAACTTTGCAAATAACCTCGACCGTATTTTAGCGCAAAACAAGGCTAACTAACTTGAATACCCAATTAGTTGGCTTAGGTGATACGCAATTTAGCGTGGCGGTATACGTAGCAAAAGCGCCGCCAATGCCGTTTTTTGAAACACTTGAATGCCTAGAACCGGTTATAAATGAGCAAATAAATACCATAAACCAGCACTGTGGTAATGGTTGGCGCAAAGTGTTTAACGTGTACGCAAAAGTGCTATTTGCCCTGCCAAGTGAGCATTATTCATTTGCTAAACAAGCCCCTACTTGGCAACAATATCGCGATGAGTATTTACTGCAAAAAAATAGTAAAAACGCCCTGCTATTTAGCGCGCCCAACATTACTATTACGTGTGCAAATAAAGCTACTAGCAATAAAAACCAGTTACACATAATTGCCGGTCGTACGCACGCTAAAAACTTATTACAACAAGGTAAGTTACATGCACAATTTGATTGGCTCGACGACGAGTTTGCAATAGACACCAGTAACAACATTATTGTGTGCCCATATTTTGATTACAGGCAACTAAGTAATATAAAAATTGCGAGATTAAGCGAGCTAGTCGCGCAGCTAAAAATGACTAAATAACCTGAACTCTGGATAATAAATCTATCTCAAGCAGCTATTTTCAGCGCTAACTGCGTTGAATTTACTTGCAATAGGCCAGCTATTGACGCGTAAATTCGCCTTGCTTTCACTGAAAATCTCTGGCTAGAGAAAATAAATTTAAATATCAAAATAATTTAATATGTTAGTAAATATCTTAACCAGAGTTCAGGTTAAATAACACATTGTAGGGAACGACCATGGCCGGAATTTTAGAGTTAAACGAATTATTAAAATCAATGCAGCCAGCGCTTAAGCAAGGCGAGTATATTTTTTGTTGCTTAGCAGGCTCACTTGCTGATTATGTTCACTTAGAGCCACTTGCCACTTACGTTGAAGAAGAAGGGCTAACCCTTATTTTAAAAGCTGAAACCGCCGATAAAGCAGGTATTACTTACGAAGGTAAATATAATTTAATTACCCTTAATGTACATTCAAGCTTAGAGGCCGTTGGGCTAACTGCTGCAGTATCTGCAAAGCTCACTGAGCATAATATAAGTGCTAATGTGGTCGCTGCGTTTTATCACGACCATATTTTTGTACAAACAGACAAAGCACAAGCCGCGATGAAAGCGCTTGGAGAGATTGGTTAGGATTTTTGCTAGTATGGTAGCAAGCTAAACATTTTAGTATTAATGTAATAAGCAGATACTAAAAACATATAACTTTATTCTTATTGCTAAAAGAAAACTCAATTAAGTAAGGAGACAATAAGTTGAGAAAACCAAGACTATTTATAGCTTCTTCAGTTGAAAGCTTACCCGTAGCTGAAGCTGTAAATGTTAATTTAGACCATGAATTTGAAGTAACGCTATGGAAAAATGGTACTTTTAAACTCTCATCAACAGTGATCGATGATCTTGTTGAAAAGTCGTCATTTGTAGATTTTGCACTATTTATATTTGCTCCAGAAGATATCGCTACGATCCGAAATAGACAAGAACATGTCGTAAGAGATAATGTAATTTTTGAAATGGGATTATTCGTTGGAGCTATAGGTAAATCTAGATCATTTATCCTAAAGCCTCGCGATATTGAAATGCATCTACCAACCGATTTATTAGGAGTAACTCCTGCTGATTATGATTCTGGACGTTCTGATTATGATTTGGTTTCAGCGACTAACCGTGCTTGTACATTAATTAAAGCTGAAGCAGAAAGGCTAGGAGTGATCAATAATCAAAATAGCTCTGGGATAAAAAGAAATATTGCGAATCCATCAGTTTATAACCTTAAGGCACAAGATTATAAATTTTTAGCAGCTTGTCTACAAAGTTATACGTCTGACCCTGATGGTCTCCCATTTTATAGAATTTCTAATAACTTTAGTTCTACAGATGACTCTATTTTTCAAATATCGTTGATCAAGTTAGAAAGAATGGGATATTTAAGTAAAGCTATTGAAACAGATCAACAAAGTGAATGCGATTTTTATACTTATTCTATAACCGAGATGGGGATTGATATATTGCTGCAGAATGAAGACTTACTCCAACCTCAAGGCTATAAACCTGATATACAATTTTAAGTTTACATTACACTATGTGAGCTACCATTTAACTTCCCCGTCGGGTGGCGCTTCGCTTAACCGAGCTACGCTTAGAAAAACTTCGGAGTTTAGAGAGGTTATATTAAAACACCGAACTTGTTAGTTCGGTGTTTTTATTGGTGCTAAATAGCGGGTGCTTGTTTAGCTCGTAAAACTTAAACTACATATCCGCTAAAACCTAGAGCTTTAAAATACAGCTTCGGAATGCCAAATTTGCACTCATTTAGCAGTTCGCTAAAGCGCATTCTATCAAGCGGGTAAAACTCATTTTCTAAGTCGTGCCCTGTTTGTGTTTTACCTGTTTCGGTTAAACCCAATTGCGCGCACGTTGTAAGCTGGGCTTCGCGCTCAAATGAAGTTTCAGGGCGCATTAAATCTGCAATATAAAGGTTTGCGTCTTTTTTAAGGCTTCCTTTAATCGCTTTTAATAACTCTTTTTTATCGCCGTTATCTTGTACAAAATGCATTACCAATAAACATAAAACGGCATCGGCTTTAACCGATAATTTATCAACTGGGCCATTATGAATATTAACGCGGCTTACTATGCCTTGCTCATCAAATTGCTGCTTCGCGATAGCAAGCATATCGGCTGATGTATCTTGCGCGGTAAATTGCCATGTAGGGTTTAGTGCAGCCAGTGCAAGCACTTCTTTGCCTGTGCCTGCCCCTACTACTAAAATATGCGCATTATCGCTTAGCGTTGCTTTTAGCTGCGCGTTAGTGAGCTGATGTAATAATTCATAACCAGGAACTAAACGGGTTATACGGCTATCGTATTGTGTTGCTTGCTCGCCTGTAAACGTTGGCATTGTATCTCCTTGTTTTCAGTAATGTTGCTTATAAAACTTCAACTGTGGAATATCCACCTGGCTTTTTGGCTACATGCACTTGAGTGGCTACACGCTCGCTCATTTGTGTTACGTGCGATATAACGCCTACTTTTCTGCCTTGTGCTTGCAAAGAATCCAAAGCGTCCATTGCAATGCTTAGGGTTTCGCTGTCTAACGTACCAAACCCTTCGTCAATAAACAAAGAATTGATTTGTACTTTGTTTGACGAAAGCGATGCTAAACCAAGTGCAAGCGCGAGCGATACTAAAAATGACTCACCGCCCGAGAGTGTATTAACAGAGCGTTGCTCGTCGGCCATGTCGCGGTCGATAATCGCAATGTCGAGCGTTTGCGCTATGGCGGTTAATTCGTAGCGTTTGTTGAGTGTTTTTAAATGGCTGTTGGCATAGTGCAGTAATATTTTTAACGTTTGTGTTTGCGCTAAGTTACGCATGGTTTTACCCGTTGCATCACCCAATACTTTATTAAGCAAGTGCCATTGTTCAACCTGCGTTTTAAGCGTAGTTAACTCAGCTTGTTTGCCTTCAAGCGCTTTCGCATTTTGGTTATGTTGCTCAATAGCGGTATTAGTTGCTAGTAATGAATTTTGCAGCTGCGTTTGTTGCTCGTTTAAGCTGCTTAGTTGCGTACTTAAAGCCTCTGCACTTTGCGTTGGTTTATCGCTACTGTTGTGTTTTTCAAGCGTAAGTTGCTGCTGTTTTAATGCGGCGTTTGCATCTGTTACCGCTTGAGTTAACTGCTCGTGCTGAGTTAAATGCGCTTTAATAGTCTCGCTACTAAGCGTTAGTAAAATTTTGACCTGTTCGTGCGTTGCATTGCTGTATTGCGCTTTAAAGTCAGTAAACCACTGGTTATAACGTGCCTCAAGCGTTGCTAGCTCTTGGCTGTTTTCAAGTAAGCGTTGCTCTACATTTTTAAGCGTTATGGCGTGCTCATCTCGTTGTTTTATAGCGTCGTCATATGCTTTTTGACTCGCTTGAACCTGCGATTGCAGTTGCTCTTGCGCACTTGTAAGTTTTGCTTGGTAGTCGTCTGCACTTATTTGCTCGTTATTAAATAAAGCTAAGCGCTCACTTTGTACAGTGCTTAGTAAATTTTTAGCTTTTACAAGCTCTTCATTAAGTGCTTTTAACGACTGCTCGTTGTTACTTATAAGCGGTGTGAGCTGCTTTATTTGTTCATTAGCTGTGTCTTGACGTTTTTGGCTTTGCTCAAGTTGCGTTTGAGTTTGCTGATACTGCGTAACCTGCTCGTGCAGCTCGCTAAGTTCAAGCGTATTGGCTTGTAGTTGCTGCCAAAAATCACTATTTTCAAATTGGCTATTGAGCGTTGTACCGAGCTCGTTAATTTGCGCACTTAGCTCGCTATGCTTACTCGTTAACTGGTTTTGCTGGTGTGTAAGCTCAAGATGTTTATTACTCAGTTGATGCTGTACTTGCTGCTCTGCTTTAAGTGCTGCTTGTAGCTCATTTACTTTAGTTTGCAGTGTACGTTGGCGTTTTTGCTGCTCAAAGTATTGCGCTTTTTGCTCCGTTAACTGCTTATAAGTCACTTCAAGCTGATCAGGCGTTAAGTCGTTAAGCTCGGTGCGTGCGCCTTGCATAATATTTTTAATGTCGAGCTGTTTAGCTTTTGCTGTTTGTATTACTTGCTCAAGTTGTCCGTGTTCAGCAGTTAATACGGCGTGTTGAGTTTGGTGCTTATGCAGCTCGCTTTGTGCATGGTCAAATTGCTTTTTAGCTATATTAAAAGCATTTTCAAAATCAGTAATTAAGTTATTTAATTGCTGATTTTGATTTACCGCATACGGGTGCTCAGTTGCGCCGCACACTAAACAAGGCTCATTAGGGCGAAGCTCAGTGCGTAAATGTTCTACGTTTTCGCTGGCTCTTAAGCGCGCTTGGTTAAGTGCGTACTCGTTGCCTTTAAGCGCTTGCTCGCTGGTTATTAAATGCTGATTAAGTAAAGCATGGGCTTGCTGGCTTTCATTTAACTGCTGATTAAGTACTTGTTGGCGTTGAGTACTTTGTTTTAGTTCTGCGTTAAATTGCCCGTAGCGCTCTCGCTGCTCTTTTAAGTAATCAATACTTTTTAACTGCGCGTCGCAGTGCTCTGCATTAAACTCATTAAGCTGAGTATTTAATGCCTGTAAAGTTGATTGCTCACCACTAAGTGCCACCTCGCACTGCTGCACTTTATTATTTTGCGCATTTAAAAGATCGCTCTGACTTGCAAGCTCGCTATTAAGAGTTTGGCTTTGTGCAAGGTTTGCGGTTAATTGCTGCTGTGCATTTAAGTAAGTATTAAAGCTTTGCTGATAGTAGCTCCAGTCTTTTGCTAAAACATGCAGCTGTGCATGCTCATTAAGCCATTGCTGGCTTTTAGTTGATTCGGTATTAGCGAGTTCAAGCTCGCTATTGCTTTGTTTAAGCTGCTGTGTGAACTCATCTAATTGAGATTGCTCTTTGGTTATTTGCGACTCAGTACCTTTTACAGCTTGAGTTTGCAAGGCAATGTTACTGTCGAGCTCTCGCGCTTTGGCTATAACGGGCGCTGCATTTTGCTTTTGCTCATTGGCGTTATTAAGCAGCTCGGTATGCTTAGCTAGCGCGGTATTACGCTCGTTAATTACCGCTAAATGATCAACACTTTTAAGCGATGAAATTTGCTGGTTTTGCGCCGTATTTTGATCGGTTAATTGAGTAAAACGACTGCGGTTATCTTTTATTTCAAGCGCTTGTTTAGCTTGTTTTGCCTGCTCGCTTTGCTCAACGATACTTTCAAGCGCTGAGCTTGCTTGTTGCTGGGTTTGCTGTGCTTGCAGTAAGTTTTGCTCAAGTACTGTAGCTTGCTGATACCAGTTAAGTGCTTTTTCGGCTTTGGATAGCTCTTTTTTAGTGTGTTCGGTTTGCGCTTTTAAATCGGTTAACTTGGTTTGTTGTAGCTCAAGTTCTTCTGGTGCTAGCAAAGTATAGCTTTCAAGGCCTGCTTTAAGCGCTTCAAGCTTTGCTACTTGCTCTTTATGGCGCTCAAAAATACGCACGCCAATACGGCTAAATTTATCGGTGCCCGTTAAGCACTCTAAAAGTTGCGCTCGCTCATCGCCAGTGGCTTTTAAAAACGCAGCAAACTCATGTTGTGCTAAAAGTACGGCACGGGAGAACTGCTCAAAGTTAAGCCCTATTTTACTCTCGACTTCTTTTATTGTGTGGCTTTTGTCAGCTATAAGGGTTTCGTCTGGCAGGGTTACTAAAGTGTGCTCTGCTACTTTAAGTTTGCCTGTTACTTTTTTATGGGTCCGTGCAATTGTATAGCGCGCACGATAAAGCTGTTTATCTTGTCCTAAAAAGTCGACCTCGGCGTAGCCTTCCCATGTACCTCTGCGTAGCAAGTTTCGCGCATCATTAAGCTTAATGCTGTCGCCGTTAAACTCAATTAAGTTACCTTTATCACCGCGCAGCCTCGCTGTTTTTGTATAAAGGGCTAAACAAATGGCATCTAAAAAGGTACTTTTACCAGCGCCAGTATCGCCAGTAATGGCAAATAGACCTGCGTCTTTTAATGGGGCTTTAGTAAAATCTATTTCAGCGTCAACTATTGAGGCTAAATTATGAATACGAACTGCGGTTATTTTCATAGTTGTTCCTGCTCCGTTAGCTCGTTTATCACGTCACTTAAAAGTGCTTTTAGCTCATCGGGTACGCTTTGCCCTGCCATGTCTTTATCGTTTGCGAATGCTTGTTCTAATAGGTTTAGTGGATTGAGCATTTCAACTTCGCTTAAATCTTCAAATACGGTGTTGTCGTCATTTTGCGCTGATTGCTCACGTACACGTTCAATACCACAAAATTTAATATGCTTACCTTCAAGTGCTTGTTCTATTTGTTCTCTGAAGGTGGTGTCGGTATCGCTTGATTTAAGCTTTACACGTAAATAAGGCGCTATTATATTTTGTGCGGTGTCGAGCGCTTTAATTTGCTCGCATAGTTCGCTTAATGGTACACACTCCCCTTTTGGTAAAATAATCACATCGGCAGAGCGCGGAATGTAAAGGGGGTTTACAGTTGTACTAATATGTTGTTTTTCATCAATAATAAACTCAACAACATTTACTTGGTGCGTATAGTTACGTTCTGAAAACGACATAGGGATAGGTGTGCCGCTGTATCGAATAACATCACTTTTAGCGACTTGTTGCGCTTTGTGTAAGTGCCCAAGAGCGACGTAGTTGGCTTGTTTACCAAATACATTAGCAGAAATAGACTCTTCACCACCTATTACTAAGTTACGCTCAGAATCACTTGAAATATCCCCGCCTTTTGCGTGTAAATGCCCCATAACTATTAATGGTGAGTTTTGCTCGTTTATATTAGTAGCTTGCTCTAGTGCAAGTTCGTAAGCTTTTGAAACGCCTTGAGCATAACTAGGACCGCTTTCAGTTTGGCTAAGTAAGCTGACATCACTTGCGCGTAAAAATGGCATAGCGACAATTACAGCGCGTTTACCATTGGTATTTATGGTAATAACAGTTTCATCGGGTGTTGCGACATCAAAGCGCCCTACTACGTGAGTATCAAACTGTGCAAGTAATGGCTGAGCTGCCAAAATACGATTTGCAGAGTCGTGGTTACCCGCAATAATCACTACGTGTAATAGTGGGCATGCTTTTTTGGCGTCTTTAATAAATTGATAAAGCTGATTTTCAGCGCTAGCACTTGGAGTCGCTGTATGATAAATGTCGCCAGCAACTAAAAGTAAGTCTATTTGTTGTTCAACAAGAGTGGCTAATAACCATGTAAAAAAAGCTTGATGTTCAACACGGCGATCGTGTTCGTAAAATTGTTGGCCAAGGTGCCAATCTGAGGTGTGGAGGACTTTCATGTCGCGCTCTTAATAAAACCGTAAGAGCGCCAATATACCCAAGGCTGTTAAAGATGCAAGCCTAAGGCATGCATTACGTTAGGTTAAACTGTACCAAGCTGAAAAAACAACCGGTAATGCTAAAAGTGCCATTAATAATGGAATTTTTAACGTTTTAGTTTGTTTTGCGTGTAGCGCCTTTAGTGCATTAGTTTCGTTGCACGCTGCTACTTTATCGATATAAAAATAACCCGAATCGAGATACTGCTTACAGTTATTCTCACTTGCTGGAATCGCAATTAGTTCTTGTTGTTTTTTTAGGATGTAAAAATCCATAAGCCCACCGCATTTCTTGCTAGTAATCGATATTAATTTGAGGATAAATGTGACGAATTTATTTGCCTCAAATAAAAAGGTTGGCGATTTTAAATATAAACAGCACTAAAGATCAACCTAAAATTACACTATTTGTCATTTATCGTACAAATAGCGAATATTAATGAAGTTCGGCAATATTTAAGCCAATTATTTACTCGTTTCACTGTGTTTTTGTTCAGTAGAAAGGGCTTTTAGGCCATTTTACTTGTTGCGAATTAGTAATACTTATACGTAGGATTAATGGTTTACCTGGTAATGCCAAAGCAATACTTTTTTAGCAATATATATAAAGTGAATGATATTTTTTTAAGTTCTGGGACTTTGTGTTTAACCGATCAAAACCATTATTAAAACCCAATTTTGTAAACCCCCTTTACAGTTTTTATCTATTCGTATTTTGTTACAAAATAATTGTATTTTCCAATCTAAAAAACTAAGTGAACATCACCCTAAAAATACGGTACTTGGTCGCTAATTTATTGAAGCTAACTGGTATATTTGTCAAAGTACGCTCACAAAATTATATTAGGACTAACAATGAAAAAAATAGGTCTTACGCTAAGTGCTTTTGTATTGCCGTTCGCAATATCGAGTGCAGCTATGGCGTCTTCGGTTGAGCAAACAAAAGGTTCTTTTGTTGATAAATTTCGTCAATTAGACGAAGCACTTCCTACACCCAATGTTTATCGTAGTGCCGCTGGCGAACCAGGTGAAAAATACTGGCAGCAACGTGTAAATTACGATATTGATGTGAAGCTAGATGAAAAAAAGCACCGCATTACCGGTAGCCAAAGCATTGAATATAAAAATAACTCACCACATACGCTTAAATATTTATGGTTACAGTTAGATCAAAATATTTTTAAAAGTGACTCTATTGCCGAAACAACAAAAACATTTAAAAGCACTTTAGAAAGCCTACCAGCTCAAAAGCCCGCTAAATTAAGTTTAGGTGAATTACGTCGCCAGCAATTTATGAGCGACAACGAACTGGGTTATACAATCAGTGGCGTAAAAGATGACGATGGTAAAGAGCTACGCGTAACTGTAGTTGATACCTTAATGCGCATCGATTTAAACGAGCCATTAAAACCAGGTAAAGAAGTAGAATTTAGCATGAACTTTGCCTTCAACATTGTTGAAGAAGATGCAGTGGGTGCACGTTCTGGTTACGAGCACTTTGAAGAAGACGGCAACGACATATTCTTAATTGCTCAGTGGTTTCCTCGTTTAGCGGCTTATACCGATTACGAAGCATGGACAAACAAACCGTTTTTAGGCTCTGGTGAGTTTACGCTTGAGTTTGGTGATTACGATGTTGAGATTACTGTTCCGGCAGATCACATTGTATCGGCAACAGGTAAACTTGATAACGCGAGCAAAGTACTTACAAGTACTCAGCGTAAACGTTTAAAGCAAGCCGAAACATCTAAGCGTCCTGTGTTTATTGTTAACGCAGAAGAAGCGCTAGAAAACGAAAAAGAAGGCACCGACAAAACTAAAACGTGGCACTTTAAAGCGCAAAACGTACGTGACTTTGCTTGGGCGTCGTCTCGTAAGTTTATGTGGGATGCAAAGGGTTATCAGCAAGGTGGTGACGTTCAGCCTTTAGTTATGGCAATGTCGTTCTTCCCTAAAGAAGGTGGTGACTTATGGGAGAAGTACTCAACTGAAGCGGTAGTACACACAATGGAAGTGTACTCTAAGTATTCTTTTGACTACCCATACCCAACTGCGCAATCGGTAAATGGCCCTGTTGGCGGTATGGAATACCCAATGATTACCTTTAACGGCCCGCGTACTAAGTTACAAGATGATGGTACACGTACTTATTCTCAAGCTGAAAAGCGCTTTTTACTTGGCGTAGTTATTCATGAAGTGGGTCATATTTACTTTCCAATGATTGTTAACTCAGATGAGCGCCAATGGACGTGGATGGATGAAGGCTTAAATAGCTTTTTAGATGGCGTTGCTGGTCGTGAATGGGATCCTACTATTCCTTGGGGTGTTGAGCCTCGCGATATAGTGAGCTACATGAAGTCTGAAAACCAAGTACCTGTTATGACTCAGTCAGACAGTGTATTACGCTTAGGTCCTAATGCTTATACTAAACCTGCAGCAGCCCTTAATATTTTACGTGAAGTAATTTTAGGCCGTGACTTATTCGACTTCGCATTTAAAGAGTATGCTCAGCGCTGGAAATACAAGCGCCCTACTCCAGCTGATTTTTTCCGTACAATGGAAGAAGCCTCTGGTGTTGATTTAGATTGGTTTTGGCGTGGCTGGTTTTACACCACAGACCATGTAGATATCTCTTTAGATAAAGTATATCAACTACGTTTAGACACTAAAAACCCTGATATTGATTACAGCCGTTTACGTGATATTGAAGCAGACAAACCTACTTCATTATTTGTTGAGCGTAACCGCGCACAAGGTAAAAAAACATGGGTTGAGAAAAACTCTGATGTTACCGATTTTTATGACGAAAACGACCGTTTTACTGTAACCAATAAAGAACGTAACTCGTACAATAAGTTTTTAAAAGGCTTAGAGCCGTGGGAGCGTAAAACGCTTGAGCGTGCTTTAGAAGAAGATAAAAACTATTACGTTATGGAATTTTCAAACCTTGGTGGTTTGGTAATGCCTATTTTATTAGAGCTAACATATGAAGATGGCACTAAAGAAGAGCGCTATATTCCTGCTGAAATTTGGCGTCGTAATTATAAAAACGTTCAAAAGCTGATTGTTACCGATAAAAACAAACCGCTTGTATCAGTTACTGTTGACCCAGGCTGGGAAACAGCTGACGTAGATGTTGAAAACAATAACTACCCTCGTCGTATTATTCCTTCACGTATTGAAGTGTTTAAAAAGGAAAAGAGTAAAGCTAAAGTAAGTCGCGATATCATGCAAGATATTAAAACTGAGCTTAAAACTGATGAGAAGAAAGACGAAAAGGATGACGGTGAGGAGCAGCAATAATGCGCTTTTTGCTTATTATTGTTTGCCTTTTAGTTGCTGCGCCAAGTATGGCGCATCAACTAAAATCGTCAGTTACAACCGTGCTTTTTAATAAACGAACGCATAATGTTGAATTAATGCATCGCTTTTATTTACATGATACCGAACACGCCGTAGGAACATTGTTTAAAGGCAAAATTGATATTATTAGTAATAAAGCCGACCAACAACGTTTTGCTAAGTATGTTGAATCGCATGTTGCTCTACAAACGTTAAGTGGTGAACCTTTACCACTTAACTTTGTGGGAGCACAAGTTGATGGTAAGTTTTTTTGGGTTTACCAAGAAGCACCAATTCCTGAAAACATTGAAGGAATTAAAATGAGTAATGGCGCACTTCGTGATTTATGGCCATCTCAGGTAAATATGGTAAACGTTGAGGGCAAAGGTAAGATTAAAACTTTAAACTTTGCTCAAGATGATACTTGGCTCGAAGCCCGCTTTGAGCAAAATTAATATTTAAAACTTCCCCAACCGACGCGCACAGTTGTTTATGTGCGCGTTTTCTTCATGCGTTTAAACTGCGTTCATGTTTGATCTGTTATTTGTAAATTTACGTAAAATTTGTGAGTTCAATTTGTATATTTACCTTTTTTTGCGCATGATATATCAAGCACTTAAATTACTTTGTTATCAATAGATTGATAATGGTGCGTATTAATATTTAAATATAGTTAGTTTCATTTATCCCTTTGTATTTACCGGCCTAGGGCATAAGCAGTAGAGAATTTTATGTTTAAATTTCATTTAGTAATAACTAAATTCAGGGAATGATATGACTACTCAGGTTGAGGCTATTTTTGGAGTGATTTTTGATTTAGATGGAACATTGGTTTCATCAGAATTAGATTTTGCATTAATAAAGGCCCAAATAGGTTGCCCTTGCGAGCAAGACTTACTTGATTACATTGCTCAGTTGCCCTCACCGTATATGCGTGAAGAGGCAATGAATATAGTTCACCAACACGAATTAATAGATGCACAACATGCCAGTATATTACCTGGTGTGAGTGAAGCTATTCATGCTTTAAAGTCTAAAAATATTCCGATGGCGATTGTTACTCGCAATTTTGATAAAGCAGCGGCAATTAAATTACAAAATAATCCACTCCCTATCAGCACAGTTTTAACGCGAAGCGATGCCCCAGCAAAGCCAGATCCCAGCGCTTTAAATGCCATTGCTACACTTTGGAACATTAACGCCAGAAATTTACTTTATGTAGGCGATTACCTTTACGACATTCAAGCTGCGCACAATGCAAATATGCGCGCGTGTTTATACGCTCCAGAGTCAACGCCTGCTTATGCCGATCAGGCAGATTACGTTTTACATGACTTTGTTGAATTAGTGACATTAGTTGAGAGTTATTCTGAAAAAATAGAGTTATGTTAAATAGCGTACTATTAAATTTATTTAAGAATAAGTGCTACGTTATTTAAATTACAAAATAACGTTTGTTCCTAGCCCAATACGTTTTGAATTGGTAAAATACCGCAAAACGTAACGTATTCATTAGGGGCACAAAATGGGCAGAGCATTTGTAGTTCGTCAAAGTTCTATGATCAAAACAGCTAATGCAAAAACAAAAGTAAACTCAAAGTATGGTAAAGAGATTTACGTTGCAGCAAAAAGTGGCGATCCCGATCCCGAAGTAAATCAAACACTACGCCGTCTAATCGAAAAAGCTAAAAAAGACCAAGTACCCGCGCACGTTATTGAAAAAGCAATTGAAAAAGCAGCCGGTGGCGCAGGGGAAGATTACTCTGTTGCCCGTTACGAAGGCTATGGTCCTGGTAATTGCATGGTTATAGTTGACTGTTTAACTGACAATCCGAACCGTACAATTAAAGATGTACGCTTACCGTTTACTAAAACAGACTCAAAAATTGGTACTCCTGGCTGCGTAGCACATATGTTTGATCATTATGCGGTACTTGGCTTTGCGGGTGATGACGACGAAATAGTATTAGAAGCATTAATGATGGCTGATGTTGATGTTAGCGATGTTGAAGCCGAGGACGGTAAAATATCGGTATTTGCACCGCCAACAGAATACTTTAAAGCTAAAACCGCCCTTGAAGACGCATTTGAAGGCATTAACTTTGAAGTAGACGAAATTACGTTTATTCCTCAAGTTAATATTGAAATTGAAGACGAAGAAGTTATTGCTAACTTTGATAAGTTTATAAATATGCTTGAAGATTGTGACGATGTACAAAATATTTATCACAATGCCATTGTAAAAAATTAGATTTAATTAGCTAAAGCTTTAAAAAGCGTGTTTTGTGTATGCAAAACACGCTTTTTTACGTTTGAATAAATGTTAGATATTCATGTGTATTATCTATATACCTTTAAAATGCATTAAAAGTGATGTTATTCTAATTTTAGGCGATAAAAAACCAGCTTAAAAGCTGGTTTAGCACTTAATCTGAACTTTGCTTAAGCGGTTAAAGCGTATTCGTTTTTTGTGCTTTATATTTTATACGGTAGCTATGTAGCAGTGGTTCAGTGTAACCACTAGGTTGTGTTACACCCTCCAAAACCAGTGCAAGTGCAGCTTGAAACGCAATGCTGTTATTAAGGGTTTCTTCGTTTATTGCCATGGGTGTATACGCAGTGTCGTGCTCGTTTTGACCATCAACCACTTTGGCCATTTTAGCCATTGTTGATTTTATTTGCGCCTTTGAGCACACGCCATTTAGCAACCAATTAGCCATATGCTGGCTTGAAATACGCAGTGTTGCTCTGTCTTCCATTAGCCCGATATGGTTAATGTCGGGTACTTTTGAGCAGCCAACGCCTTGATCAATCCAACGTACAACGTAACCTAAAATGCCTTGTGCGTTGTTTTCAAGCTCGCTTTGAATATCTTCTTTTGAAAGCGTTTTAGGGTCTGTCATTAGCGGCGGTGTAAGCAGATCATTAAGGCTCGCAATAGTACGTTTAGCTATACTTTGCTGCTCAGTAAATACGTTTATATCGTGATAATGCATTGCATGTAGGGTAGCGGCTGTAGGGGAGGGCACCCATGCTGTATTAGCGCCTGATTTAGGGTGAGCTTGTTTTTGCTCCATCATTAATGCCATTTTATCTGGCATTGGCCACATGCCTTTACCTATTTGTGCTTTATGACTTAAGCCACAAGCAAGGCCAATATCGACGTTGCGATCCTCATAAGCTTGTATCCATGGTTGCTGCTTAATCTGTGCTTTTGGAAGTACAACACCCGCTTGCATAGAGGTATGAATTTCATCGCCTGTTCTGTCTAAAAATCCAGTATTTATAAATACAACACGCTCTTTGGCTGCATAAATACAGGCTTTTAGGTTTACAGAAGTACGGCGTTCTTCATCCATAATACCCATTTTAAGCGTGTTTTTAGGTAAGCTTAGCGCTTCCTCTACTAAGCTAAATAAAGTGTTAGTAAACGCTACCTCTTCAGGGCCATGCATTTTTGGTTTTACTATATTAATACTTTGCGCGCTTGAATTTTTTATACCTGTTTTTTTATTTAGGTCGTGCAGGGCAGCGGTGGCAGTAAACATCGCATCCATAATGCCTTCAAATACCGGTTGATTGTACACATCGGTAATCGCAGGATTCGTCATTAAATGGCCAACGTTTCTTACAAACATCATGCTACGGCCTTTTAAAGTAACGGTGCCGCCATCGAGTGCGGTGTATGTTTTATCACTTTGCAGAGTGCGCTCTACAGTTTTATCGCCTTTTTTAAACGATTCAACTAAGTTACCTTGCATCAACCCAAGCCAATTTTTATAAACTTGTACTTTATCTTCTGCATCTACCGCAGCTACTGAATCTTCACAATCCATAATGGTGGTAAGCGCGGCCTCTAACACTACATCTTTTAAGCCTGCTTTATCTGCTTGGCCAATAATGTGGTGGTGATCGATATGGAGCTCTATGTGTAAATCATTGTTTTTTAATAACACTACGGTTGGGTTTTGTGCTTCACCTTGATAGCCAATAAGCTGAGATGGGTCAGCTAATGTGGTTTGAGAGCTATCACGTAACGTAATTAAAAGTGCGCCATCTACTACTGAATAATTAGTGCTTTCTATATGCGAGCCATTAGTGAGCGGCAATGCTTTATCTAAAAACTGGCGAGCGTAGGCCATTACCTTAAAACCACGAACAGGATTGTAGGTATTGCCTTTTTCGGCTCCATCGTCTTCGCTTAACACATCTGTACCGTATAAAGCGTCGTATAACGAACCCCAACGTGCGTTAGCGGCATTAAGTGCAAAGCGTGCGTTACTTACAGGCACAACCAACTGAGGGCCTGCTGTAAGGGCTACTTCGGGTTCTACATTTTGGGTTTCAATTTCAAAGTTTGTAGGCTCTTTAACTAAATAGCCAATATCTTGCAAAAAGGCATGGTACTTAACGCTATCCCACGTTTTATTAGCAAGATGGTAGTCATCTATTTGCTGTTGAAGCAATTCTCGTTTTTCAAGCAGTGCCTTATTTGTAGGGGTAAGTGTTTGAACGATATGTGCAAAGCTTTGCCAAAATTGATGCTCACTTAAGTGAGTGCCTGGTAGTAATTGATTTTTAACAAAATCAGCGAGTTGTGTGTCTACGCTGAGTCCTGAATGTGTGAGAGTGTGGGACATAATTGCCTTCCTTAAACGGTCGCGATGTTGTTGTGTGCTTGTGCGTTAAGGCAACAATAACTCAAAAAGGCAATGTTGAGTGCTTTTTAGCCATTCACAAAATGTATAGCCACAATAACAACTATAAATTTACTAAATTTAGAAAAGGAGCCTAATGTTGAATCAAGCGAAACGGAGCACACACTCCTAGCCACTCTCACAACATTAAAATAATTTATACCAATCTGCTTATATATGGGGTCTATTTAACGTTAAGAAAATTACGCTAGAGCTAGGCAAAAATTTTTGTATCTAGTTATTCTAAATAAAAAATTTTTAACGACGTTATAGTGCAATTTAATTCGTTAAATTGATCAAAGATTTATGCAGGTTGGTATTACACACTCGTTCGAAGGATTTTATTATGACAACATATCAACGCGAAACAGACACACTCTCTACTCTTTGCCAATCACAAGGCAGCGCATGGAAAGCTATTAACCCTGAATACGCAAGCCGTATGCGTTTACAAAACCGTTTTCGTACAGGGATTGAAATTGCGCAATACACAGCAGACGTTATGCGTGAAGATATGGCTGCATATGACGCCGACACAAGCCTGTACACCCAATCTTTAGGGTGTTGGCATGGCTTTACTGCCCAACAAATGATGATGGCTATTAAGCGCCATCAAAAAACAACTAAACGCAGCTATGTATACTTAAGTGGCTGGATGGTTGCAGCACTTCGCTCTGCATTTGGTCCGCTGCCAGATCAAAGCATGCACGAAAAAACATCGGTACCTGCATTAATTGAAGAAATTTACACATTTTTAAAGCAAGCTGATGCACGTGAACTAGACCACTTGTTTAACGATCTAGATGCAGCAAAAGCGAATGGCGGCGATGTTCAAGCTGTTATTGATAAAATAGACAACTTTGAAACTCATGTTGTGCCAATTATTGCTGATATTGACGCAGGTTTTGGTAACGAAGAAGCAACTTACTTACTGGCTAAAAAAATGATTGAAGCCGGTGCGTGTGCCATTCAAATAGAAAACCAAGTATCTGACGCCAAACAATGTGGTCACCAAGCGGGTAAAGTGACCGTTCCACACGAAGACTTTTTAGCAAAGATTAACGCAGTACGTTACGCCTTTTTAGAACTTGGTATTGATAACGGTATTATTGTGGCACGTACAGATTCATTAGGTGCAAGCCTTACTCAAAAAGTACCTGTGTCGCAAACACCAGGTGACTTAGCAAGCCAATACAATGCATTTTTAGAAACGACGCCAATTAACGGTGTTGATGACTTAAATGAAGGCGACACAGCAATGAAAATTAATGGCCAGTTATGTAAACCAACTCGCCTAGATAACGGTTTATTTCAATTTCGCGAAGGCACTGAAAAAGACCGCGTAGTACTAGATTGTATTACGAGCTTGCAGTCGGGCGCTGATTTACTGTGGATTGAAACAGAAAAACCTCATGTTAAGCAAATTGCAGAACTGGTAAATCGTGTAAAAGAACACGTGCCAAATGCAAAACTGGTATACAACAACTCGCCTTCGTTTAACTGGACGCTTAAGTTTCGTGAGCAAGTGTATCAAGAGTGGGAAGAAGCAGGCCGTGACCTTAGTGCTTACCCAAGCCTTGGCGACAATAAAGGCCTTATGGCACCAGAAATGGATGCAACAGAGCTTGCACAAGCAGCCGATTTACTAGTGCAAAACTTCCAGCGCGATGGCGCACGTGAAGCAGGTATTTTCCATCACTTAATTACTCTGCCTACGTACCATACAGCTGCGCTGAGCACTGATATTTTATCAGAAGGTTATTTTGGCGATATGGGTATGCTGGCTTATGTACGTGATGTACAACGCCAAGAAATTCGCCGTGAGCAAGCTTCTGTTAAGCACCAAGACCTAGCAGGGTCTAACATGGGCGATACACACAAAGAATACTTCTCTGGTGATAACGCGCTAAAAGCCGGTGGTGAAGACAACACCATGAACCAGTTTTAATTTCTAACTAGATAGTGTTACTCAAGGGCCAATAGGCCCTTTTTTATTGCTTTAAGTAAAATTAGAACATTGAAGCATAATTACAGATCAGACTTTAACTAGGGCGTGTTGATCTTTGTGGATTGAAATTTGTTCAATCTAGGGGCGATTAAATCGCGGCGCGAGGTTTGTAACCTAGTGGGCTAAGTAAAAACCGAGCAACAAAGAGTTTATCGTCCCTAGAAAGAACCCAAAGGGCAGCGCATGTTTGGTATTTATGCTACGTTATCGCCTATTCATGGGGAATAACCACACTACATAAGCTCCGCCTTGCCTAAAAACCAAACATACTGCTGCAAATTAACCCACCAAAGTTCAACACGCCTTTGCCAAATCATGTTGGATCACTATTTAACTACCTGAGTGAATTTACAGATCAGAGTTTAACTAACCTTTCATAAAACAGCATATTTGGGGTGATTTTGCTGTAAAAAACGTTTACAACAACTTTAAAAGGCAGGTAAGTGACTGATTTTTGCTTTAATAGGCAAACTTAGCGAATTTATAAACCGATTTTTTACTAACTTCTCTGTGCTATAAAACAAAATTTTACTAACTGATAGGCTATAAACAGTGACTCAAACCGATTTTTTACCAACTCAAGTTACAAAAAATGCTATAAACCGAAATTTTACTAACTGAAGTTTTAGCTAAGTCCGATATTTAACTGTCACAGAAGTGTAAAGGGGGTTTACAGTTTGAATACTAAGGCGGTAAATACAAAAGCCACTTATTTAAAGTGGCTTTTATTTGAGCTATAAATTTATTACCCAGAGTTTATTTAGTGTGTTTATCAAACCACCATTGAATATAAGCTACTTTAGTCATTAAGTTTGATGGGCGAGCTGTAATACCATGCGATGCATTAGGAATGCGCACCATTGCAGTATCAACGCCTTGTAGTTTTAATGCCTGATAAAACTGCTCAGTTTCTGATATTGGTGTACGGTAGTCAGATTCGCCAGTGAGCAACATAGTAGGAGTTTTAACGTTTCCAACATAACTAATAGGCGAGCGCTTCATGTAATGCTCGATGTGATCCCACGGTTTACCCGGAAACCAGTAATCAGCAAAAAACGGGTAAAAATCGGCAGTTAGTACAAAGCTGATCCAATTAATAACAGGTTTAGCAACAACAGCTGCAGCAAAGCGATCGGTATGACCTACAATCCAAGCTGTTAATACACCGCCGCCAGAGCCACCGGTTACAAACAATTTAGACTCATCAATAAAACCTTTCGCTATTAGCGCATCAACGCCTGTCATTAAGTCATCAAAATCGTTACTTGGATAATTATGATGAATAGTTTGTGCAAACTCTTTACCGTATGAATCACTGCCACGTGGGTTCATGTATAAAACCACATTTCCTTTGGCTGCAAACAGCTGAATTTCAGCGCTAAAGTGTGGACCGTAATTAGCTACTGGACCGCCATGTATTTCTAGTATTAGCGGGTATTTTTTACTGCTATCAAATTTTGGCGGGTAGGCAATCCAACCTTGAATAGGTAGCTCATCATGGCTTGATTTAATCCATATTTCTTCAACTTTGGCGAGTTGCTTACTACCTAGTGCATCTTTATTAAGCGTAGTTAAGCGTTGCGTTTTACCGCGTTTAATTGTTGCTATATCAGCAGGGCGCTGAGTATCGGCAAGGGTAAAGGCTACTTCGCCATCTTCGCTTACATCAAAGTCGCCACCAGAATAAGGACGACCAAAGGCAACACTGCCAATTTGCTTCGTTATTATTTTACGTTTACCACTGCGTGGTTGATACGCAAGGGCGGTTTGCCCTTTATCTGCGTAGCTAAAGTACACGCCTTTTGAGTTTGCACTCCATTTTATTTGTCCTACGCTACGGTCAAAACTAGGCGTTAAACTTGTTGTGTTGCCTGTTTTTAAATCACGAATATAAAGCTGAGTGTTTTCGTAGTTAGTGCGTTTATCATCGTAACCTGTGTAAGCTAAGTAACGACCATCGGGAGATACTTTAGGTTGTTCGTCAGGTCCGTTTCGGTCTGTAACTTTAGTTATATTTTGTGTGGCTAACTCGAGCTGATAGATTTCACTGTTTGTGGGTTTTAGCTGGTTGTTTGTGTGCCTGTTTGCAGAAAAATAAAGCGATTTACCATCGTTGCTAAAACTTACATCGCCTGCATTATCAAATTCATCATTAGTTAGTTGTGTGGCATTGCCACCATTAGCATCAATCGAAAATAATTGGCTAAAGCCCTTTTGTGTGTAACCGCCACCATCTGAACGGTAGTAAACATCATCAATAAATTTAGCAGGCTCTGCCCATGTGGCACCTTTTGGTTTGCCTGGCAAGCTCACTGGTGCTGAAGTAGCACTTGGAACAAACATGCTAAATATTAATTGGTTAGAATCAGGGCTCCATGTAATCGCTCGTGGGCTACTCGTTAAGTTACTAATTTTTGCCATAGCACCTGTTTTAAGCCATTTTATATATATTTGGCTGCTACCATCGCGAGTTGATATAAACGCAATACGTTGACCATCAGGAGAGAGTACTGGCGAATAATCCATATGCACGCCAGAGGTTAGCGGCTGCATTTGTTTGGTTTTGTAATCAACAGACCAAATGTTACCTACTTTGCGATCTGTTTTTATATCCATACGATTACGCACAAAGTAAACGGTTTTACCGTCTTCGGTTATATCTATCTGATTCGCATATTCTAAATTAAACACATCTTGCAGCTGTAGAGTATTTGTTTCAGCGTAGGCTAAATTGCTACAACCTAAAACGAGGCTAAGTGTTAAAAGCTTTTTCATTTTTATCCCTGTTGTTATTTTTTAATTTGCTAAGTAGTTATATGTTAGGGATTATTAAATTAACAGTAGGATGCGATGAAGCTCTTATTTAACTCTATGAGTTAAAGCTGTAAAGGGGGTTTACAGCTTATATTAAGGATTGTGATAAAAGCCTAATTTACTGATTCACAAAGTGCTTTTATATCTTTTATAAGTGCTATGCCATCGGCGTTATCGCCATGTACACATAAGCTATGTGCATTGAGCGTTAGTTTTTTTCCAGTTTGCGTTGTCACGCTACCATCAGATAAAAGCTGAGTAACTTGCTCTAGTAATGCCGCTTTGTTATGAACGCTGCCCTCAATTTTTCGTGAAACTAAATGCCCGTCGTCGGTGTACTGTCTATCGGCAAATGCCTCGAGTATTAGATCAACTCCTGAATCTTTAGCTATTTTAATGTGCTTATTGGCATTTTTAGTCGCTAAAACCATTAGTTTTAAATCTGTTGGGTAGCTGGCAATTGCATTTATAACGGTTTGTAATATTTGCTCATCAGCCATCATGTCGTTATAAAGTGCGCCGTGCGGTTTAACATAGCTAAGTGTTGAACCTTGCACTTTTGCCATGCCTTCAATAGCGGCTATTTGATAATGTAGGCAGTTTGTAAGCTCTTTTTCGCTAAGTGCCATTGAGCGCCTACCAAAGCCTTGCTTATCTGGGTAGCTTGGGTGAGCACCAATTTGTACGTTATGTTGCTTGGCAAGTACAAGAGTGTTTGCCATTACGTCGGCGTCACCTGCATGAAACCCACACGCAATATTAGCCATATCAATATGTGGCATAACGTCATCGTCTAGCCCCATTTTCCACGCGCCAAAGCTTTCGCCTAAATCACAATTGAGTTTCATATTAGTGCGCCTTTTGCGGTTTTATTGTGACAGGTAATACGCCGTGAGCCGGTGCTTCTCCTAATAACACTTTTGCAAGTGCGGTAAAAGCAGGACCAGATACAATATCGTTTTTATCTACATCAATATTATATGCGTAAGATGCAAGTACAGCATTTGCATAATCGCCAAATTTAGCAATGTCGTAAGGGGCTCTCAGGCTTATAAAAACAGTGCTTTTGTTTTCCTCTTTTGCCATATTTAATAATGACTCAAGTGCTTTTGGTTGCTCTGCATTATTAAGTGCAAAATTAGGATCGTCTTTTAAATCATCCATACCGCCAATTTCTACCGCACTTTGATTAGGCGTTGCATTGCCGGCTATAACTACATCAGCAGCGTGTATTTGTGTTTTAGCTTGTGCAGGGTTAAACCCTTGTAGGCTGCTACAGCTATAGTTTAGTTTTTGCTGGCTGATAGCTTCAATCGCTTGCTGCATTGCCATACATTTACGCGTGTCGGGCATAATAATATGAACATTACTTCCTGCTTTTAAATTAAGCGGCAAAGTACTGTTATTATTTTTAACCTGCGTTATTGCCTCTACAGCAAGCTGCGCTTCTATTTCGCGATGTGCTGCACTGCCGATTGTTTGCTTTGCATTTATGAGCGCGGTAATAGGGTCAAAATTAGTGCTTAACCTAAATTTATTTTTAAGCGTAATTATACGCATCGCTGATTGTGCTACTTCTTGCTCGTCAAGTTGGTTTGATTTAACCGCTGCAACAAGCTCTTTAATAAGGTCATCGAGCTTGTTTAAATCATCCGGCGTTCTAATTTCAACGGGCATTAGGGCAATGTCAGCCCCAGCCGCAAACGTATTTATTACCGCTTGAGTTGGTGTGAAAAAGTTACTAATGCCAGCCATATCAAGCGCATCAGTTACTACAACACCTTGGTAATTAAGCTCACCACGTAAAATATCAGTAATTATTGCACGCGACATTGTTGCCGGTTTTATCATAGTTTGGCCATTAACACTTATGAACGTTGTGCTATCGAGGGCAGGGTATTGAATATGCGCCGTCATTATCATGCCTGGGTTTTGCTTGGCGATAATGTGCTTAAACGGTGCTAAGTCTTGCTCGTAAATAACTTCTTTTGCATGGTTTACTTTAGGCAAACCTGTATGGCTATCTACATTTGTATCGCCGTGGCCTGGAAAGTGCTTTAACGAGGTAATAACACCGTTGTTCTCAAATCCTGCAACCTGTGCGGCGCCTAATTTACTCACTAATGCTGGGTTTTCACCAAACGAACGTACGTTAATAACGGGGTTATCGGGGTTCATGTTTACATCAACCGTGGGCGCGTAATTTACATTGATACCCAGCGAATTTAGCTCTTTAGCTATAACAGTTGCTGTTTTTGTCGCAAAGCTCGTACCGTGTTTTTTGTAGGTTGCGCCAATCGACATATTACCGGTAAATGATGTAGCAACATCGCGTGGTAACCGTGCTACACGTCCGCCTTCTTGATCTATAGATATAAATAGAGGCAGCTTACTACTGGACTTACTTGCAGCTGTTTGCAATTGGCTATTAAGCGTAATTGTTTGTTCTATTGATTGAGTGTTTTCAGAAAATAAAATAACTCCACCAATATCGTATTTAGCAATAGCGGTAGCGAGCTCATTAGGTAACTCGGTCATTGGAGTTCGGCATTTATTACTTGCTCCTTGCTGGCAAAAGTAGCGAAAGTCGAGTATTAACTTTTGCCCAAGTTGTTGTTCAAGAGAAAGCACGGGTTTAGCAAGCGAGGATTGTAATGGCATTAAACACCCAGATAAAAAAACGATAGACGGTACAATATACTTATTTAGCAAAACACACTCCAAGGCTAAATAAAATAGATAAGTTTATGCAGCTTAACTACTTTTCAGTGCAACTGCAAAGCCATACGCTAAGTGTTTTTACTAATTTAATAGGTGCTTAAGATTTATATTTATTAGTAACTTATTTATACATAAGCACATAATTTCAAGTCAATCAAACCTGAGCATTATAAGTTATAGATACATAATTATAGTGGTTTTTATAAATGCAAAGTAGAAGCTTTAAAAATGACTTGTTCTATAGTGGTTGACTCCTTATTACCCATAACAAATACATAGTGCAAGGTATTAGCAGCAGTAATCGAGATAACTAAATTATAGTTCTCGCTTCACTATTTAAGTGCATCAAGCATTATACATACTTTAACCCTAAATGTTTGTAGACACTGTTGAATCACCCCAGCATTAACATATGCAGTTTTCATGAATAAAATATCAAATTTATTTATGTAAATTGTTACATGCATTAGATTAAATCAAATATTAAAAATATGTATGTAAACGAATGTAAAGCTAAACTCATTCAATAAAAACAATGGTACCAACAATTAATTTTGCGTGATTATTTATTTTAAAAAACTAAAAACCAGTTAAAAATGCATATAAATCAACAAATAAAAACATAACCGCAAGTAATACTTATTTTTTAAACTTTTTTTTAAACCTATTTACCGCTTCACTTTTTCGCTGCGAAATTTACATTGACTATAAATCGCCATCAAAAACCAAACACACTATATTTACATTTAAATGACACATGTTATCTTTTGAATCTACTTTATTTATTTTTAATTTAAATCCACTTTAATTTTTTAAATAAATCATCAAAAACAATAATTACATGCGCACAAAAGCGCAAGGAGTGTTCAGTGAAGACCCAAGTAGCATTAGCTGTTTCAGCAGCATTATTAACAGTATCACTAAGTTCTGTAGCCGGTGGAAATAGCATCCATCAACAAATAGTACTTTCAAAATCTGCAGTAGACAAAACAAAAACATCATCTACCCGTGTAACTAAACTAGCAAAGAAAATTGTGGTTGAGCCTAGTTTAGCGCCTGGCGAATATACTTATATTGTACGCCTCGCAGATCTTCCTTTAGCAACTTACGATGGTAGTGTTGTTGGCTTTGCCGCTACAAGCCCTAAAATAGCTAAAAAAGAACTTTTTTCAAAGTTAGCTAATAGCAAAATGAGTTCGCAACAAGTACGTAATGAATTACGCTTAGATGTTAACTCTACTGATGCAGTTCAATACACCAACTACCTTGAAGATAAACAACAAAGCTTCCTTTCTCAAGCTAGCCGTTCATTAGGTAAACAAGCAAACGTTGTATATAAATATAAAAATGCATTCAACGGTGTTGCTATGCGTTTAACTCAAGAGCAAGCTGTAAAATTAGCTACTTTAGATGGCGTTGAATATGTTGAACGTGAACGTATGGAAACAATGGATACTGATACTGGCCCTATCCATATTGGCGCGACCGAAGTATGGCAAGGCGAAGGGAATTCAGCCACTAACATGGGTGAAGGCGTTATTATTGGTGTAATCGATAGTGGTGTAAACACAGACCATGACTCATTTGCAGATATTGGTGGTGATGGCTACGACCATACTAATCCTTGGGGCGCAGGTAATTATGTAGGCGACTGTGCTGCTGATTTTGTTGAACTATGTAACGACAAATTAATCGGTGTACGTTCATACGCAAGTGTTACTGATGACTACGATGATTTAGACGTATTTGGTCCTACACCGCCAGCTAAAAATGGTGAAGATTATGGCGGTCACGGCTCTCACACAGCAAGTACTGCAGGTGGTAACATTTTAAAAAATGTACCTTTAGTGACTGGCGATTCTGGAAAGCTTGAAAGTGATGGCATTGTTAACGAAGCATTTTCGTTTGAGCAAATTTCGGGGGTAGCACCTCATGCCAATATTGTTGCATATCAAATTTGTAGCCCGGGTAATAAGGGTGATAAGTACACTGGTTGTCCTGGCGCAGCTATTGTTGCCGCTTTAGATGATGCAGTTGCTGATGGCGTTGATGTTTTAAACTATTCAATTAGTGGTGGTGGTAATCCTTGGGCGAGTTCAACAGAACTTGGTTTCTTAGCCGCGCAAGAAGCAGGTATATTCTCTGCTGTATCAGCTGGTAACGACGGTCCTGAAGCTTATACCACATCAAAAAATGCACCTTGGTACACTGTAGTAGGTGCTTCTACGCATGGTAGAACTTTAGATAGCTTTGTTAAGTTTAATGATGAAACGTTTGCATTTTCAAATGGCACAGGTCCTGTATTTTCTGAAGTTGTAACCGCTTTACCTATTACAGCAATGTCTGTTGATGCAAGTAATTTTGAAGGCTGTAATGCATTTGCTGCTGATTCGTTTAAAGATGCTGTTGCTGTAATCAGTCGTGGTGCATGTGCATTCTCAGATAAAGTAACAAATGCTGCTGATGCGGGTGCAACTGCTGTTATTGTTTATAACAACACGGATGGCGATGTACGCCTTACTATGTCAGGATTAGAAGCGACAACTATTCCATCTGTTTCGATCTCTGAAAATTCTGGTAAAGATTTACTAGCTGAATTAGCTTCAACTTCAGATACTACAATTTCTATTGACCCTGCAATCACTTTAGTTGTTGGTCAAGCTGACGACATGGCTGACTTCTCATCTCGCGGTCCCAACAGCACTACCGCAGATATAATGACACCTTCTGTAACTGCACCAGGTGTATCGATTTATGCGGCTTACAATGACCAAGATTTTGGTAACGACGTAACGGCAACTTCTCCTGCTGATTTTGCCTTTTTACAAGGTACATCAATGTCAGCACCTCATACATCAGGTGCTGGTGCAGTATTAAAATCTGCACATCCTACATGGACACCAGATAACATTCGTTCAGCATTAATGATGACGGCAACGACTGATGTACGTAAAGAAGATGGTGCAACGCCAGCTGACGTATTCGATATGGGCTCAGGTAGTATTCGCGTTAATTTAGCAACTAATACCGGTCTAATCATGGATGAAACGTTTGGTAACTACATGAAGGCAAACCCAGCTACGGGTGGCGTTCCTTTATCATTAAACATTCCTTCAATGACAAATACACAATGTATTGATACGTGTACTTGGACTCGTACATTTACTGCAACTAAAGATGCTAACTGGACTGCAACGTCAGTATCAACATCTAACAATATGGCGTTAACTGTTTCACCAACTAGCTTTGATATTAAAGCGGGCGAAACGCAGACACTAACTGTAACTGCTGATGTAAGTGCATCTGCTGCAAATGTATGGAACTTTGGTAGCCTTGAACTAACTTCACCCGGTTTACCAGATGCTCATTTGCCTATTTTAGTGCAAGTAGCTGAAAGCAACTTACCAGAAGCATTATCTGTAGCGGCATCTCGTTCAAGCGGTACTTACACATTTACTAATTTGATGTCTAAAAGTTTGAATAATATTAAAGTTGGTGTATTTGATAAAAGCACTGACTTAGTTGAACCACAAACAGTAGAAGTTGAAGATGAAGGTTTCGGCTTTATAACACTTACTTTTAATGAAGTTGTACCAAATGTTGTGTTTAGCACTTCATCAGTAACAGCGCCGGATATCGACTTACGAGTTTTAGATGGCGAGTTTAAAAAGATTGGTAGCAGTGGTGGCCCTAACTCAAACGAGTCAGTTACTTTCCTGAATTTGCCAGCTGATACTTACTATATTGTAGCTGACAGTTATACTGCATCAGCACTAGGTGCAACGGATGAAGTGGTAATTAGTGCATCATCAATCTTAACAGATGAAGACTCTATGAGTGACACTGTTAGCGCTAGCGTTGCAGAGAGTAATGGTTCATTTGACTTAACAGTTAAATGGTCTGATAACGTAAGCAGCAGCTCATTACTATCACTAAAATCAGGTGATGACTCTACAGAGGTACAAATCCCATTAACAGTATCGTTCGCAGATGATGAAATAACTGAAGTGGTTTCTTCTGACTTAGAAACAGCGAGCCAAACTATGACTCCTGGAATAGCTCAAGCTGTTAGCTTTGATATTGAACCAAACTTTACCAATTCAGATAAAGTTTATACATTAAAAGCAATGGTTACAGAAGGGCAAGAAATAGCAAATGCTGATAACGATGGTGTTATTACTGACAACATAGTTGAGTGGACTATTACTCGCGTAGCGGGTGAATCAACGAAAACAATGTCTGTGGGCTTTGATTTAATTCCTAGACAATCGGGAACTGATAAAGAGCTAGTATTAACTAATACGATTGACGGCAATGCAGTTGAATCTACTTATAACTTTGGCGTTATTCAAGTTGCTCCTGTAGCTTCTGTATCGGATGTATCAAGTGCAAGAGAAGGCACAACTGTAACTATGGATGCTTCTGGCTCTAGCGATGCTAATAATGATGAATTAACTTACTCTTGGAAACAGTTATCAGGAAGTACTGTTAGCTTAACGGGTACTGGTTCATCAGCCACCTTTGAAGCACCAAAAGTATCTGCTGATGAAGTAATCTCTTTCCAATTAGAAGTAAATGATGGAAATGGAAATTCGGACATGACAGTAGCAACCGCAAACATTACAAAAAATAAAGGTAGTAGTGGTTCATTTGGTTGGTTAATGGCCTTGCTTACGCCATTATTGTTCGTACGTCGTAGAAAAAATAATTCGTAAGATTAAATACGTACTATAAATAAAAACCATTAGTTTCATTTGAAGCTAATGGTTTTTTTTATTACTTTCTGGAGAACAAGAATTACAACGCTGTAATTATTATTTATCACGCCATACCCTAACGCATAGTCGCTAAATTGAACAAACCAACTAAATTAAAAACACTTAAACGGGTATAATACTTAACTTCGTATAATACGCGCTGAATTTGAGTGCTTTGGAATGCAGCTTTGCTATATAAATTACTACCCGCTTTAAATTTAAGATTTCTTATATTGCTACTCGCATTCTCTGCAGCACTGAGCACATTGGTAGGGAGTTTTTATTCTACCTATCAGGTTCAAAAAGAGCAGTTAACATCATATACGCTAAAAAGTAATTTAGCCTATGCACAAAAATTAGCCTCCGCAACTGATAACTTTTTAAAGTCTGCGCTTCAGCAGCTTGAATACTCAGCTAAAATTATTGAGCAATCACCAAATAACTCCAAATTATTAAACGATGAAGCCATTCGTTTAAATCATCAAACGGATAGCTTTAACTCTGTTGTGATTAATTTACATGGTGTAGTTGCAGCGACGTCGCCTCACTTTGAAAGTTTAATAGGCCAACAAATACAGTCTCCAGGAGCAATAGAAGCACTAAAAGAAAAACGCCCATTAATTAGTGAGCCTTATTTATCGGCAGCTGATAATTTAATTGTTTTTATATCGCACCCGCTATTTGATTCTGAAGATAAGTATTTAGGTTATATTGGGGGCTCTCTTTATTTAAAAGAGAAAAATATTTTAAATGCGCTTTTAGAACAACATTACTACAAAGGTGGTTCGTACCTTTATGTTGTTAGCTCAAATAAGCGCATTTTATATCACCCAGAACCTGCCAGAATCGGCAACGTTATTGCTAACAATGCTGTGATTGACGCTGTTATAGGTGGCGAAATAGGCACTTCAACGGTTATTAATAGCTTAAATAAGCCGATGCTCGCAGGCTACGCACCCATTACTTTATCTAAATGGGGAATAGTGGCGCAAAGACCATTAGAATCAACGCTCTCTTCGCTAGATACATTAACTATTGAAGTCATTGAACAAACAATACCTATGGCATTAGTCACATTTATTTTTATTGGTTTATTCGCACACTTTATAGCAAGGCCGCTAAAGCGATTAGCCGATAACGCAAATACACTCGATGATCCAAAAAGCTTAGAAAAACTTAAAAGCGTGAAGTCGTGGTATTTTGAAAGTCAAAAACTGAAGTTAGCGATGTTAAGAGAGGTTACTTTATTACAAGCACAAATAGGTGTGCTACGCCATGACTCACAAACAGATCCCTTAACAGATGCGCACAACAGAAGAAGCTTAAACGGCCTACTTAACCAGCTTATGCTAAAGCAAACCCCATTCGCTATATTAGAAATTGATATCGACTTTTTTAAACGTGTTAACGATACTTTTGGACATGATAAAGGCGACGAAACTTTAGTTTCGCTAACAAATATAATTAAAAAACTATCAAGAAGAGACGACATAGTATCAAGAATCGGCGGTGAAGAATTTGTTCTTGTGCTACCAAATGAAAACAGCCAAAGTGCCTATAAAATAGCAGAGCGTTTACGTAAAACAGTAGAATCGACAGAAATGGACACCATTGGAACAATCACTGTTTCTATAGGTATTGCGACCTGGCCTAAGCATAGTACTGATATTGCCCAAGTATATAAATGTGCCGATAAGGCGCTATATCATGCTAAAGAGCACGGTCGTAACCGATGCGTAGTGGCCGATATTAGCTAACCACAGCTTTGTTAAGTAATACTCTGTATTACCTTAAATTGATAAATACTTTACACAGAGTGCATGAGTTTATTAAGCCAGCCATCTGCTTTAGATGGCTTGTAAATCATTGCTATGCCTTTGCTATAGTGACTGTTAACCCCCTTTACAGTTATTTTTGTAAGCGCTAAGTCATCAATCACAAAATTTGGTAAATACGCTAATCCCAAAGCAGTTTTACTACCAAACTAACCTTTTAAAATCCGTTATATGTTGAAAAGCTAACGACAAATAAGACACAAAAAATGCATTTTCATTAGTAAAACTAACGCAGCAACAAGGCTTGGTAATTCATAAAATACAAAGTAATCGTTAAGCTTAGTGCCGCTTACTAGGGGGAAGTATAACGGGGAATTAGAATGCGACAGCGCAATAAATACAACGCTTGCAAGTAAACTAACGGCATGTTTTAAAAACGCCCTCAGCTATTTAAAAACCCTTTACCTGAATATACTCACCATTAAGTAATTTGACTTGAGTAAATATGTGGCAGGCAAACGCTGCATACTCATGCAGCGCCCCTTGTCATTTGTTAAGCGCTAATTAAAACTGATAGCTTATTTTTGCTGAAAAGTTACGCCCAGGTTGAGTGTATTGGCTAAAATCAGCACTTTGCGATTGACCTGCAATTAGCTCAAAAGGTACATATTCTTTATCGAGCAAGTTAAGTACTCCTACATTTAGCTGCCACGCTTGCCATTCGTAGTTTGCGTATAAATCAACAACGCCGTAGCCATGCCCTTGCGTAGTTTTATCATCGTTTGCATCAAGTACTACATCAGATTGCGATTTAGCTAAACGCAACGCAGCGGTCCAGTTAATATTACCCAGTTCTGTGCTTAACAATATTGAGCCGTTTAACGGGCTAATGCTGGTAAGTGGCTGATCAGTTTCTTTGTTTTCACCATCAACGTAGGCCACGTTTGCCTCTAGTAGTATACTTTCAGCGACATACATGGCAATTCCTGCTTCTACACCGCTTATTTGTGTTTCGCTAATATTTTGATATTGATACAAAGTTTTATTTACATTAGGAATGTACGTTGGCTCAACGCCCGCTACTGCAGTTTCAATAAAGTCATCGAATGCTGCATAAAAAGCACTTAAATTTACGCTAATATCGCTGCTGGCGTAGCGTAATCCAAGCTCAAACGAGTCACTGCTTTCTGGGTCTAAATCGGCGTTTGGTAATATTTGATAAAACGGCTCTACACCGTGGCTTTGATAGGCTTGGTCGTGTGGTGGTATTTTAAAGCCTCGTACGTATTGCCCGTACCACGATAAGTTATCATCCACTTGGTATATAACACCTAGCTTAGGCGAAAAAGCAGACTCGGTAATATCATCAAGCTGCGCATCAGCGTATAACTCATCACTTTTAGCCTCTAGGGTGTAGTAATCGTATCGCACACCTGCAATAACCGACCACGCGCTGTTTTTAAACGAAATACTGTCTTGTACATAAGCGCCAATTAAAGAGGTGTCAGCCCCCGGAAACGCTTTTTGTTTTTGATCTGTAAAATCAACGGTGCCATCAGCTAAAGTACGCATTTTAAAACGTGGGCGGGTGGTGTCGTATAAATCGATATCAATCCCGTATACCACTTCATGATCGGTGGTTTCTCCTTTAAGCCCTTTATTAAATACCGCTTTTAAACCTAAAATATTTTGCTCAAAGCGATAATCGTTATAATCGGTGTAGGTGCTTGCGCCACTAATTGCGTCACTTTGCTGCTCGTAACTACTATAAGACACTTGCCCGTACCATTTATCAAACGCAGCTGTAGCTACTTCTGAATGATAATCTAGCGCCAGTGACCAACTCGTGTCGTCTTCCTCGGTTTCTTGAACTGCGGGGGTTATTACTTGCTCAGTCGTTTGATTAAAATAATCAAGGGTGTATTTAAGTGTGCGTTTTTCATCAAGCTGTTGCTCAAATTTAACTATTAAAGCGTCCGACTTTGCATCATAACCGGGTAAGTTTTCGTCGTAATTTTGTACTTCTTCGCTGTCGCGATGGCTATAAACTGCGCTTACTGCAAAGTCGCCTAAGTCTTTTGCACCGGTAATATCAGCGGCAATTTGGTTACTTTGACCTTGATACCCCAGTGCCATTTTTACATAGCTGCTGTTATCTTTTAGATAATCGCTTGGATCTTTAGTGGTTATAACCACAATGCCACCGAGTGCGTCAGAGCCATATAAAGACGATGCAGCACCTTTGGCTACTTCTACTTGTTTTACGCCTGCTACATCAAAGTAATTGCGGCCAACTAAATAGCCCCCTCCGCCTGCATAACCATCGTTGGTGCGTCGGCCATCTTTTATAAATACAACACGGTTACCACCAACACCACGTACAGTAAGTGTTTGCGCGCCTGCACCACTGCCTGTGGTTGCAATGCTTGAATCGTATTTAAACATGGTTTGTAAATCTACAGCTAGCTGGCGCTCTATATCTTGCTCGGTAATAACAGTTACTGAGCCTGTTACATCTTTAAGCTTTTGTTCAAAGCGCGAGCCACTCACAACAATATGATCGTCAATTATGTTTTCGGCAAATGCAGTGCCAGATCCGAGTAATAAGGTTGCTATAGCAGTAAATTTAAATGTAGAGGGGTTCACTTTAACTCCAAATGATAATAGTTATTATTTATGGCGAGGATATTACAACTAAGTCAAATTAAGATCAATTAATTATGATAATCATTTTCATTTAGATTTAACTGGTTATAATAGCCGAAAAATAAAAGCCGGAGTTTGTAATGAAATACCTATTTATATTGTTTGCTTTAGTCGCTCAACCTGCACTTGCACAGGAGCGCGTTATTAGTGCTGGCGGCACCCTTACAGAAATAATTTATGCGCTGGGCAAACAAAGTACCCTCGTAGCGGTTGATCAATCTAGTATGTACCCGCAGCAAGCTACGCAATTACCACAAGTAGGTTATTACCGCGATTTAGCGGCAGAAGGCGTGCTTTCTATGCGCCCAACCACCTTATTAGCGCTTGAAGGCGCAGGGCGAAGCCAAGCACTTAAACAAATTGAGGCAACAGGGGTTAAGCTAATTCATTATAAAAAGCCTACCTCAGTTAATGAGCTACTTGAGCTAATTAAACGCCTTGGTACCGACTTAAACGCCAAGCAAAAAGCGCAATCACTTATTACGCACATTACAGACTCATTACCTGAAAAAGCAAAAGCGCAGACACACAGCGCGCTATTTTTACTCTCAGCTAATGAGCGCGGGCTTGTTGCCGCAGGGCAAGAAACCGTCCCTAATTTATTATTTAGCTATGCGGGCATTACTAATATAGGCGCTACACATTCAGGCTTTAAAGTAATTAATACCGAAGTACTTGCTGTAAATCAGCCTGACTTTTTAGTTGCGCCAAAGCATGTTGTACAAAGCATTGGCGGCAAGCAGGCTTTTTGTAAGCAACCGAACCTACGCTTATTAAAAGCTGCGCAAAGCTGTAACTTACTTGTAATGGATAGCCTGCTTTCGCTTGGCATGTCGCCGCGTATTGCCACAGCAATTAATGAGCTTAACGAGTATAAAGCCCGCTTATGAACACCCTAACATTGAGCCGCTTTGTGCCTATAACACTTAGCCAAACTCATAAATGGATGCTATTAGCCTCTGTTTGTATTTTTACTTTGGCGCTACTAAGCATTGGGTACGGCCCTGCAGGATGGGATTGGCGTTTAGCTATTGCCTGGCTTGCACCCGAGTACTTTAATCAGTTTGATGCGCTGCAAATTAATGTAGTAATGCAAATACGTTTGCCGCGTTTTGTGCTTGCTGTATTAGTAGGGTTGGTACTGGCCCAAACAGGGGCGGCAACCCAAGCGCTTTGCCGTAACCCGCTGGCAGATCCATCTATTATTGGCATTAGTGCAGGTGCGGCAATGGTTGCAGTGGCGTTTATTGCACTTAGCGCGCAGTTTAATTTTAACGCTCAGTTGTATTTACCTTATGCGTCGTTTTTAGGGGCGCTTGGTGTTACCTCGCTGGTATATTTTATTGCCAAGCAGCAGGGGCAAATTAATATCACCACGCTTATATTGGTAGGAGTCGCTATTAACGCGTTAGCATTCGCTGTTATTGGGCTACTGAGTTTTTTTGCCGACGATAGCGCGCTACGATTAATAAATTATTGGACCATGGGCTCATTAGGCGGAGCAAGCTGGAGCACGATTATTCAAGCTGCGCCGTTACTGTTTATTAGCCTAGTTGGCCTGTGGCGGTTAAAAAAACCCATGAACTTACTCCTTATTGGCGAGTCACAAGCTCAGTACCTAGGAGTAGATACCAATAAGCTTAAATTGTATGTCATTATACTCGTTGCATTAGGGGTAGGTGCGGTTGTAGCGCTTACCGGTTTAATAGGGTTTGTTGGCTTGGTAGTCCCGCATATTGCCCGCTTAATGGTGGGGCCGCATTTACGTAATATGCTGCCGCTTTGTATGCTAATTGGCGTGGTGGTATTGCTACTTTCTGACTGGCTAGCACGCATTGTGATCATGCCATCAGAGCTACCTATTGGCATTATTACCGCGCTATTGGGTGCGCCATTGTTTATTTATTTAATAGTGAAAAATAAGCGAGGTTGGTCATGATCACGTTTAACAACCTAAGCGTTGGCTTTGATAATCACAGCGTTTTAAACGCTATTAATGGCAGCGCTAAACAAGGGCAACTTGTAGCACTACTTGGTGAAAATGGCGCAGGTAAATCTACCTTGCTGCATACCTTAGCAGGTATGCACTCCTTTACAGGCAGTGTACTTTTTAATGCTAAGCCGCTGGCCTCTCACGCTAAAAAACGCCTTGCAACACAGCGCGCAGTCATGATGCAAGCTAACCACGTAGGGTTTGATTTTAATGTATTTGAGCTTATTGCAATGGGTCGCTATCCGTATGTAGAGTCATTAAAAATGCAAAGCGAAAAAGTACATAAATATGCCGCTATTATGGATTTAAACCAGTATTTAACTCGCCGCGTAAGTGCGCTTTCGGGCGGAGAGCAACAACGTGTTCATATGGCGCGTACTTTAGCGCAGCTCGATGCCTTTACACAATCGGCTGAGCCAAAACTAATGCTGCTCGACGAGCCTACATCAGCACTTGATATGCGCCACCAACATGCTTTGCTCAGCTGCGTTAAAACCTTTGTAGAGCAGGGCAACAGCGCCATTATTGCAATACACGATCTAAATTTAGCCAGCCTTTATGCAACCGACGCTATTTTACTGCACAACAAAAAAGTGTTGCAAAGTGGGCCTATAAACACCGTATTAACAGAACAAAACTTACAACAAATGTACGCCATGAAACTGCACGTAAACCCTCATCCTTATAACGATGCACCCATGGTTTTTTCTCAACGTCAGGAGTTTTTATGAGAGAGCAAGCATTAAACGATGCACGCACCTTGGTTTACAAAACCAATGCAGGTGTCATGTCGACTATTTCTAATAATTTACGTGGCTACCCGTTTGGCTCAGTAACCCCCTATATGTGCGACGAACAAGGCCGTGTTTACTTTTTTATTAGCGATATAGCCCAGCACACTAAAAATCTAAAGCACGACTCACGTATGAGCCTTACCGTATTTGATGCCGCCGACTACGGCGATCAAAACGAGCATGGGCGAGTAACGCTGGTAGGCGATGGCTCTATTGTGCCAAGTGAGCAAGCACACACTTTACTTGATAACTATATTGCCCTATACCCCGAAGCCGCTAGCTATCGCAATGCACACGACTTTCAATTATGGCAATTAGACGTAGTACGTGTGCGCTACATTGGCGGTTTTGGCAAAATATTTTGGCTTGAGCAAAACGAATGGCAATACGAGGCAAAAAACTGGGACGAAAGCCAACAGCAAAGCATGATAAGTCACATGAACGACGACCATCAAGATGCTATGTCGCTCATATTAATGCAGCACTACAGCGTAGCTGATAACACCCCAATAATGAGCGGCTTATTACCCACTGGCTTTTATATACAAAGCCAAAAGCGTAATTACTTTATTAACTTTAAAACCCAGTGCAACAGCCCGCTAGAGGTTCGTAAAGCGCTGGTTGCGCTAACCAATCAAGCACGCAATAACTTAGCTAATACAGAGGAAACAGTATGAAAAAATTAACACTCTTACTAAGCACTGCACTACTACTTAGTGCCAATGCGGCATATGCAGACGAATGCACACTCAGCCTTGATGCAAACGACATGATGCAGTTTTCAACTAAAACATTAAGCGCCCCTAAAAGCTGTAAAAAAGTAACCGTAAAGCTTGGGGCGTGTTGAGCTTTGCGGATTGAAATTTGTTCAATCTAGGGGCGATTAAATCGCGGCGCGAGGTTTGTAACCTAGTGGGCTAAGTAAAAATCGAGCAACAAAGAGTTTATCGCCCCTAGGCAGAACCCGAAGGGCAGCGCATGTTTGGCATTTATGCTGCATTATCGCCTATTTATGTGAAATAACCACACTTCATAGGCTCTGCCTTGCCTAAAAACCAAACACACTGCTGCAAATTCAACCATCAAAGAACAACACGCCCTATCCATGTAGGTAAATTACCCGCCAATGTAATGGGTCATAACTGGGTGCTTGCTAGCGAGCAAAACATGCAAGCTATAATAACCGATGGCAACGCAGCAGGGCTTAGCAACCACTACTTAAAGCCTAACGATACACGCGTGCTTGCAGCTACAGACATTATTGGCGGTGGTAAATCAACGCAAGTTACCTTTAACACCAGCGGCCTAACCGCTGGGACTAATTACACGTACTTTTGCTCTTTCCCTGGGCATTACGCCATGATGAAAGGCACATTTACGCTTAACTAAATATCAAAGGTGTATTGCACTAACGCAGTGTAATACACCCTATTTTATTATTGGCAATGCGTTTGCTCGCCTCGTTTAGCTAAAGCTTTAAAAGCGGCTTGTTGATGTCCTTTTTGTACATAACGGGGTGGCAAAGGGTTAACCTGCAACTGATACCCACTTTGATTAGCTTGCACATTCGTTACCGGCGATATCCACACAACATTTAGCTCTGGCGCTAAACGCTTAATAATACGCGCTATTCCTTCGCCATTTTTCACATGAAAATCGCCCGCTATATGCATTACCTGCGCATCTTTATGATTATTTAAATAGTTAACGATAGACTCCCCCATGGTTTCATCCCAGGTAACTTGCGCAGCATAATAATTTTCGTTTTGACTTGGCGTGCCATGGTGCATTGAGGTCATAAAACGTTGTTTATAATCACTTGCTGAGGTATCCATAGTGGCTGCAATGAAGCTCTGCTGTGTTTCATCAAGTTTATTTACATAACTTATGCCTTGCCTGCCAATACAGGTAACAATATTTTTAGGGGCATTTGCAGCTATTACATCGCTATTGTTCGTTTTTGCCAGCTCTACCAGCGCACGGTAGTCACTTTTGTAGTTAGGCCACGCTTGGGTGTTATCAATTAAGTATTGCTCGCCAATTTCACCCTTAACGTACTGGTTTAAAGTAAGCTGATCGGCGCGGCTAAATTGCTCAAGCGACAGGACTGAGCGTTTATTACTTTTGCTTAATTGCTCAAATAACTCAGCCTGAAATAAATGCACGCCCGGGTGCGTATGCCATTCACCCACTAAAATCACATCGGCATTTAATAACATAGGCTCTAATAATACAGAGCTAACAGGCTTTGCTTGTGCATTGTAAAGTGCTGAGTAATATAACGATGAGCTTTTATCAGGCACCATGGCTGTTGTGCTACAACCACTCAAACCCATAACTAACGCCAGAGTTAACATAGACTTTTTCATACACACCTTCAAAACCCTTTAATGCAAATAATTATCAATATCATATACTTGTAATACCTATTAAGCCAGCCAAAAACAGTACAAAATAAATAAGCAAAAACGATTAAATAACTTATTGTAGAGTGCAATTGATAGGCAGTTATGTGCAGTAAGCGGTCATTGAAAAATTAAATTTATTCCTACTTCTTTGAGTAGGAACCTAATTTTGTCCGATAACATTATTAAATGCCGTGTTGGGGCAAAATAACATGCTTAATTCCTAGCTTTTTCAACCACTTGTTTACAAAGGTAATTATTGGTGAAATTATCTATGTGATATACGCCGTTTTGGTGTGTTATAAACCACTAAAATGGTGTTTAATAAGCTGCTAGCATTCAAAGGAGTTTACCGCATGGAATGGCTTTCAATCGCCTCAAGTATTTTAAGCTTTATTACATTAGCTATTTTAGGTTGGTTTGGTAAATCTTATTTCCCAAATTACCTAAAGGTAAAGTCTAAAAATAAAGCTACGAAAGAAGATATTGAAGAAATTACGACACTAGTAGAGTCAGTAAAAAAAATCTAACTCTATTGAAATAGAAAAAATCAAATCTAAAATTTCAAATGACGACAAAGTTCTTGAAAAAAGGCGTGAAGTTTATGAAGAAATTGTTTCATCTCTAAAGATATTTATTTCAGGTCACGTTGCTACAGAAGAACACAAAAATGAATTTCATGCTGCATGCTCTAAAGCATGGCTTTGGGCTCCCGATACAGTATTAGTAGCATTAAATAAATTTCTAGATGCGCAAATATTATTAGCAAAAAGAACAGGCGAAGTAGATCAAGTTACAGCAAAGCAGTTATATGAAAATGTAGTAGTAGCAATGCGTAAAGATGTTGGCTTTTCAACAACATCTGAAGAAAAATTTCGTTTTGTCACATTTAACTAGAATGCTAACAACACGCCCTGAGGTGGACGACTAGTAAAATTTAGCTATTAATTGCAAATTTTAAAAATGGTGAGCCTCACTTAATTCAGCCAACAGTAATTTTCCGCTTAAGACAGCGTTCTACGCTTAGCCTAGTTTGGTTGTGATTCACTATTAGGAGTAAACTTTGAATAAAGGGATTTTGTTATTTCTACTCACCCTACTTTGTACCATTAATTCTGCGATCTCCGCAGAGACAACTTGGAAAACCCAAGGTTATGGTTACGTTTTCCATACTGTAGACAATAAAACAACAGCCTTTGATTTAACAACTAAGCATTGTTTGGAAAACCACTTTATCACCGATGAGCTTGAACAAATCTCGTTTATTGAAGAAACACAAAAAGTGAATAAAGATACTCGCTTACTTAACTTTGGTGGTTTGTTTCCGTTAAAGCTAACGAAATTGGACAATTTACCTGCTCAATGCCAATCCAAAAAAATTGTTAGTATAAAAGACAAAAACTATGAATTTAATGCCAGTATTGTTCTTAACGTTCTAATGAATAATTTTGAAGAGCACTATGCATTTTCAAAAGATAAAAATATTAATTGGGTTGAGCAGAGAAAACTTTGGCAAAAAAGAATAACCTCAAAAACTACGCAAGATGAGCTATTTAGTGTCATAGATGACTTCCTTAAAGAATTACGCGACGGTCATGCCATATTACTCGATCAAGAACTTGATAGGCTTTCACATTACTCACCAAGAAAGTGGTCATTTTGGGATGAATTAAAAGCGCACTCAGTAAATTACCCTGAATACTCAACTTACTGGGAATTACATACCGCATTAATTGAAAAGTCTCAGGAAAACATTAATAATTACATTGATAAAAAATATTCCACTCTTCAATATCACGATAATTTTACCTTAGCAAAAACGCCTCAAAATATTGCCTATTTAAAAATAAGTAACTTTGATGATTTCTCAAATAATGACGTAAAAGCAACAAAAGAGGTTATGGAGATATTTACGCCTATCATCAAACAAAGCAATGGTTTAATTATTGACTTACGTTTTAGTATGGGTGGAAGTGACTTAGTGGCATTTTCTATTTTATCTTACTTAATAGATTCAGAATTAGCCTTGGGGGGGAAACAGTTTAAAACATCGACAGGTTACAGTGAACTTCAAAAAATTGTTGTCGCTCCATCAAAAATTAATAATTACACAGGAAGCATTGTTGTTCTAACTAGTCAAAAAACACCTAGTGCGGCTGAAATATTTCTTTTAGGTTTACAAGCAAGGGGCAATGTTACTTTTATTGGTGAAAGAAGCTACGGAGCTTTTAGCGATGCGTTAACAAAAGCTTTGCCTAATGGTTGGGGGATCACATTATCAAATGAAAGGTATCTCAATTCTCATGGGGAAAATTATGAAAACATTGGATTGCCTGTAGATCATGAATTTGTATTTCTTAATGTGAACAATATTGAAAGCGGAAAAGATGTGCAGCTTAATGAGGCAATTAAAGCTTTTAGATAGGTGTATTCAGCGCATAATGAGGCATCACTAATGTCCGCAGCTGGCACTGAGCCGAACTTCGGAAAAGAGCGAATAGCGGACGTAATAGTATTGTCCGCTTTGTAAAAGTTTATGAAATTTGGTAGATAGCTTTCCCTATTTCTATGGATCTGAAGGTGCCACTTTTACCTATTAGGCTACATTCATGGCTACTATCAACTATTGTAAATTTGCTTGATGCAATCCCACTCTCAAATTCTCCATCATGCTTTAATGTGAGTACAACTTTGTGTAATTAGTAAGCTATCAGTGTATGTGCCAATAATCAATTAAATGAAGAGATTGATTTTTATACACTCTTAAATTAGCCTAAATAATGACCTACACACCTATTTAAAATAAAAAGGCCACAGTAATAAATACTGCGGCCTTTGTTTTTAACTAAGTGCTTTAAACTAGGTACGTTTAGTAAGCGCCTGCGCTGTAAATAAGCTCGTAGCTGTGGCTGTAAATTTCAAGGATGTTACCGAACGGGTCTTCCATGTAGATCATGCGGTACGGCTTTTCACCCGGGTAGTAATAACGAGGGGCTTGCATACGTTTTTTACCGCCAGCTTCTACAATACGTTCAGCTAAACCTTCTACATCTGGGTCTTGAACACAAAAATGAAAGATGCCTGTTTTCCAATATTCAAAATTGTCTTTTGGGTTTTCTTGATTTTTAAATTCGAAAATTTCGACACCAATACGATCCCCTGTAGATAGGTGTGCTATTTTGAATTTTTCCCACTTTTCGCCAAATACTTCTGTGCACATTTCGCCAATTGGGCTTTTGTCTTCGGTAATTAAAGTCGGTTCCATTATTGTGTACCAACCCATAACCTTAGTGTAAAACTCGACTGCTTTTTCAACGTCGGGAACCGAAATACCAATGTGCGAAAAACTACGTGGATATGTATGACTCATAATACTTCCTCTTTAACTTGTGACTTATCTTGTGACTAGTTGATGGAGTTAGTTTACGAATCGACCAACATTAAGTAAAATTATCATTAATCATCATTTTGAGTACGTTTTGTAATGATAAATCCAACATGGTTAAATACGTTTTGTACTTTGGTTGAGGTAAATCATTTTACCCAAACAGCTGAGCGCCTTTATATGACCCAATCTGGTGTAAGCCAGCACATTAAAAAGCTAGAGCAACAAGTTAACTGCGCTTTACTTGAGCGCCATGGTAAGCAGTTTTCGCTTACCCCTCAGGGCCAAAATTTATATCAGCAGGGCAGCCTACTTCTTAAAGATTGGCAGTTTTTAGAACAACAATTAAAAGATGATTCGCCGTACAGCGGAGCGGTAAAGATTCAATCTCCGGGCAGTTGTGGTTTAAAGTTTTATAATCAATTATTAGCACTGCAATCTGAGCATAAAGAACTAATTATTGATTACCGCTTTGCGCCCAATGTAAGTGTTGAACAAGCTGTAGCAAACCATAGTTCCGACATTGGGTTTTTAACTCAAGCTCCAACATTTAGCGAACTAACCAGCCATAAAATAAGCCAAGAGCCACTACTACTTGTAACGCCTGCAGGTATAAACATGCCTAATTGGCAAACCCTGTGTGAGCTAGGGTTTATTGCTCATCCCGATGCAAGCCATCATGCACAGCTACTACTAAGCGAAAACTACAGTGAGTTTGAGCATATTGACCAAATAAGACGTACGGGATTTTCTAACCAAATTAGTTTAATACTAGAACCTGTAAGCTTAGGGCTGGGTTTTACGGTATTACCTGCTCATGCTGTTGGCGCATTCAATAAACCACAACTTATAAAAACGCATCATTTAGAATGTCCGGTTAGTGAATCTATTTATGTGTGCCATCACCGAAATAGGCCGTTGGCAAAACGTATGAATACAGTGATTGAGCTAATAAAGGCGGGGGTAAATAGTTAAAACGTAAACCCCCTTTACACCCACGGCACTTAATACCATAGGCAAAAGGGGGAACAGAAAATTAGTTAACGCTTTCTAATTTTGCTTTTAAATCGAGTAAGTCGGTTGCGATAGTATTTGGCTGTATTTCCCACGGATCGAAGATTGAGTCTTTAGATCGTTGAATCCACGCCGCGCGCATGCCGTGCGATATGGCACCGGTTACATCAAACGGGTTACTTGATACAAGCCACGTGTTTGCGCCTGTTGAATTGGTTTCGCGTAAAAAGTGACTATAAACCCCTGGATTTGGTTTAAAGGTTTTAATGTCGTCGGCACTTACTACCCCTTCAAAAAGTTCACTAATACCTGCGGTTTCTAATAAGGTATGAACTGCGTCGGCAGCGCCGTTTGAAAATGCAAACAAACGGTAATCCTTCGCTTTTAATTGCTCAAGGCCTGCTTTTACATCGTCGAACGCAGGAAGCGTTTTATAAAGCTCTAGCAGTTGCCCCTTTTGATCTTCACTTAGCTCGGTTTTGTGCGCTAAGCAGGCGTAATCGAGTGCGTGTTTTGTACATAGCGAGAAAGGAATATAATTTTGCATTAATCCACGTCTAAATGAATACTCTAATTGCTTTTCGCGCCATGTATTTGAAAATGCTTGGGCGTTATCGCCAATCATGTCGTCGAGTAAGGACAGTACGCCGTGAGTGTTTATTAGCGTACCGTATACGTCAAATGCAAGTGTAGTTGCCATGTTTGCTCCGCAATAAAATAAATTAAGTTGGTTTTAGAGTACTTGCTTACAGCTTAACTTAATTTGAACGAACGCTCAAATTAATAAAACTTATAAGCATCGAGTGCTAAAATATCCATTTCTATACCTTCATGTATTTTTTTGGCTTTACCGTCACTACTTCCAAGCGCTGCAAAAAGAGGTAAAAAGTGCTCCTGGGTAGGGTGATTAAATAAAGCATAGGGTGCTTCATTTAAATAGTTAAGTAACGCTTGGGTGTTTTGCGCTATTAATTTTTGCTCAACCCAATGAGTAAACTCATTAACCATTTGAACACGATTAGGTGTAGCAGGGCTTTTAAATATTTCACGTAGATTGTGACTAATACCGCCGGAGCCAATAATTAATACGTTATCGCTGCGCAGTGGTGCAAGTAACTGTCCGTATTTATACATCGCCTGAGCGCCTAAACGCGTGTTAATAGACACCTGAACAATGGGAATATTAGCTGTTGGGTACATTAAGCGCAGCGGGATCCACACACCATGATCCCACCCTTGATCTGCACTTTGCACCGTTTTAATACCCGCTTTGTAAAAGTACTCACTAATAGTATTAGCAAGCTTAGGGTCTCCTGGTGCTGGGTATTGAATTTCATACAGGGGCTTGGGGAAGTTATAAAAGTCGTGAATAGTATGCGGCGCATCTCCTGATGTAATAACTATATCGTGCGCTTCATCAAAGTGGGCAGAAAAAACCACAATAGCACGTGGTTTACTAAGCGTTTGACCTAATGATGCAAGAAAATCTGACGTAGCCGATTGCTGAACAGCCATCATTGGCGAGCCGTGAGATATAAATAAAGCAGGCTGAGTCATACTAAAACCTTAAATAAATAGACGTGTTATAAACACTATATAAGTTTCTAATTTGACGATAAATATGATACTTATTTATACATTATCAACAAAGCATTGTTAAAAAAATGGATAAGCTCACCACCATGAAGACCTTTTTAGCCGTTGTGCAAGAAGGCTCGTTTTCAAAAGCGGCCGATAAACTCGATATTTCGCCGCAGTTAGTCAGCAAATATATTTCTGCATTGGAAGATAATCTACGCACGCGTTTATTACACCGTACAACGCGAAAAGTAAGTGTTACAGAGGCTGGAAATCAGTATTATCAGCGTTGTCAGCAGGTGGTTATTGATATTGAAGACATGGAAAACTCCCTCAATAACTTAAGCGAAAATGTATCGGGTGTGCTTAGTATTAGTGCGCCTATGTCGTTTGGTACTAAGCATTTAGCAGGTTTGTTGGTTGATTTTCAAAAGCAGTATCCAAATTTAAAGTTAGATTTACGGCTCACAGACCAATATGTAGATATAGTAGAGCAGGGTATTGATATTGCTCTGCGCATTGGTGTATTAAAAAACTCAACGTTGATAGCTAAAAAAATTGCACCTATACACCTAGCGGTGTTTGCATCACCCGACTATTTAGAACGCCATGGCACGCCACAAACGCTTTTAGATTTACAGTCACATAATTATTTACGCTATTCCCACAGCGAACCCACAAAACGATTATTTGGAGTTAATGAGTTAAAAAGCGAGCTAAAGCTTGAAAGTAACTTTGTGGCTAACAATGGTGATTTGCTACTAAATACAGCCATTGCGGGTGGTGGTATTGCTATGCAGCCAACATTTATAGCAGGGGAAGCACTGGCTCAAGGTAAAGTAGTGCGCATTTTAAAAGACTATGAACCCGAGCCGATGGGGCTTTACATGGTGTATGCAAACAGACAGTTTTTACCCAGTAAAGTACGTGCATTTGTTGATTTTACTAGTGGCTATTATGGCGATGTTCCTTATTGGGATTTAGCGTAATAAAAAGTAAACCGCCTAACAGGCATTATATAAAAAGCTAAATTTTTAAAAAATTCCGTAGTAAATTTCTTAGTACTTTAAACACCTCTTGATTACTGTGTTGCTGATGCTGTAATACATCAACATTAGCCAACCAACCCATTTCTTCAAACTCAAGAGGAAGTTTAACCAGCTCACCACTTTGTACTGCATCTACAGCTACATGGTTTGGTAATAAGCACCACCCGTTACCTTGTATTGCTAGCTCGAGTAATACAAAGTAATTATCGGCATACCAAATCTCTGGGCTAATTTTTAGCTGAAAGCTACTTGTTTGCGTATTGCGCGAACGAAGAAGAAGTTGTCGATGTAGCCGAAGGCCATCCATATTTTCACATCTGATCCCCGCTAAAGGGTGCGATTTAGCAACATATAAATCAAATTTTACTGATCCAATACATTCATAGTCTAAGTAACTCGGTATATTTAATTCACTAAAAATAATACCCGTTATAGGCTTTTCGCTGTTTAGCATGTCAATTATGTCATGGCTGGATGCACTTAAAAACTCAAGCGATACGTAAGGATACTTACTTTGCAGCTTGCTAATAATACTCGCGATAGTTTTAAACGGGATCCCTTCGTCAAGTGCGATAGTGATTTCGGTTGGTGTTTTTTCGTTTAGTGCTAATGCAGAGTTTGTTAATCGCTGGTGTTGATTAAGCACGGCCTTAGCCTGGGGTAGTAACTGTTTACCGGCTTCGGTTAATTGTGGATAGCGCCCTGTGCGCTCAAATAATGTCGCATTACAGTCTATTTCTAAATTAATAATATGCTGGCTTATTACCGACTGCGCTTTACTTAAACCGCGCGCAGCAGCTGAAAACGATCCAGCTTCAACGGTAGCCACAAATGCTTGAAGCTGTTCAATACTAAACATATCGCTTTTCCCGATACTAAGTAACTAACACATATCTTTATAATGAATGAAAATACAGCCATCGTCATCAACTTAAGAAGTTATTTATATATGAACACAGTAGAACGTATTTTTCAGGCGCTAATATTTGAGATGATAGCATTATCTTTTGTTGTACCTGCATCAGTTTATTTTGGTGGGTTTGCAACAGGAAAAATGGCAATAGTAGGTATTGGTTTATCAATCTTCGCCATGCTTTGGAATTACATTTACAACATAGTGTTTGATAAAATAGTTGGGCATAACCGAATCGAGCGAGGTTTAGTAACCCGCATTACGCATGCATGTGGCTTTGAGCTGGGTATGTTAGTAATAACGCTGCCAATACTTGCTTGGTATTTAAATATTACATGGCTAGCCGCTACAGCATTAGAAGCTGGCTTTTTAGTTTTTATACTCATATACACGTATATTTTTAATGTGTTGTACGATAAGTACCAACCTTACAAAAGATGGGTTAATAAATCGCAATGTGCTTGATATTTTTAAGTTTATAAAAGCAACGTTGTGGAGTATTGAGATCGTTTTGGCAAAAGCGCAATGGCAATAAATAACGGTAAATGTGGCTTTTAATTAAACCAATTAGCACTGCTCAATTGACTAAGTAGTGCTAATTTACTATTTGTACTATTTACCAGCTAACTGTAATGGGGGTTTACAGTAACTTTTTGCTTTATATATTTAGCTCCTTCAAAATGTTCCACACGCTCTCAGCACTAGGATGAAGTGCAGCATGTAGAGCTTGCTCACGCGAGAAACCGAGCTTTTGACACCTAATAACTAATTTTAAAAGCTAAGTTTAAAAACTTCGTTTTTAAACGCCAGCAAGCTGCGCTTATATAAATGCCCAACAATCAATATACTTACTACTAAGCGCTGCTTAAAAATCAACCACACTGACTATAACTAGGTGTGCCAAGCAAATGGCACACCTATTTTGTTATGCAGGTATGGGGGCGTTTTCTGCAATAAGCTGTTTAGATTTCAATTCACTCCAAAATTCGCTTGGTATGGTAACTTTCATTGAGGCTACATTAGCTTTAATTTGCTCTGCCGTGCGTGCGCCAGGAATAATTGAGGATACCGTTGAAGGCGCCTCTGCGAATTGCAGTGCAGCTGTTTTAATATCAATCCCATGTTTAGATGCAATGTCGCTTATTGCATTAAACTTTTGCTGCATAGGCCCAGGAATTTTAGGTGAATAATTAAAGCGGTTACGACCGGCTAAAAAACCACCATTAAGCGGAGCACCAATGACTGCTGAAACACCTCGTTTATCAAGCATAGGAAAGGTTTTATCAAGTGCCTGCTTATGATCTAAAATTGAATATTGCAGCGCTAGTAAGCAAATATCAGGGTCTGACATATCGAGCGCTTTATAAATAGCATGAGGTGTATTTACTCCAAAACCCCAGCCTTTAATTATTCCTTCATCACGCATTTTAGTTAACTCAGGAATAGCCCCTTTTGCTGCCTGATCAAAATACTTAAGCCAGTCATCTCCCATATCACTATTTTGCGGTGATAAATCGTGAATATAAACAATATCAAGCGAGGCGACACCAATACGATGCAACGTGTCTTCTATTGAACGGCGCGTACCTGATGCAGAGTAATCATATTTATAATGAAAAGGTGAGTGATCAGCCCAATGCCAGCTATTTTCTAGAGGCTCTGCTGAAGGGGTAAGAAGGCGACCTACTTTTGAGGATAAAACATAATCTTCACGCTTTTTGTTTCGAAGTAAATCACCGAAGCGCCTTTCACTTAAACTCAAGCCGTAAAAAGGTGACGTATCAAAATGGCGAATACCAGAATCCCATGCTGCATTTAGCATTGTTAAAATTTCTGCATCGCTTGATATAGTATTAAAGCCATTCCCAGCGGCAAGACCGCCTAAGCCCATTCTGGATTCAGGCCGGTAATGCTTAGCGTTAGTAACATCGTTTGTGGGCAGAGCAGCGCTTTTATCTATTGATCCTTTAGTTTGCATAACACTGCCGTTAGACATTTTTACTTTTAATTGTTCAGCCAAAGCTGAAGCACTAAAAATAGAGCCTAAACTTAAAGCAGCGCCTGCTTTAATAAAATTTCTGCGAGATACCATGTAACTATTCTCCTTGAGTAAGGTTAAATATCTACGCTATAAACTAGTATAAATACCAACCAAACTCAAGCGAGAGGAAAGCAATAAATGTCAATACTTTCAATAAGATGGTTAAATTAACAAACGCTGAACGCGCACTTTAATTAACATTTTAGAATGATTATTTTCTTTACTCGTACAGTACTTTAATATGCACAAAATAGTGCACTTTAATAGCTTGATAAAAAAGCAAACTTCCAAATTGGTGCACGCCTTAATACTCATTTACACAACATAAAAATGGTTACATTTATTCAAGTGTAAAAATTAGTAAACAAAACCGGAATACATAAAAAGAGTGAATACCAAAGCTTAGTTAATCTCACTAGCAAAGCGATTGCGGTAACGCTTAGTTAATTTAACCGAACGTAGCTGGTCGCTAATTAAAGTAAATATTGGTGAAGCGTTTGTTTTTACAGGTTTACCTTGGCCTAAGCGGCGTATTTGCCTTTTTACCAGTGCCATAGTGGCAAGCCCTGCGAGGGTTTTATCTTGCCAAGTAACATTGGGTAATACGGCTAGTTGCAGTGGCTCATTTTGCCATTTGTTTGGTAAATTTGGTTGGTATGCAAGCGCAGTGGCAATACCCACGAGGGGCACTCCACTTTCAATCACGTTGTTGGCAATAGATAAGCGACTAATGCCGCCGGTGGTCATTATTGGGATTGATGAGCGCTGGCTAATCGCTTTTGCGAACTCTAAAAAGCATGCTTCGCGGGCAAGTGTGCGTTCGTCACCTGTTTTACCTTGCATAGCAGGGGCTTCGTAGCTACCACCCGAAAGCTCTACAAAATCAACATTGAGTTCATTCAATAAATCCACTACAACTTGCGCGCCACTGGGTTCGAACCCACCACGTTGAAAATCTGCAGAGTTTAACTTTACCGAAACCGAAAGGGTGGGGGAGCAAGCTGCTTTAATACTGCGGGTTATTTCGAGAAGTAAACGGGCTCTATTTTGTAAACTTCCCCCCCATTTATCGTCGCGCTTATTGGTAAGTGGCGATAAAAACTGGGCAAGTAAATAGCCATGCGCTGCATGTATTTGTACGCCATTAAAACCGGCTTTTTCGGCTTGTAGTGCAGTTTGTGTAAAGCGGGTAATAACATCGTCAATGTCGGTTTGAGTCATTGCCTTTGGTACGCCAAATAAGTGCGAGTGCTTACCCATATTAAGTGCAACACTTGACGCTGATAGAGCCTTTCCACCCATTTTTTTAAATACTTGCCTACCAGGGTGATTGATTTGCATCACCACTTTGCAATTATTTTGCTTTGATAAACGAGCAAGCTCTGCAAAGGCAGTAATATCGGTACTTTGCTCAAGCACAAGGCCACCTGGGCCTGTCATCGCTAAATGATCAACCATTACATTGCCAGTAATAATTAGCCCTGTACCGCCTTTAGCCCATGCGCTATAAACGTTTTTAAGTGCTTGGGAGGGCGTTTGGTCCTCTTGTGCTAGGTTTTCTTCCATAGCGGCTTTGGCAATACGATTTTTTAATACTAAACCACTTGGCAAGGTAAAGGAGGTAAACACAGGGTTGCGCATAATTATTGGCTAATTAAATTGACATTAAAACAACTATAACCTTAAAGTTAGCTTGAAGGTCAACCTACTAAGTTTATGTAAAGTGGAGTTATTATTAGTTATGAAAATAGGCGAACTTGCAAAACTTACCAACATACCTGCCAGCACTATTCGTTTTTACGAAAGCAAAGGGTTATTAGCACCAACCACTCGCAGTGCTAATGGTTATAGGCTGTACACCCAACAAAACTTAGAAAAACTGCAATTAATTAAATTTTCACAAAGCTTGGGGTTTTCACTCAACGAAATACCTTTATTACGTAACGAAAACGGCGAGCTAAACCACACAATAATAATCGAGCGTTTAGAAAAAAAACAAAAAGAAGCTGACATTTTGATTGAGCAAATGCAGAAAAAGTCACAGCGTATTGGCAATTTAACTACGTTACTAAACTCTTATTGGGACAAAGGCGAATGCCTGCCAGAAAGTAAACTAAATGAATTACTAGAAGTAATTGATTACAAATAAACTAATACAGCTTATTCAGGGCCAGTTTATCTTTTGAGGTTAAATTTGCAGCAGACTGTTTGGTATTCAGGCAAGGCAGAGTCTATGTAGTGTGGTTATTCCCCATAAACAGACGATAACGTAGTATAAATGCCAAACATGCGCTGCCCTAAGGGTTCTGCCTAGGGGCAATTTACTCTTTGTAGCTCGGTTTTTACTTATTATTACATGGATGTAAGCCATTAGAATAACGCAGGAGCAGTTATCGAGCCCACTAAATTACAAACCTCGCGCCGCGATTAAATAGCCCCTAGATTGAACAAATTTTATCCTGAAAGGTCAACAAGCCCCAGTAAGCTGTATTTTATTTATGTTACTTAAGCTTTTTAATGCCAATTAACACACAGATGGCACCGCCAATAATACCCGCCCATGCTTCTATTGGTGTATCACCACTAAATGCGCGGCTTAGCTGCGAAGCCGCCGCATCATACACATCATATCCCCACATAATTAAAGCGATACCTATAACGATTAAAACAATACCTATAATCTTATTATTCATAAACACCTCTGGTTTCTAACGTACATTATTTAACATACTTAATTGAAAACACTCAATAAATCTAATCAAGCTCTAGCTGCGCACGTTCAACGCTCTCACTAGGTAACTCTTTTTGTACCGATACACCAAGCTCTTTAAACTCTGATGCTTGTTTAATTAAATTACCTTTACCACGGTATAATTGCGAGAACGCTTTGTCGTAACTTTCTTTCGCTTTATCAAGCTGCTTACCTACGCCTTCCATACTTAATAAAAAACCATTGAGCTTGTTATAAAAACGCTCAGCCCGATTTGCCAGCTCTTTTGAGTATTTGGTTTGCTCTTCAAAACGCCAAAGCTGTTTAACAATATTTAAACTAGTAAGCAGGGTAGTAGGTGTAGCTACCAGTATATTTTTTTCGATTGCTTGTTGGTAAATATCACTTTGATATTTAAGTGCTTCTACAAAAGCTGATTCTATTGGTACAAACATAACCACAACTTCAGGCGAATTAAGCCCTGGTAAACGGTCGTACGATTTACTCGCAAGCTCATTAATACGTGCTGTAACGGCGTTTACATGCTCTTTAATTGCTTGATTAGCATCTAGCTCATTTTCAGCGTTCACATAGCGTGTATAAGCATTTAATGATGTTTTAGCATCAATGACTAAGTGGCGGCCTTGTGGTAAGTAAACAACTACATCAGGGCGTAAGCGGCCATCTTCAGTGTTAAACGACACTTCGCGCTTATAATCAACGCCAGCACGTAAGCCAGCGCTATCTAAGACGTTTTCGAGCATGAGTTCGCCCCAATTACCTTGGGTTTTCTTTTGCCCTTGTAACGCGTTGCTGAGCTTGTCGGCTTGATCTGTTATAGCTTGGCTTTTAGCTTGCAAATGCAATAGCTCGGTTTTAAGCGCGGTTCGTTGTTTTATGTCTTCAACATGTATTGATTCCATTTTTTCTCTAAAGCCTTTTAGCTCGCCTTGAACCGGTTTTAATAATTGTTCAATGCTTTCTTGATTTAAGGTTTTAAAGCTTTGTGATTTTTCTTCTAGAATCTTATTGGCTAGGTTTTCAAATTCTTTTTTGAGCATATTTTTACTTTGCTCAATTTGCGCGAGTTGCTCGGTAAAGCTTTGTTGTTTTTGCTCGAGGGTGGTGCGCATATTATTATATTCAACATCGCGTTGATTATATTGCTCACGAAGCGCTGCAAGCTCGCCTTCGGCTTTACGCCAAAAGTGATTGTATTGAATGCTTTGTTTTTCTTGTTCGCTAAAACGCGTTTTAAAATGCTGGGCTTCATCGCGCTGTTCTTGGTGAGTATGTTCTAGCAGTTCGTGATCTTCTTGCAAGGCACTATATTGCAGCTCTTTATTATCAAATTGATTTTGTAATAGGGAAAGCTGTTGCTGCTGTTCGCTTATTTGTAGATGTAGCTTTTTGCGAAGCTGTGTTGATACAACGCCGTAAAATACAACGCCTAACGCAACACCAGCACCGGCGCTTAGCCAATCAATATTAGTGAGTACTTGAGTGAGCATAAAATAAACTTATAAAATTTAGAGACATGCCATCATAACCAATAACACGCAATAGAAGTAGGGGAGCAAAGAAATTACAGACATAAAAAAACCAGCTCAAAATAAGCTGGTCAAATATTACTAAATTAAGTAATCAAAGGGAAAATCAACATGTGCCCGAGTAAGCTGCAACTTAAATACATAATCACCAAAATAACTAATATTACTGGGTGAGGCTATATAACAACAGGCATTAGAGTAGACCGGAAAACAAAATAATTAATTCAAATTAATTTACGAAAGATCATTTATTTTTATTCGGGTTGATTTAAAAAAATCAAATTATGGGCATAAAAAAAGCCAGTTCAAAATGAACTGGCTTAATCATTACTAAAATTAGTAATCAAATAGGGGGAAATCAACATAAAACCTGTATTAACTGCAATTAATCAACAAGCATAATAGTAGACGCCGCTCTTTGAATTAAGTTCATAAAAAGATCAAAACTTTTAAAATAAAAATGAATGCTAAATTTTGGACATAAAAAAAGCCAACTCAAAATGGGCTGGCTCAATCATTACTAAAATTAGTAACTAAATGGGGGGAATCAACATGAAAACTTGTATTAACTGCAATTAATCAACAAGCATAATAATAGACGCCACTTTTTTAATTAAGTTCATAAAAAAATAAAAACTTTTAAAATAAGTACTGCACACTAAATTTTGGACATAAAAAAAGCCAACTCAAAATGGGCTGGCTCAATCATTACTAAAATTAGTAACTAAATGGGGGGAATCAACATGAAAACTTGTATTAACTGCAATTAATCAACAAGCATAATAGTAGACGTCCGTTTTTTAATTAAGTTCATAAAAAAGTAAAAACGTTTAAAATAAGTGCCGAACGCTAAATTTTAGGCATAAAAAAAGCCAACTCAAAATGGGCTGGCTTAATCATTACTAAAATTAGTAACTAAATGGGGAATCAACATGATGCTTGTGCTAACTGCAATTAACCAACAAGCATAATAGTAGACGTCCGCTTTTTAATTAAGTTCATAAAAAGATCAAAACTTTTTAAATCAATTTAGTTTTTAATTAGCGATAACATTTGTTGTTCATCAAACTTTGTAAAGCTCATTGATTTATCAGTAAATAACGCATCTACAAGGGCTTGTTTGTCTTGTTGCATTTTAAATACTTTTTGCTCTATTGAATTACTCATTATGAGCTTATACACAAATACAGGGTTAGTTTGGCCAATACGGTAAGCTCTATCAGTCGCTTGTTTTTCTACAGCAGGGTTCCACCATGGATCAAAGTGAATAACTGTATCGGCTTGTGTAAGGTTAAGGCCTGTACCGCCAGCTTTTAAGCTAATTAAAAACACTGATGTTTTACCACTGGTAAACTCGTCGATTACTTTATCGCGGTGGCGCGTTTGGCCTGTAAGCATACTAAAGTTAATGTTTATTTCTTCGAGGCGTTGGGCTATTAAATCAAGTGCCGATGTGAACTGACTAAATATAATAATTTTACGACCGAGACTTAACATAAGCGGTAAGTGTGTTGTTAACCATTCAAGCTTAGCAGAGCCTGCTTGAGTGTCTGGATCTATTAATTTAGGGTGGCAACAAATTTGCCTTAACTTTAAAAGTGCCTCTAAAAATGCAAGTTTACTTTTTTGTGCGCCTTGTTCGGCAAATAAGTCTATTAGCTTCTCTTCTAATGAACGTGTAATACCTTGATACATTTCTTTTTGCTTAGGCTCAAACTCAAACTCTTTAGTTAGCTCTGTTTTTTCTGGCAGCTCTTGCGCTACTTGTGCTTTAGTGCGGCGCATTATAAAAGGCATAATTAACGCTTTTAACTGCTCAGCTCTCTCCATATCAGCTTCACGCTCAATAGGCGTTTGAAAGTGCTGCTTAAAGTGGGCTTGAGACCCAAGTAACGATGGCATAGCAAAATCGAGTAACGATTTAAGCTCAAGTAAATTATTCTCGATTGGAGTACCACTTAAACAAAGTTTAAAGTCGGCATTTAAGCGTTTAACTAATCGCGAAACCTGTGCGGTATCGTTTTTAATGTATTGTGCTTCGTCGAGGATTATATTTTCAAAATATAATGGCGAATAATATGCAATATCACGCTTTAAAAGTGGATATGTAGTAAGTATACACTGCGCTTGCGCTAAGTGCTGTAAAGGATCGTTACGATTTGAACCAAAAATAGTGGTGACTTTTAAGCTTTTAGCAAACTTAATAATTTCGTTTTTCCAGTTACTCACCAAACTAGTTGGACACACTATAAGTGTAGGGCCTGCTTGCGGGCGGTTAAATGTACTGGCTAAAAATGCAATAACTTGCAAGGTTTTACCCAGGCCCATGTCATCAGCTAAAATACCACCTAATTGGTGACGTTTTAAAAAGCTAAGCCAGTCAACACCTTGCTGTTGGTACTCACGAAGTGTTACTGAGTCATTTAAGCCATGTAATGAAACCTTAGTAATTGCTTTATCGGGACTATTTAGCTCTTGTAAGTATAGCTCTAATGAGTCGTCGTGAAGCTCTACGTTTATAGCAGTGTGCTTTACTAATTCAGGTAAATACGAAAGCGGAATATTAAATTCGTCTCGTGTTTTTACAAATTCAAAACGCTCTTTAAATTCATTTAATAAGTTAATTGCTGACTTATTGATAACCCCAAATTCACGACCAAGCGGATAGTAGTAAAATAGTTCACTTTGGCGATTTAATGACTGATATAGCGGGTCAGTATTAGTAAACAACAGCGATGCTTTAGCATCACATAGCAATACTTTGCAGTGCATTTGATGCCCTGCTGCGCGGTGTACATGTAAACTAACTTCACACTGCGGATTAGGACTCGTTACTTTACTTACACTTACTTGCCAACCACGTTGCTTAAAGCCAGGGAATACTTCGTATATTAGCCAATGCAAATGGATTGAAGACTGCTTTGTAAATACCAGTTCACTTTGTAAACCCCCTTTACAAAATTCAAATCCTAAGTTAATTAGCTCGTTAGTTACAGTATTTTCAAATGCACTATTAATCGTACTTGCAGGTGCAGCACCTGCTAAATAGTTTTTATTTTTATACTTAAATAACAACGAAAGAGATAAACCTTGATCGCCCATAGTTACTTTTAAAACAGCATTACTAGAGATTTTAGGCAATGTTGGCTGTAAATTAGTAGGGTGGGGTATTACACCTGCACCAAAGTTATCGGCAAGCTGCTTATATATTCTATCAAAGTTAGCGTCATGCAAAGCAGGCATAGTTTGTAAATGTGCTATTTCGTCTGCACTCAATGGGGTGCGAAGACGGCCCGCTTTTAAATGATCTAAATCGAGGTAAGTAGGTGGTGTTGTTTTTAATAAAGCCCAGTTTTGTGTTTGCTCAAGCTTAATAACTAATTGTGAGAGATCTTTATCTTGCTCCCAACTAAAACTTAATGCTTGGCCCGATTGCGCTTTAATTGGCACTCGAGAACGCTGGAAAAACAGGCGTTCTGTAGCTATCAACTGTTGTAAGGCACTAAAACCCCACTGGCCTTTTAGCTCAATACTTCCCACTGCATTTTGTGAGCGTATCCAACTAAATAATCTAAAATCACTTTCGAGTAAGTCACTCGGCGTTACAAAACTATTTAACTGCTGCTCGGTCAGGTTTCGACCTAGCGTGTAATTCTTTTTAGTCTCAACATTCGCTATTTTAGGTGTTAAGAATACTTTGTTATTTTCAATATCTAATACAAATAATAATACTTGCGATGGCGTGTTTTGATCACCACTTTTAAGTGCGCTTAATTCGCTAAACCAGTCATTAATAAAGTAATCTTCGCCATATTCACCAGAGTGCTCTATTTTGAGCTTAAATAAAATAGCAGCTAAGTGTCGGCATTTAGTTTTTGCATTACACGTACAATGCGTATCAACAGAATAACCAGTTGGTACTTTACTGATCTCAATACGTTGGTTAAACGATGATCCATTATCCACTTGTACAGTAGAGTCGACTACAGAAAAATTAGGGGTGTGTTCTAGCCAAGTGATTTGACCTTTCTTGTAATATTCTTTGCCTTTATCTAAAACATTTTCACGGAAAAGTTTTTTAATAAAGCGTTCAGACAGAGGAAACTGGGTAGCCTGCTCATTTTTAATTTCTTCAAAAATAGCCATTAAATCATTTTTTGATAAGTTAGCAGACATGTCACTCTAAGCATTAAATTTTAAAAATAATCCTGCCAGTATATGCCTTATGTGCTCTGAGCTAAAGCACTATTAACAAGATATAAACTGGTTGGAGCTGATAACTTAGTAAAAAATCGGTTTGTAAGTAAAAATAAGCATCCAATTTTACAAAATAATATTTAAAACAACTGCAATGGTAGAAGTTACATATAGTTAGAAACATAAAAGTAAGCATTACAGATCACGATTTTACTAACAATAATAATAAATGAAGGAATGTAGCTAAAAAGAGGAGATTAGTTAGTAAAAAAGTGATCTTGAAGAAGGAATATGATTATTTGAAGAGGAAATAGGCTAGTAAAGATCAGATTTTTACTAACAAAACAATCTGCCAGATCACTATTTAACTAAGTAAATATGCCTGACAGATCATTATTTAACTAACTAATTAAAAGCACTTAATAACTTAGTTAATTGCTCTAAGCGCTTGTCTGTCATTACTTTATTATCAATTTTGATAGAGACATCACCGCTTTTTAAATTGCGTTGTACCGATATGAAGTTATTTTCTAGTACAGCTTCGCGCTTAACAGCTACTTGTGGCTCTGAAGTTAGGCATTTAGTGATCGCCATTGCACGCTTGTCGTCGCTTGTAATCGCATTTAACTCTTCATCACTAGCAAGGGCACTAACAAGTTGATTAAACGCCTCTTCGTCTCGCTCCTTTGCGCTAACAAGCTTTTTAGCGACTTCGCGACCTACGTGATTAGCAGTCGGGTAAAGTGCAATGACATCAGCAGGAATTTGCTCATAAGCTTTAATTGCATCTGCAATTGCAGTATGCGATACACCTTCTATCGCGGCAATCTCTCTATAAGATCCTTTTTTACCTTGCTCAATAAGTTCATTTTTAGTTTGTTGGTATGCTTGGCCAAGCTCCCATAAACTCGGAGCAATGTATTGATCTGAAGATACCGCTAAAATTTTTGCATCTTGATCAGTAAAATCGCTTGAACTAAGTACTAAATAATCTGCGTTACCTAAAATACAGGCCATACGACGACGTGAACCTGCCAGAACTAAACTTTTGTCACCTTGATCCCAAAGTAGCGCAGGATGTTGATTTCGGCCATCTTCACGAATTGCAGGAAGAATGTCTGATACTGACTTTTCGTTTAGAAGTGCCTGTACACGACGATTTTTGCCATATACACCAGTGGTAGATTCAATATCAGCATGTGCGATCACTTTACAAACAAGCGTAATTTGACGAGCAGGGTCGCTCGGTGCAGGCATTCTAATTACATCGCCAGCATTCGCTTGTTCTAGTAATGCATCAAGACTACTGCTGCCTACAGCAGTTGCAAATGGATCTAAGCGGGTGTCATTTTTACGTTTTTTAGCCATTTTTATTTAACATCCTTACTTAGGGGTATTGAGTGTTGATTGAGTTGACTGCCAATTTGAACGAATAAGCATTTCTAGCTCATCGACCACATCTTTAATATTTTCTTGAGCGCGCATTAATGACTCACGACTTGCTAAGCTGTCTGATGCTTTTTGATCAAAAATAGTGTTGAAAGACGATGAACTAGCGGTAATCGCGGAGCTGTGATTGATTGGGTAGCTCATTACTTGGCGACCAAATGCACTACGAACATCTTTGACGATATCGCGCTGTGAGTGATTACCTTTCACATAGTTGGTCACTAAAAATTGCATAAAGTCCCAGCCCTCATGGCCAAGTGCTGCAACTGTATGGTAAATCTCACCTAGTCGTTTTAAATATTTGTTATTAGCATCAAAATCTACAGCTTCCGGATGAACAGGAATAAGCATCGCAGTAGAGGCCATTAATGCATTATAAAACATAAAGTTAAGGGTAGGTGCTGTGTCAATTAAAATAATATCAAACTCGTCTTTAACCGGATCAATTACTTTCTCAAGTAACTTGTGGTAATGGCGAGTTTGCTCATAATTTGAGGTATCTTTGAGCAATGTTGCCGTTTCGTGCTCAAAGTAAAAGTCATCCATACCCGATGGTAATACACGAATATTTGGGATATGCGTTGGTAAAAATGAGTTAGACACAAATTCAGGCCATGTTTCACCCTCGTCTAAATCTATGCAATCACGCATTAAATCACCAACAGTAATCGGGTCGTGCTCACTTGAAGGAAAAAAGCTTGAAGAAGAGCCTTGTGGGTCTAAATCTATAATACCAATGCGATAACGTTTAATATTTGTAGTTGCAAGCGCTGCCGCTATATTAACCATACTGGTAGTTTTACCGCAGCCGCCTTTGAGAGAATTAATTACAATAACTTGCAGTTTGTCATCACCAGTACGATGATCTGGTTTAATGTCCATAATATCGGCCATAGCAAAAATATTTACTAATGTGTAAGCATAGTGACCGTTAGCACCGCGTTTTATGTTTAAATCATCGAAGTCGCCATTATCATGACGTCTTTTTAAAGTACGATTATTACAACCTAATAAATCAGCAGCTGCTTTTTGTGTATACGTTCTTAATTCTTTTTCTTCTGATTTAAGATGGGCACGGTAGTGCTGAATACGTCCTTCTAATGATTTTTCAGCAACTTCAGCTGTGGCTTTCAAAAGCCGATAGGTACTTAATGCGTTATTGTTGATAGACATACTTTCTTCCTCAAAGTTAGGCAGTTAGTATAATGTCCATTCAAATAGCTGTAAACAACTATTTAAGACGACATGCATTTTAAAAACAAGACATCTAAAAATATTTTTACACCTTTAATATTGCTTAGTATAAATAAAGAAGTTTAAAGGTGGTTAAATATATAAGGTAATAAAGGTTAAGGGTGTAAAATCAGCACATAACATTATGATTTATATGAATAATGTTTAAAAAAGCAGATCAGGTTTATACTTGGTTAAGATCAGATCTTTATCTACCTGCGGATCAGCTTTTTACTAAGGTCTATTTTAAATATAGAGTTATGCACAGGTTACGCATGAAGTTATGAACAAAAAGAGCCCTGCAGATCAGTTTTTTACTAAGTAAATTATAAAGTTATGCACTAGTCGCAACATCAAAATACGCTTTTAATTAGTATAGATCTGATCTGTACTTGGTACAGATCAGATCTATTCTAACTCGATAAGGCTTTATCCACAGGGGAATATATTTTTTGGTGTATTTGTCGTGCTTAATTTTAAAATTAAGCCATTGTAATGGACAAAATAACAGCTGAGTTAGTAAAAATTAGATTTGTGATAGTCCACTTAGTATAAATATGATCTGAAATCGTAAGTAATGTACATCACTTAGTATAATAGTGATCCAAACGTTTTATTTAAAGTCAGATCACTTTTATACTAACTTAAACATTTAACTTTTGTTGCTTAATGTGTTGTTATTAGCTGTCGCAATAAAAATGGAAATAAGAACAATGAGCCGAAAGGTCAACATCTCGGTAGATAACTTGCCCGATACACTTAGGGGCCAAATCCACGGGGTGGAAAGTGCAATAGATAACGAAAGTTTAGCACTATTTACAGACAACAAAGACGTGCGAATTTCTATTGAAAACGCAGCACATGGATTACGTGCATATTCAAACACGTTTAATCACTATGATTTGTGGGGACGCTTTGTTCGCTCGGGCTATAAAAAATTGCCACTTGAAGAAGCGCCTAAAAAAACAATTATTACGCGTAAAATATCTGAAAAAGTAGATGGTATTTTGTACGATGGCGAAATAAAAATAACGCCAGCTGTTGTAAGTACACGCAAAGATGGCGAAGATGTTGAATACCTTGTTTGGCCATCAGATAGAGAAGAAAAAGTAGAGCGAGCACTTATTCGTTTAGCTTCTAAAGGCAAAATAGTTAAAATTAATTTTAAATCCGGTATTCAATACGCGGTTGTTTTTTCTATGAACGAATTAGCACAAGAACTCAAAGCGGTAGGGCAGTCAATGCCATATCCTGCAATAAAAGAGTCACTTGAAGCATTGCAAGGTTCTAAACTTTCATTTAAATATTCGGCAACAGATACTAAAAATTCTGATATAGATGATTCGTTTTACGAGTCAAACATGAACTTTTTATCGTCACTGCATTTTAGTGGCAAAAAAGGTCAGGGTGGCAATGTAAAATGCGTCGCCTGTTTAAATGCATTTGTTCATAACATGATTGATAACCTTGAATACAAAGGGTATTACTTTAATAGCGCTCAAGAATTAAAACGTGGATTATCGCGTTGGATGATGCTTCGTTTGTATCACCTTTGGCGTTATGCAGCACCAGGTAAAACGTACCATTTTAGATTACTTTCTATTATGGAAAAATACGGATCTATTTATTCAACTGATGATATTACCGAAAATAAATTAAAAGCACTTCGTCGTGATATGACCACCACAATGAAAGATTTGATTGAAAAAGGTGCAATATCAGAATACAGCATTACAAATGTTAAAGATGATAAAACCGGTAACATTATCGATTACACATACGAAATGCACCCGTCTGATCAGTTTTGCGATGAAATACTTACATTGAACAAACACAATAAACGCATTGAAATCCAAGGCGGTAAACGCATTGTTGAAAATGCCGTGCTGATTGATGAAGATAAAATTGAAGAAATAGTAGAAAAATAATAACCGTTATTTTAAATAACGTACGGATAACTAAAAAGGCCACACTATGTGGCCTTTTTAACATAATGACTACCGCTCAACCTGTTCTAAATATAACCTATCAACCAAAAAATCATACTCGCGCTTACGAGGGTGAGTTTCGGGTTTTTGATAATCAGGTAATATACCTAATTTTACGTCTGGTTCTGGATTAATCAGAATAAAGGGTAATGCAGCACTCACATGATAGCGATTTTGCGCCGTATATCTCACATTTACCTGTGGACTCACTCGAGTAGGGCGGCGAATTCTAAGTTTTTCCTTTTCGCCTAAACTAGCAACCCGTAATTGTTCTTGAGCTACAAGTGATTGCCATTTTTGTTGATCTATCATTCTTGGATTTCGATAACTGGCCGATTTGTCGAGCATTTCGAGAGCCATTTTTTTAGTAAGCGTTTTAGTTGCGTGTTTGTGCATCCAAGTAAACCTAACTGAAAATGGCGATTCGCTTTCACTATGAATTTTACGATATGCAGCAAGCGTTATTAAATTTGGTATAGCATTGTGAACTGCTTCAAATCGAGCATCGTTGCTATCAATAGATAAAATACATTCTTTAAACGTAGTTTTAGCTTTATTTACTTGAGCTATACGATTATTTAAAGCTTGTTTATCTGCATTTTTAATGACGAGCAAACCAGGGTGTCTTTTTAAAACACGACTGCTTAATCCTGATTTTTTATACATGTCTGAAAAAGAGTTTAGGATTGCTTTTTGAGCAGGTACTCCAGTGATTTTAGAAACAAGTATAGATTCTGGAACTTTACTCTCATCGAAACTACTTACATCTGGTAATTGATAATATTCCGCTTTGGAGAATTCACACTCTTTTAGTTCTTCAATCAACCTCAAAGTTAATTCGTTCATTAAATCAAACTGACTTCTAATTTGTACCTTAGTTACCATTACACACCTTAAAGAACACATCTTACCAGCCTTATATTATTACATGCACTTTGCTTTGTCCAAACAAATAACAAATAGTACTCGAGGCTTATAGTGACACAATAATTAAATTAAGTATGATGTGTTCTTTAGGTGAGAATATATAAATGAAGAAAGATTGAAACTCCTTACTAATTCATATGACATTGGAGTATTTACTTTGTCGTATATAAAAAGGCTAATACGCCAAGTGCTAGATTATCTAAGTAGTAGGTGGTAAAACTAAGTTTAGAAAAATGAGTTAAGCGGAGTTATATAATTTCATATATTTATCTAACCATCTTAGCATTCATTATTATTTATAATTACTGACTCATATTACACAGTGTTGGCAGTACGGTGATCAGGCTAAAGGTTACAATGACTACAAATGCTTTTTGATATCAGTTCCCTTTTAATGGTACTTCTAGCAGTAGGGGCTTTAATCATGATGAATTGTAAATTAGCACTATCACTTTGAAGAGAAAACTTAATGGCCTACCACGCCTTTAAGTTGTGGCACTTGTGAATATAGTTCTGCATACGAGTGCTATACAAGACTATGCGTCTAGATTTTAAAGCGCAGATAAATGATTACCACAAACGCTCATACCATACATTAAGGTCTGCACATAGCACTTGATAGCTATTAATTAATGATTCGCGTAAAGTTAAGATTACAGAAGCTGCCATTTAAGTATGATGTGTTCCTAGCTAAATTACGTATAACATCCCCTTATGTACTATTTATTCTCAATGCGTTAAAATTGTAAATACTTAGCTCTAAACTCATGTATTTAAACACTTTAGTTTCTTCGAAATAAAACTAAAGTGTATGTTATATAACCACCTAGGTTAAGTAAGATTACTATTATACTTAACTCATAACTAAATAATTGGAAAATAGTGAATTTAGTCCTTGAACATAGGGGCCTGCATACGTTAATTTCTTCTTATCAGGTAATGTAGGAATGAGGAAAAATTATGCAATCGTGGAACCCAAATAGCTGGAGAGAGCTGCCAATACTGCAGCAGCCACAGTACCCAGATCAAGAAATACTTAAATCAGTAGAAAGCCAATTAAAAACGGCACCGCCTTTAGTTTTTGCTGAAGAAACAAGAAGCCTATTCAAACAACTTGAAGATGTGTGCGAAGGTCGTGCTTTTTTACTTCAAGGTGGTGACTGTGCAGAATCATTTAGCGATTTTAATGCCGCTAACATTCGCGATACATTCAAAACAATCTTACAGATGGCTGTTGTATTAACTTACGGCGGTAAATGCCCTGTAGTTAAAATAGCGCGCATGGCTGGTCAATACGCTAAACCTCGTTCAGCAGACTTAGAAACAATTAATGGCGTGTCTTTACCATCTTACCGTGGCGACATTATTAATAATATCGAGTTTACAGAAGAAGCACGTATACCCGATCCACAACGCTTAATGACTGCATACCATCATAGTGCCGCTACGTTAAACTTATTACGTGCTTTTGCACAAGGTGGCCTTGCCGATCTTCACCAGGTAAACCGTTGGAACATGGGCTTTGTTGCTGCAAATCCACTTAAAGAAAAATACCAACAGCTTGCTGATAAAATTCAAGACGCACTAGAGTTTATGGAAGTGTGCGGAATTAACTCTACAATTGCGCCAAGCTTAAAAGAAACCGATTTATACACTTCTCACGAAGCTTTACTACTTGGTTACGAAGAGGCGCTTACTCGTCGCGACCACTTATCTGGTGATTGGTACGATTGTTCTGCTCACTTTGTTTGGATTGGTGAACGTACTCGTCAACTAGATCATGCACATATTGAGTTTTTCAAAGGCATTAAAAACCCAATTGGTGTTAAAGTTGGCCCAGGTATGGACCCAGATGACCTAATTCGTTTAATTGATGCATTAAACCCAGATAACATTCCTGGTCGTTTAACGCTAATTACGCGTATGGGTGCAGATATACTTCCTGAAAAACTTCCAGCACTAGTAAGAAGAGTTCAACAAGAAGGCCGTAAAGTAATTTGGAGCTCAGATCCAATGCACGGTAACACTGAAAAAGCGACATCAGGTTACAAAACACGTAACTTCGACAATATTATGCGCGAGATCAGTCAGTTCTTCGCTGTACACAAAGCTGAAGGTTCATACGCAGGTGGTGTTCACCTAGAAATGACAGGCCAGCACGTTACAGAGTGTACAGGCGGTGCTTACGGTTTATCTGACGATGACCTAGCGCAGCGTTACAAAACACAGTGTGATCCACGCCTTAACGCCGACCAAGTATTAGAGTTAGGCTTTTTAGTAGCTGATTTACTAAAAGACGCACGTAAATAATATTTGTTAATACTAAAAAAACCGCTTAGTTGCGGTTTTTTTGTTTTTAATTTTATTAGTAAGTTAGTACTTACGTCGTTCCAAGTCTGTTTCTATCAATATTTTTGCAGATATTTCTTCAACAGAATGATGCGTAGAATTAAAGTAAGCAATTTTATGACGCTTATACAACATTTCCACTTCGCGAACCTCAATACGACACTGTTTAATTGAAGCATACTTAGAGTTCGCCATACGTCGATGCCTAATAGCCGCAAGTCTCTCAGGGTCAATCGTAAGTCCAAATAACTTATGTTTATAAGGGACTAAACATTTAGGCAAACCTTCATTGTCTAAATCTTCTTCTGTAATAGGGTAGTTAGCCGCTTTAATGCCGTACTGCAGTGCTAAGTATAAGCTTGTGGGTGTTTTACCACTTCTACTAACGCCAATTAAAATGATGTCTGCTTCAGAAAAGTTTTTAATATTTCCGCCATCATCATTCATAAGAGCATAATTAACGGCATCAATTCTAAAGTCATAACTTTTTTCGTGGATGGAATGCGTACGATGCATTTTTGGAACTGGGGCTACATTGAGTTCTTTTTCAATTTTTTCGCTATATGTAGTTAAAAAGTCATACGTGACTGCATCAGCCGATTTTATAATTTCACTTAAATTGTGATTAACAAAAGTAAAAAAAACAAATGGCTTTTCGCCTGTTTTTGCAGCGGTTGCATTAATTAATGCTTTAATTTCGTGCGCTTTTTCTTCAGTTTCTACAAATGGAATTGTTTTATGATTAAAATCGATAGGAAACAACGACAAAGTCGCATGCCCAAACACCTCTGAAGTAATAGCGGTTCCATCTGATATATAAAAAGCAGTTCTCATAATTAACCTTTTTATTGCGTTTAAATCCCTAAAATGGGTTTCTCACGGTTTACGTGAGGACTATTGCCAGTGTAGAATGATGATGACCTTTATAAAAGGTTTTCTTTCTTAACTCTCACAGTTAGACCTACAATTTGTTTTTTTTGGAGAAAGATCCGTGCAAGAATACGTTCTCTGGTATCAAGAGCTTGGTATGCAAGATGTTCCTCGAGTTGGCGGTAAAAACGCTTCACTTGGTGAAATGATTTCAAACCTAGCAAACGCTGGTGTACAAGTACCGGGTGGTTTCGCAACTACCGCAGATGCTTTTAATGAGTTTTTAGATCAATCAGGACTCACAGCAAAAATTCACAACATTCTAGATACACTCGATGTTGATGATGTAAATACACTCGCTAAAGTCGGTGCCGACATCCGCCAATGGATAATCGACACACCATTCCAACCAAACCTAGATCAAGCCATTCGCGACGCATATAGCCAACTTCATGGCGATACTGCAGCAGATGTATCATTCGCAGTACGTTCATCAGCTACCGCTGAAGATATGCCAGATGCATCATTCGCAGGCCAGCAAGAAACTTTCCTTAACGTTGTTGGTATCGATTCAGTCATGGTCGCTATTAAACACGTATTTGCTTCATTATTTAACGACCGTGCAATCTCATATCGAGTTCACCAAGGTTACGATCACCGTGGTGTGGCCCTATCAGCGGGCATTCAGCGTATGGTACGTTCAGATAAGTCAGCATCTGGCGTAATGTTTAGCATTGATACAGAGTCTGGTTTTGAAGACGTTGTATTTATTACATCAAGCTACGGCTTAGGTGAAATGGTTGTACAGGGCGCAGTTAACCCTGATGAGTTTTATGTTCATAAACCAACACTCCTTAAAAATAAACCTTCAGTAGTACGTCGTAACATTGGTTCTAAAGCCATTCAAATGATTTACTCAGAAGATAAAGCACACGGTAAGCAAGTAGACATCGTTGATGTTGCACCTGAGCTTTCAAATAAATTTTCGATTACAGATGAAGAAGTGCAAGAACTTGCCAAGCAAGCTGTAATCATCGAAAAGCATTACGGTCGTCCTATGGACATCGAATGGGCAAAAGACGGTAACGACGGCAAACTATATATAGTTCAAGCACGTCCAGAAACTGTTCGCTCAAACGAAGACTCTAACGTAATGGAACGCTTTCAATTAAATGGTACAAGCAACGTTGTTGTTGAAGGCCGTGCAATTGGTCATAAAATTGGTAGCGGTGTTGTTCGTGTTCTTGATTCAATTAAAGAAATGGATCAGGTACAAGTAGGCGACATTTTAGTAACCGATATGACCGACCCTGATTGGGAACCAATCATGAAACGTGCTGCAGCGATTGTTACAAATCGTGGTGGACGTACGTGTCACGCGGCAATAATTGCACGCGAACTTGGTATTCCAGCAGTTGTAGGGTGTGGTAACGCAACTGATTTAATTAAAGCGGGACAAGAAGTCACTGTATCGTGCGCCGAAGGCGATACCGGCTTTATTTACGAAGGTATTTTAGATTTTGAAATACTAACGTCACGCGTTGATAAAATGCCAGAACTTCCAATGAAAGTTATGATGAACGTGGGTAACCCCGATCGTGCATTTGACTTTGCACGCTTACCGCATGCAGGTGTTGGTCTTGCGCGAGTTGAATTTATAATCAACCGTATGATTGGCGTTCATCCTAAAGCGTTATTAAATTTTGATGCTCAAACAGATGCATTAAAAGCAGAAATTACTGACATGATTGCCGGTTACGAATCACCAGTAGAGTTTTACATAACAAAACTGGTTGAAGGTATTTCTACTCTAGGGTGTGCATTTGCACCAGAGCGTGTAATTGTTCGTATGTCTGATTTTAAATCAAACGAATACGCAAACCTAGTTGGCGGTCAGCAATACGAGCCAGAAGAAGAAAACCCAATGATTGGTTTTCGTGGTGCAGCCCGTTATATCTCTGAAGACTTCCGCGATTGTTTTGCACTAGAATGTGAAGCTATAAAACGCGTAAGAAACGACATGGATATGGCTAACATCGAAATCATGATCCCATTCGTACGTACCCTTGAAGAAGGCAAACGCGTAATTGAATTACTAGAAGAACATGGCCTTAAACGCGGCGATAATGGTCTTAAAGTAATCATGATGTGTGAGCTACCTTCAAATGCATTACTTGCAGATGAATTTTTAGAAATGTTTGATGGTTTTTCTATCGGCTCTAACGATTTAACACAGTTAACGCTTGGTCTTGACCGTGATTCTGGTTTAATCGCACATTTATTTGATGAGCGTGACCCTGCAATTAAAAAGCTACTTTCTATGGCAATTAAAACAGCTAAAGCAAAAGGAAAGTACGTAGGTATTTGTGGCCAAGGTCCTTCAGATCACGAAGACTTTGCAGCATGGTTAGTAGAGCAGGGTATTGACTCTGTTTCACTAAATCCAGATACAGTAATAGAAACATGGTTATACCTAGCTAAAAAATTAGCAAAGTGATAAATATGTAGGCTATAAAAATGCCAGCAATGTATTGCTGGCATTTTTTTATGCTCAATTAAAAGTAAATTAACGGGCTAATTTTTTATCTAAATAAACACATGATTTAGTTAACGTCTTTTGACAAAGTGATAAATAATGTCGCGCTTTAGGGTAGTAAAACGAAAAACACAATAAACCCGCCATAAAAAATATAAGCGATGGGCCAGGTACAATCGCAAAAAATAATCCTAGCAAAATAAATAACACGCCACTGATCTGTAATAGTAATTTTTTCATATAATACACCTTATTACTTGTTAACTTGAGTATAATTTAAGCTGCATTAAAATCGACTAAAAGAGTGTTACAAACTGTAAAATCTTCAATTTCTATTCGCCATCACCATGATATAATTAGTCAAATGCCCTAAAATATCGCCGTCATGATAGCAACAATTACACAGCAAGATGCCGCGACAGAACTTGTCGCAAACTACCTAAATACCATTGCAAACCAAGGTTTTACCGGAGACACCGACGCAAGTTATGCAACGCGTATTACCGCTTCAACCGATAACAGTGTGTATCAGCAAATACCGCAAGGTGTTATTTTTCCAAAAAGTGAAAAAGATATTCAGCTCGCATTGCAAACAGCATCTCGCGACCCGTTTTTATCATTAACTTTTGGTCCTCGTGGCGGTGGAACAGGCACTAACGGACAATCGTTAACACCTGGTATTGTTGTAGATTTGTCTCGCTATATGCGCGAAATCCTCGAAATAAATGTAGAAGAAGGCTGGGTACGCGTTCAAACCGGCGTAATAAAAGATCAACTTAATGACTTTTTAAAACCTTATGGCTTTTTCTTCTCACCCGATTTATCTACCAGTAACAGGGCAACTATTGGTGGCATGATAAGTACTGACGCATCGGGGCAAGGGTCGTTAGTTTACGGTAAAACGAGCGATCATGTTTTAGGGCTAACAACTTATTTAGTTGATGGCACACCTATGTGTACCTCCCCAATAGACATCGACAAAGCACAAATTATAGCGAATCAAGACTCACTTATTGGTAGTTTATATAAAACAGTTTTAGATATATCAGTTAATGAACGCGCTGCTATTTTAGCTAAGTTTCCACGGTTAAATCGTTTTTTAACCGGCTACGACCTAGAGCATGTACTAAGTGATGACTTACTTACCTTTGACATGAGCCGACTAATAACGGGTTCAGAAGGCTCATTAGGTATAGTAACTGAAGCAAAATTAAACCTAACGCATATTGCCGAATTCAAAACGCTTATTAATATTAAGTATGATAGTTTTGACTCAGCACTTCGTCATTCACCATTTTTAGTCGATGCACGTGCAACATCGGTAGAAACCGTTGATAGCAAAGTTTTAAACTTAGCGCGTGAAGATATCATTTGGAATTTAGTATCGGACTTAATAACCGACGTACCAAATAAAGATATGCAAGGCCTTAACATGGTCGAGTTTAATGCAGTATCAAACGATGATATAAAAGACAAAGTAGACACGCTTTGTAAGCTTCTAGATGAATGCGTAAAAAATCAAACTAATGGCGTTATTGGTTATCAGTTAACCAGTGATAAAAGCGATATACTAAAAATTTACGCAATGCGTAAAAAGTCAGTGGGTTTATTAGGTAATGTAAAAGGCAGCCAAAAACCTCTCGCCTTTGCAGAAGACACCGCTGTACCGCCTGAAAATTTAGCAGATTATATTGTCGAATTTAGAGCATTACTCGACAGTCATAATTTACAGTATGGTATGTTTGGCCATGTTGATGCGGGCGTTTTACACGTACGCCCAGCACTTGATATGTGTGACCCAGAACAAGAAAAACTACTTAGAACTATTTCAGATCAGGTCGTAAAACTAACCGCTAAGTACGGCGGTTTAATGTGGGGCGAGCACGGTAAAGGTTACCGTAGTGAATATAGCCCTGAGTTTTTTGGTGAGCATTTATATACGCAACTTCGAAAAATAAAAACAGCTTTCGATCCTAACAATCGCATTAACCCCGGTAAAATATGTACTCCTATCGATAGTGAAGACTCACTAGTTAGTGTAGATGGACAAAAGAGATCGCACTTCGATAAGCAAATATCAATAGAAGTTAAAACCAGTTTTAACAATGCAATGACCTGTAATGGTAATGGCATATGCTTTAATTACGATGAAAATTCACCTATGTGTCCATCGTATAAAGTAACTGGCGATCGCCGTAATTCACCAAAAGGACGCGCAAGTTTAATGCGCGAATGGCTTCGTCTACAAGAGTCAAAAAATGTAGATTTGCTCGAAGTAGAAAAACAACTTAACAAAGGTGAAGTCATTACCTGGTGGGAACGTTTTGTTCATAGCCGCGAAAAACGAAAAGGTATTTACGACTTTTCTCACGAAGTAAAGGCGTCAATGGATGAATGTTTAGCGTGTAAGGCATGTACAACTGCATGCCCAATTAAAGTAGATGTACCCACTTTTCGTTCGCGCTTTTTAAATTATTATCATAGTTATTATGCACGCCCGCTAAAAGATTACCTTGTTGGTAACATAGAAAATAGCGCGCCATTAATGGCAAAGTTTGCAAAAGTTATAAATCCAATTGTTAAAACATCATTAGTTAGTAATGTTATTAAAAAAACGGTTGGCTATGTTGATACACCACAGTTAAGTATTCCTGCACTTTCAAAGCGTGTTACTAAAATACAAAAATTCGATTTTGACTTATTAAATAAATTAAATGCAGAGCAACAAAGTGAATATGTATTAATAGTACAAGACCCATTTACGAGCTTTTACGAAGCGGAATTAGTAGAAAGTTTTATTACTTTAATAACCCAACTTGGCAAAAAACCAATGCTATTACCTTTTAAACCAAATGGTAAACCGCAACACGTAAAAGGTTTTTTGCATGAATTTAAAGTTACAGCTAAAAATGCAGCCGAGTTTTTAAATAAATTAAATGATATTAATGCACCGTTAGTCGGTTTAGATGCGTCACTCGTTATGTGTTATCGCGATGAATATAATACAATTTTAGAAAATAACCGTGGCGAATTTAATGTGCAGCTTGCTCATGAATGGCTAGAAACACAATCGTTTAAATCACTAAGCGCAAAGCAAAATACCGATACCGAATTTACATTACTGAGTCATTGTACTGAAACAACTGCGCTGCCAAAAGCAGCAAATGTATGGCAAACAATTTTCAATGATATTGGTTTAACATTAAAAACAACAAATACAGGTTGTTGTGGAATGGCGGGAACTTATGGCCACGAAGCACAAAATCAAGATAACTCACGTGCGCTTTACGAAATGAGCTGGAAACCAATTGTAGATAAAAATAAACCTGAGCAACTTTTATCTACGGGATTTTCTTGTCGTAGCCAAGTTAAACGTTTTGAAAAGTTTAAACCAAAACACCCAATTGAATTACTAGCACAGGTTCTTAAATAACTTTATAAAATAAGCTCACTTAAATAAGAGTACTTAAATAAGAGTACTTAAATAGTTTTATCTAAATACAAATTTTGTAAATTATTTATTAAATACAAAAAGGCGCAACGATTAACTTCATCAGTGATGAAAATAAACGTTACGCCTTTTTTAATACGTATTCTTAATTTACCTAGTTTAAATAATTATTTTTTAACAAAACTATCGGCAATAGGTTTAGTGCTAATACCATGTATAAATACACTAAACAAAATAGTCGTCATTGCTATTGTCGCTATTTGATATTTGTTTTCTATTTGCGTATCTATCACCATCAATGTAAAAACAATTGATGCTAATCCTCTTGGCCCAAACCACGCAAATGTAAAACGCTCTTTAATACTCAATGCCGTAAACTGCAGAGACAGCATAACTGGAATTATTCTAATCAATGTTGTACTTAACAAAGCGTAAATTATAATTTCAGTATTTAATTTAGGAATAACTAAGTAAGCACAAACAAACCCGAACAAGCACCAAATCATTAACGATGTGAAATCTGCGATATGCTCTGAGTCTTCAATTAATTCTGTTCTAACGTCTTCGGTCGAAAATTTATCAAATAATAAGCCTGCAATAAACACCGCAATAAATCCACTGCCATGAAAATACTGAGTGACAGAAAACACAGCCATAGCAAAACCGAGTAATAAAAACGGACTGGTATTTTGTGCAAAGTAATGACGTTTCATTGCAAAGTTTAAACTCGGTATAAAAACAACAATACTTGTAATAGCTATTAATAAAGCCAAGCCAAGCTCTCGGCCAAACACACTTAATGTTTGTGTTGCAGTAATAGCTGAATCAGGATTTTTAGCGAGTAATATAAATATTAAAAATATGGGTACGCATAATCCATCGTTCAAACCACTTTCAGTATTTATTCCTTCGCGTATTTTTTCAGGCACTTGTGTACTTTCTAGTAACCCTTTACTTAATGCCGCATCAGTAGGTGTTAAAATAATAGCGAGCAACGCTGCTTGAATAAGTGAAAGCTCAGCAAAGAAAAATAAAGCAACAGCAATACCAAGTAACAAAGTTAAGGGTAGGGCAACAAACAACAGCAAACTAGGATACTGAAAACTATGCCTTAATACACTCAACTTTGATTTAGCTGCATCAGAAAATAAAAAAATACATAGCGTAAGCTCTATAAATGGTAATAAAAGATCAACGCCTTCTTTTATTTTATGCCCTTCGTTGGGTAGCATTAAAGCTAAACATATTCCGCCAACAACAAAAAACATTGGGCCTGTTACTTCTGTTTTTTCTAACTGGCGAAGTGTTAAAGAATAAATTAAAAATAATCCGCCTATAAATGCTATTACTAAATACTCCATTAAATTTTCCTTTTAAGTCCTGATTTTGCTCGCTCTTTAATATTTGTTTGAATATAAATTTGATCGGTAGTCGCAATTTTAGAATGACCTAAATCTTCTGATAAATGTTTGAGCGGTCTGGTTTGTGCATCATGTGTTGCACCAGTATGACGAAGCCAATGCGCAGTTGCAGCGCCAAGTTGTTCAGCATCATCTTTAAAACCATCATCAAGTAATGATTGCTGTGCATAATCAAAACTTTGTTGAACTAAACGCCTAATTTGCCTTACGGTCATACCACCTTGCCCGCGAATTTTATGAACCAAAGGATCTGATTCATCAACACGGGGAAGGGCAGGTAAACCTCTGTATAGTCTATAACGTTTTAAATATTCAACAAAATCATCGCTTAAGGTTACATCTCGTAATTTATTACCTTTTCCCATTATACGTAAAAACCAAAAACCATCATTATCTTGCCAAAAATGAGACATCACCGGCGACCATTGTGGGCGCTCAGATAATTCTGAAATTCGTAAATAAAGACCTTTTAAGCAGGCAAGCGTAAATAAATTTCGCTCTAAATCAGGGTTATGTTCGCATAAATCACGCGTTACACCAAAAACGTATTCCCATTGAATATCGCTTAATGTGTCTGGAATTTGAATTTGTGATTGAACAACTAAGTACGGACTATTTTTTTTAACAACAGGGACAAAGTTAGCAAATGTTTTTTCTTCTAGTAAAGCAAACTTATAAAACACATTTAATGCTGTAAACATAGACGATAAAGTTTGCTGACTAGCAATGGATTCTTTAAGCATAAAAGGGCGCCAATTTTGGTTTAATCGACGAATTCCTTGTTCATCTTTATAACGCCATTGCACTGAAGTTGCAGCCCATGCTTTATCGGGTTCGACCATAAAATCAACGTAAGCTTCAATATCTTCACGTTTTAAATCGAATACTGATTTTTCTGCGATTAACCATGACCATAAATAAAAGCGTTCAAGCTCATTTCGAAAACGACTATAAGTGGCTTCTGATTTTCGGCCATAAACATATAAAAACTGATACAAGAATGTCAGATCGGCTTTTGATTCAGTTACAGTCAAGCCAATTTCCTGTATAAAGGATGCAAGTTCTGGGTATTCTGAATTGAGAGTACCGTCATCTAGATGGGCAATTTGATATCTTAATTGTTTTAACGTATCAACCAAAGCAACAAGCATAATGTATAAATATTCAATTAAATAATAGACTTACAGAATAACGTTAAAGTCCGATACTGTCTAGTATTGGACATAGTAAAGCTCTAATTATTTTAATACCGTGATTATTCTATGGTTGTTGGTTGCTATATCTTATTAAGGAAAACATTATGAAAAAACTAATTATACTAAGCGTACTTGCTTTAACAGTTGCATTAACTGGGTGTGCTACTACAGGTAGTGCATCACCAAGCGAAAAACGTTCACTTGTACAAAGTATGAAAGCAAACACATTAGATAAATTATACGCTGAAAAACCTGATGTTAAAAAACAAATTGCTAACTCTGCTGGTTATGCTGTATTCGATAACGCGAATGTAAATGTAGTGCTTGCTAGCTTTGGCGGTGGTTACGGTGTTGTTAGAAATAATCTTACAGGTAAATCGACTTACATGAATATGGGCGAAGCCGGTTTAGGACTTGGCTTAGGCGTTAAAGATTTTAACGTTGTAATGGTTTTTCATAACCAAGCTGCATTAAACAGATTTATTGAACATGGTTGGGCATTTGGCGGAAACGCTGATGCAGCAGCAAAATATGAAGATAAAGGCGGTGCATTGGTTGCCGAAGCGATTGCAGATCAAGTTACTGTATATTCTGTAACCGAAAATGGCCTTGCACTACAAGCTGTATTAAAAGGAACTAAGTTTTGGGTTGATTCAGAGCTTAATTAACCACCAAATTACTCTCCTAAAAGCGAGTTGGTTTGTATAACCACGCTCGCTTTATTAAAACCCACGCAATTTAACATAACGTAATTTATGGGTTGTATTGTAATGTATATTACCAGCACACCTAATCTTGTATATAAATCTAAATTTCCCAATGCTTAAATAAACATAGATATAAATGATAAAAAACCTAACTATGTAAAAAATATTTAAAACATAAAATAAGACATAATATTTTATTTATCTTAGCTACAATGCCAATTACTAGATATAATTGATGAATTATCACAAAAACTAGGAAGTTAGAATGATACCAAAAAAAATATTCCCCCAAAATATATACCTAAATTTAGCTTTAATATTCTCTATTTCATCTGTTGTTTTGGTTGGGTTATTTTCTTCGAATATTCCCTCAATAGTAAGCTGGGGTCAAAAATATGAAGATTTACATTTCAATTTATCTGTTTCATTTATTTCCAGTTATATATTCTACTTCATTGTTGTTCATTTAAAAGAAAGGAAAGATTTTCAATATACTTTGCCATATATATCTGGTCTAACAAATAAAGTATTGTCTGAACATAAAAGCCTAATGATTTCTTTAGATCAAAGGTTAACTGGTAATAAAAATTATGATACGGCCACTGCCCCTCAACTAAGAGAAGAAGACTTATATAAAATACTTTCTAATTTAGCACTAGCTGATGAAGCGCCTTTATTACTCGCTACAGAAAATAGAAATACAAATTGGAGAGAATATATTATTTTTAGATGCGAGGAAACTCGATCTTCAATTGAAAAAATAATTTCTTTAACACTTTTTTTGCAAAGTGAATATGCACATATCATCTTAAAATTAGAATCCTGTTCGCTATTAAAAACTTCCGATAACCTAAAGAGTCCTGCTTTCGTACAAATGGTCAATAATTCAGGTATGAATTTTCTTCTTGATGATTTTTACAAATATCATGTAATTTGCTTAAAGTTAGAAAATTATAAAAATAAACACATGACTGTTTTTGGTTAAACTTATTATTTATAAGATGCTTAAGCACTGAAAATAAAAGGGTTTATCACCCTTTTTTTAATTTATAACATAGCATATTTTTTAGTCGTCATGATATTAATGATTTAATATCAAAATTTAAGTTATTTAATTTCTCGTCAAATGTCTCAGCCAATTTTTCAGTTTCACTAAAAACGGTATTCCAATATTTAATACGTGTGTCTGCATCGAGATCAGTAAAATCGTTTCTGTCTGGAATTTTTCCGTAAGGTAAGCTTGCTACAAATTCTTTTGATGGGGTGATCATCACTACGTTGTCGTAATTAAGTGGTGATACTTTACGTTTTAAATTTTTATCGAACCACCCTGCTTTTGGCTCGCTATTAAAATGCGGATATAAAATAAGTCCTGGATTATTAATTTTTAAATCAAAGTGGTAATCAATTATTCCGCCATCGCGATATATTCCTTGCGGCGAGCCTGCAATATTTTTTATGCCTTGCATAACAAGTGGTATTGAACCCGATGCAAGTAACGCATCTTTTAAATTATTTTGAGTAAGCGCTATGTTTTGCGTTTTAAAATTGTAGCTGTCGGTAATTGATAAGTCACTTGTTGCTGGGCCAAATATAAAACGCTCATACTGTGATCCTAATAATTTTCGGTTAACGCGGTTAAGCATGTAACTTTTTGATAAACCCATTAACTGTATTAATTTATTTTCGCTGGCAATAAAGCCATTCGATTTTGCTACTATAAAGTGCGCTTTAAATGTTGGGTTATTTATAATTTCGGTTACGCCGTTATCGCCAAAAACATCTTCAAGTAATGCGCGCGCTTTTATTGTTATTTCACTAGGTGTTGGTTTATTACTTGAATATCGAGTTTGCGAATACGATTTTGCTAAGCGCTCAATCGCAGCAACAGGATCGTTTTGTGCAAAACACGCAGAGCGAAAAGCGCCAGCAGATGATCCAATTAAATTAAGTGGTTGGGTACGGTTTTTAAAAAATTCACCAAAAATATATTTATCTAAGCCAAATAATGTAAACCATTTAGGACCGCCACTTGCACCTAAAAAAGAGGTGAAAATTTCAGGTTTAAAGCCCTGTTCGTTAATAATTTTAGCCGCTGTTTTCCCTGCGTGAATCTCGATCATCTAAAAAATAATGCCTTTAATTTTGGTTTATTCAGTTTTTTTACAATACTGAAAGTGAATATTTATGCAAAATAAAAAGCGACTTTATGTTGCCATAAAACCGCTTTTTAAATTCTAAACTGATATTAAAATACGTGAACTAGTCCCAAATGCCGTCTTCGCATTTGCCCTGTACTTTTACATCTTTTACTTTAAATTCGGGCTCTAAACCTTTGTCTCTTTGTGCGTGGTAATCGCTCGTAACAGACAAAATAGTCGGCGTTAACAGTATAATAGCGATAACGTTAACCACTGTCATTAACCCTAAGGCAATATCGGCTAAATCCCAGACTTCTTTTAATGTGGCCGACGCGCCCCACAACATCATTGATAAATAAAGCAAAGTGTAAATGCCGCGCCCTACTTTGTTGTCGAGCTTAAATAAGTGCAAGTTGCTCTCTGCATAGGCGTAGTTTGCCACCACCGATGTAAAAGCAAATAAGGTAATAGCAGCTGCGACAAAGTAAACACCACCTTGTGCTAAATGAGCGGTCATCGCGCTTTGTGTTAGACGAATGCCTTCCATTTCGCCGCTAATGTCTATATCGGCTAATAAAATGATCACCGCGGTACAGCTACACAGTACTATTGTATCGAAAAATACGCCTAGCATTTGTATGTAACCTTGCGTTACAGGGTGATTAGGAATTGGGCTGGCACTTGCTGAAGCATGCGGGACACTACCTGCACCGGCCTCATTAGAATATAAACCACGTTGAATACCGTTTTTAATGGCTGCGCCCATTGCACCCGCTCCGGCTTCTTGTAAACCAAACGCCGATAAAAATATATCTTTAAGCATGGCGGGTACTTGCGTGAAATTTATAATCGTAATAATAACGGCGGCAAGTACAAACACAATGCCCATTATTGGCACAACACGCTCTGCAAATCGGGCAATTGCTTTAAAGCCACCGAGTATAATTGAGCCGGCTAGTACGGTAATAACCAGGCCTGAATAAAATGTAGGAACTTCAAACGCGTAGTTAAGCGCGTCGGTAATTGTGTTAGTTTGCATTGCGCTAAACGTAAAGCCGTAACCTAAAAATAAACATGCGGCAAACACAATTGCGAATGCTCGGCTACCCAAACCTTGTTGAATATAATACGCAGGGCCGCCTCTAAACTCGCCGCCACTATCGCGCACTTTATATACTTGCCCAAGTACGCTTTCGGCAAAGCCTGTAGCCATACCCAATATGGCTATTACCCACATCCAAAATATAGCGCCGCTTCCACCAAGTGAAATTGCCACTGCCACACCGGCTAAATTACCGGTACCTACCCGTGCACAAAGCCCTGTACACAACGCTTGGAATGAGGAAATGTCGTCTTTTTTACATTTGCTACTGCCTTTTAAAAGGCTAAACATATGTTTAAATTTAAGTATTTGAATTGCTTTTAGTCGTACCGAAAACCATATACCTGTAAACAAAAGTATATAAATAAGTACCTGACCTTCTCCCCATAAAAGGTTGTTTACACTTTTGACGACGGTATCGAACATTGCTAATTCCTTCTTATATTTTTTATATTGATACCCTTTTTTGGGTATAACGGCATTTGCTTGCGACATCGACTAAAAATTTAATGCAAATAAGGCAGCTAAGCTGCCTTGAAACTATACATTATTTATTTTGCAAATGAACTCCTGCAATCATGCACCTAACTGAGCCACCAGCCGACTCAATAGTAGGTATTGGTAAGGGCACAAGCTTAGCCGTTTTTTGTATAACTGTTATTTGTGCCGGTGTAAGTGCATTAAACGCAGTTTGCGATAACGCTAAAATACGACCATTTTTACCTTGTAGCTCAATAGCATTGCCACAAAAGTTATTAATTTGCTCAAGCGTTAAATCGATCACTTGATGATGGCTTTTCAAAAAATGTTTAGCTAACTGTGCACGTTGATCAATTGGCACCATATTTAAACTGATCATTACAAATTTTGTAGCAATACACATTAAAACATTAGTGTGATAAACCGAAGTTCCTTGCTCGTCATATGCGTTAAACACTATGGGTGATAGTTTTAATTGCTCACATATTGTATTAACCACCGACTTGGTAGTTCTTTTTGATTCTACCGCGTAAGCGAGTTTATTTTGATGATCGATAACCAGTGAACCAGTGCCCTCAAGAAATGAATTTTCTTTCGATAAAAATGAATAATCAGTCACTAAAGACACTTTATAGTGATCCGTTAAAAAATCAATAATATCTTTTCGATATTCTAACCTTCTGTTTTCTACAAACATTGGATAGATTATTAATTGGCCACTTTGATGAGTTGAAAACCAATTGTTAGGAAAAACTGAATCGGGAGTGTGTGTTTGCTCATCTTCAAAAAGGTGAACTGTTACCCCTTCATTGTTTAATATTTGTACGGCATTAGTCACTTCTTTAAATGCTTGTTCACTTTGATTTTGTGCTAAGCATTCACTTTGAAATGCGTTATCGAGCATTGTGTGGGGATTAGATGTAAAGTGATGCGGCCTTACCATCACTACAGCATTGGGGGCTTGGTTTACTTCGCTCATGCCACGCGCTCTTTTACTAATGGTTGATCACTAAGCACTGAAAATAAATTACGAGGATCCGCTTGTTGTGTAATTAAATCAAGCAAAGCAAACTCGCCCGTTTTAATTAACTCATCGCGTATAAATACCAGTGCGGTAAAGTCTTCGCTCGCAAAGCCAACGCCGTCAAAAATGGTTAATTCATCTTGGCTAGTACGCCCCAGCGACTGCTTATTAATAACGTTATGAAACTCAGTTACTGTAAAGCTTGGACTCATTTGTTGAATTTCGCCCTCTATTCGAGTTTGTGGCTCGTACTCAACAAATACATTAGCACGCTCAAGCAATCTAGCATCTAACTCTGTTTTACCTGGGCAATCACCACCTATGGCATTAATGTGCACACCTTGTGGGATCATGTCATTTGTTAAAATAGTGGCGTTAGTTTTATCAGCAGTACAGGTAGTGATAATATCTGCCCCTTTTACTGCCTCTTGTACACTATTACAAATAATCACGTTTAACCCGCATGCACTTAAATTAGCAAATGCTTTTTTAGAGGCGCTTTTATCTATATCGTATAAACGAATATGCGTAATACCTAGTACCGCTTTAAAAGCGAGTGCCTGAAACTCTGATTGAGCACCGTTGCCTATTAAAGTAAGGGTTGTTGAGTTTTTAGGTGCTAAATATTTAGCTACCATTGCAGAAGTTGCGGCTGTACGTAGTGCTGTTAGTAAACACATTTCGCTTATCATAACCGGATAGCCACTATCTACATCGGCTAAAATACCAAATGCAGCGACTGTTTGAAGTTCTCTAAAGGTGTTTTTTGGGTGACCATTTACATATTTACAGCTGAACATTTGGCCATCACTCACTGGCATTAGCTCTATTACCCCCTCTGGTGAGTGTGCTGCATAGCGAGGTGACTTATCAAACTCTGTCCAACGGGCAAAGTCGGTTTCTAATTTATGTGTTAGATCTAGCAAAACGTTTTCGACCCCTAAGCTATTTATAAGCTTAGCCATTGCCTGAACGCTAACAAATGGAACGCCTTGTTTTGGCTGTGCTATAAAATGACTCATGTGGAAACCTCTTGAATAAATGTATTAGTTAATTTAAAACAAGTTTAGCGAGGCTACGTGCTATTTAATATGGCAATTAATTACACAAATAGTACTAATTTTTATCATTTTGCTATGCAGTTATGTGCAATTTATGTATTTTGGTCAGTAACTTCTTTTAAAGGTTTGATTTATGACTCCCTATATTTATGACTCTCTTGATAATGCTTTAATAGCTGAATTACGAAAAGACGGCCGCGCTTCTATTTCAGCTTTAGCCGGTTCTTTAAATGTATCACGCGGGACAGTTCAAAATAGGTTAGACAGATTAGTTAGCTCAGGCGCAATATTAGGGTTTACTGTACGCGTTCACGAACACATTCAAACAGAAGCCGTGCGCGCAATTATGATGATAGAAGTCGTTGGTAAATCTACCTCACAAGTAATTAAAACAATGCGCGGAATACCCGAGCTTATAAAATTACACACCACCAATGGTGCATGGGATTTAGTTGCAGAGCTTCAAGCTGCAAATTTAAGTGAGTTTGATGGAGTGCTAAGGCAAGTACGTGAAATTGACGGTATTTTAAATAGTGAAACAAGCATATTACTTTCATCAACTTAAGTTATTTTTAATATTTAAAAGAATACTTAAATGACACCCATTTATAATGTTTTAAGTATTCACAAATTTAGAATGACACCCATTTAAATTTTTTAAAAACTGAGGGACTAAACACTTAAAAATTATTTATTGTGTCTTTATATGCGGTTAATTCCCTTAGCTACATCAACTAATTGATTAGAAGCTTCTATTTATCTAAATCGCAGATGAATTAAAACCTTGAGTACATTCAGTCTAAACTTTGATAAGTTGTATTAAATAGTAAAACTAAGCAGTTAAAGCTTGGCTATTTTTGATATTGGGTCGTCGTTTGAAATGTTGATTATTGCAGTAGATTTCTATATTTTCGGCTTTACCAACAGCACCATGAAATATCTTAGTAAAGCGGGTTGTTAGTTTAAGCCAGTTTTTTTCGGTTATGTTTAATGTTTTTAATATAGGCGTTGTACTTTGATTTATATAACCTGGTTTGTCTGCCCTTATGCACTTTCCTGTTTGCTCTACTAATTCTAGATAGTTTTTAAACTCAAATGGTAAACCTTTACTTGTCTTTTGTGAGAGCTTTCCTACAAATTTAGCTAAAAACTTTGGCTGATTACTTGCTATTGCATGTTCAATTCGTTTTTTAATACTGGTAAATGATGATGTTTGAATGCTCTGTGAAACTTTTGCCCTTATAGGATTTAAGTCAACATATGCCATGCAAGCTAATAGTGCAGGCTCATCCAGTAAAGCTTGAGATTTAAAGCGCCCCTCCCAAAAACGGCCTGTACAATCGTCTTCTTTATTAGCTTGCCTTGCTATATTCTCGTTTAACGAACGCATAAACCAAGAAATATCTTTTAAACGATTTCTAAATTTCACTATACTATGTTTTAGTAACATTTTTTCTATATCTGATAGCGATTCACCTTCAAGGTAACGCTTAGATATATTCGTCCCTTTAAATGCTTTATGCCACCTTATACAAACAGCTTTATCTGTAAGCCTATTTGCTTTTTTATCATCTATATAAAGTACTAAATGTGTATGGTTACTCATTACCGCGTAAGCACAAATATCAATACAAAACACCTTCGCCAAAAATAATAAACGTTCCTCTACCCAATCTCTACGATGCTCATAGCTTTTGCCTGTTTGTGTATCAATTCCACATAGATAAGCACGTCTCACACACCGAGAAATACAGTGATAGTAACGTGTATTGGAGAGGCTTATTTGTCTTTTTCGTGCAGTAGCCACAGGCATCATGCTCACTTTAAAATTTTATAAAGTATAGCCGAGGTTAATAAATGCACAAATTAGGATGGGTGTCATTTAAATAATAAATGCACAAATTAGGATGGGTGTCATTTAAATAAAAGGCAATAAACGTGAAAATTAGGGTGGGTGTCATTTAAATAAATGAATAATACTGCAACTTTAAGTCGCAGTATTATTCATGATTTGGGTATCCAATTTGCTTAATTGTAACGATACTCGCTTTGTGAGTAGTTATGCGTATTGCTGATCTCGTATTGGCTTTGCTGCGCTAAATAAGACCGACCTGCAGCTAAGCCTAATTTATGATCAAAACGTAAATCGTTATTTGAACTACCTAATAATTTGCTATGCAGTTTTTCGTCTGCAAAAATTTGTATTATTTCCACATCACTTGGTGGATTTGCAATAAACTCAAGCTCATCTAAATACGCTTTTTCGTGCTGTATTAAGTAGTCCAATGTTTTTGGACAATAGCCTGATGCTATAGCAAATGTTCTTAGCTTTTGTACCCATGCAGATTGCGCTTGAAAATTAGCGTCAACCGTTCTTATTACCACAATTTTACGAGCACCTCGGTTGTAAGCTTCACGCACTGGTAATGGAGCGGCTAAACCGCCGTCTAGATAAAAATCGCTCTGTACTTGCTCTTCAGCAAGGTGTATTTCGTTAGCTGCTTTTGCGTTTAACCAAGGTGTTAACTTTACACCTTGTTTGTATAAAAACGGGAGTGCGCTGGAAGCCTTTAACAAATCACGCCATTGTCCACTCTCACCTGTTGGCGATAAGTAATATGCTTTTCTGTCTCGTGCATTAGTGGCTGTTATAAGTAGCTCACGCGCGCCTAAACTCGTTTTAGCTGTTTTAAAATCTATGGCTCTTTTTACCTCAGTGGTTTTGTCAAAGTACCAATCTAAATCAACTATGTGTTTACCCACTAATCCGCGACCAAGCTGAAAAAAACGTTTGTTACGCGAAAGCCCTCTAATTAGGCGTTTTGCATAGCCTTTTTGACGCGCTAAGTAACTAGTTAAGTTTTGCGAACCTGCAGAGGTGCCAATGAATAAATCGAATGGGTCATATTCTTGCTCTAACCACGCATCAAGTACGCCAGCTGTGAAGATCCCTCGCTGCCCGCCACCTTCAGCAATCAGTGCAACTTTTGGCTGCGCTGTTTTGTTAACTGAATTAGCTGTTGCGCTATTTAGAGACTTCACGGTGAACCTACCTTTATTTAATGATGTTTGGTTTAATACATACATTATAAAAAATAAAAGTGATATCTTAAAATTGATTATTTAAATCAGTTCGATTGAAAAAACAGAACGGTATGTAAAGCAAAATATATACTAAAAATAGCAATCAAATTTACTTTGAATATTTAAATAACAAATACAGACATCACTTAAAGTTAATAAAATGAGTTAAAAAAGTTTAACTTTTGATGATGTCTGTATGTTAACAAGCCCAGAGTGTACGCTTGCTTAACTAACTATATTTTAGTGCTTTATTTCCATTAAAATTTCGAGTGCACGGTGGCGTTTTTCACTATCGAATACATCATTGGTAAATATAAACTCATCAACTTCTAGCTGTTTCGCTATCATCTCTAACTTGTGTTTAATACTTACATGTCCGCCTACTACGCTTAGACTTAAAAAGTTCTCTACATGAGCGCGTTCTTGTTCGCTCCATAACCCGTCCATGCTTTCAACAGGTGGTTTTAGCCACAGCTCGTTACCGCGTATCAGTTCGAGCACACGTTGCTTAGAAGTAGTCGACAAGTATTGCGCTTCATCGTCGGTGTCTGCTGCCACTAAAGGCAGTGCAAGCATGACGTATGGCTTATCAAGTACGCTTGATGCTTTAAATTCGCGCTTATACAACGCTATTGCGTCGTGCACGAAGCGCGGTGCAAAATGTCCTGCAAATACATACGGTAACCCTTTTTGTGCCGCTAGTTGCGCGCTAAATAAACTCGAGCCTAATAACCAAATAGGAACGTTTGTGTCCTCACCCGGTATAGCACGTATAGGGTGCGTACCGTTGTAAGGACCTAACAATGTTTGCAGCTCAGTTACTTCACCCGGGAAGTTTTCTGCACGGCTCATATCGTTGTTTAATGCACGACTCGTTACAGGGTCGCTGCCGGGGGCACGCCCTAGTCCTAAATCTATTCGCCCTGGATATAAGCTCTCTAACGTACCAAATTGTTCAGCAACAACTAATGGGGAGTGGTTTGGCAGCATAATACCGCCCGATCCAACGCGTATCTTTTTGGTATTACCTGCAATGTGTCCAACCAAAATAGAAGTGGCAGCACAAATTATTCCTGGCATATTATGATGCTCAGCAAGCCAAAAACGGTTAAAGCCAAGTTCATCTGCACGTTGGGCGTATTTAGTACTTTTATGAAGAGTGTTAGTAACGCTGTCCCCTTTGATCATGGGGGCAAGTTCTAATAACGAAAAAGGAATGGAATTTAACAAAATAGCAGCTCCTAAAAATGCATGCTAATAATGAATTACATCATTAGCATAAAACACTTAAATGGGTCTGCTATTAGGTCAATTCAAGTTACGCAGAGGTATTAAAGCAAAATAGGTATATGTTATTTTGCTCTAAGGTATTCAGGCAAGCTGTGCATCACGTTGGCGCTGCTTTTTATAGCCTTCTGAATCTACGCCTTTTTTCCAATAACCTGAGGAAACAATATTACTGCGCGGTATATTAAATTGCTCTGTTAGCAGTGTTTTTGCCCTACGTACAAGCCCAGCTTCCAATGCCATAAATACAATGGGAGGCTCTGCTGTAATGTGCAAATTTTGAAGCGCGCTAAGTAGCACTTCGTCAGCGTTGTCGGTAACAAGCCAATTAATATCGCGGCTTGTTTCTAAATCAATAATGTCTTGCTCAGTGGGCGCATGTACAAAAGCATCAATTTTTGAAGTTAAAGGTAATTGCTGCGCATACCCTTTTATTGCATTTACCGATGTTAAATCGCCTAGTAATACATAATGCGAATGCTCATAATTATCTAGCTTTTTAGGGCCTGGTCCTGCAATACCTAGCTCGTCGCCTACTTTTGCAATTTTAGCCCAGTCAGTTGCAGGGCCTTGGTGCATATTTATAACAAAATCAAGCGTTAGCGCGCCTGTTTGTGCATCTACATGCCTTATTGTATATGACCGTATACAGGCTGTTTTTAAGTTAAAATCTACTTCACCATTTTTTGGGATCAGTACTTTTACATAGTTACCAATGTGCTGTGAGGTTAAGTCGTTAAAATCATCAGAGCCTACAACAATGCGTTGTAGATGTGGTGTGATTTGCTGCGTACTTAATATGTTAGCTTTGCGAATTTGTTTACCCATGCATTACCTCGTTTTACAAAACTTAGACTTTAATACCACCTGCATAAATCTTTGATCAATTTAACGAATTAAATTGCACTATAACGTTGTTAAAAATTTTTATTTAGAACAACTAGATACAAAAATTTTAGCCTAGTTCTAGCGTAATTTTCTTAACGTTAAATAGACCCCATATATAAGCAGATTGGTATAATAATTGGCTGCTATAAAAAGCAGGTATTGCACAACGCCCCATTGGTTGATAAAATCAACTATAGCAAATTAATTGACTTTGTCAACTATATTGAGAGTTCTATGAATACACCTTTATCAAATACGCTGTTTGAACTAATGCAAAATTACCGTGTCACAATTCGTGAAGCAATTAACGCAGGCGAACTTGGTATTAATGCTATGCACGTACGCTGCATACATATTATCGCGAACGTAAATAACTGTACGGCTAACGATATAGTTACTAAAACACAGCGCGACAAAGCGCAAATCGCACGTTTAATTAAAGATCTTATTGGCTTAAATTTAATTAATAAACAGGCGAGTGAGCACGATAAACGCTGTTTTATTTTGTCGCTCACAGAGCAAGGTAAAGTTCTTTTTGATAAGTTATTAGCCTCAGAGAAAAAAATAAATAATCAAATGTGTAAAAACTTAAACCCTCAACAAATCAAAGACTTTTTAGATACCGCACAACAAATGATCAAAAACATGGATTGATCAGCCATACATTTCTTGGCATAACTTACACAAAACGCATATACTGTACACTTATACAGTATATGCGTTTTAGGTTGTGTTATGTTTGTCATTCCCATTTATATAGAAGCAGGCGTGTGTGGTTTTGAATCCCCCGCAGCGCATTACACCGAGCTAGGTGTAACCCTTGATGAGCTTTTAATAAAGCATCCAGATGCTACGTTTATTGGTATTGCATCGGGTAACTCTATGCAAGAAGTCGGAATTTTTGAAGGGGACTTATTAGTTATCGACCGTGCAGAGCCTGCAGAAAATGGTGACGTTATTGTTGCTAACTTAAATGGTCTTTTTGTATGCAAACTACTTGATAAAACCAATGCACGGCTGCTTTCAGCTTCTTCTTTACATAAGCCTGTACAACTAACCTCTACAGACGAGTTTCAGCTAGAAGGCGTAGTAACGCTATCAATAAGAATGCACAGGCAAAGCCCAGAGTTACTAAAATGTATGCCTTAGTTGATGCTGTGTCATTTTATGCCAGTGCCGAAAAAGTATTCGACCCTGCTATTCGCTCCAAACCCGTGGTTGTACTTACCAATAACGATGGCTGTGTATGCGCTATTTGTCCTATTGCTCGGCGCTTAAATATTCCTAAATTTGGCCCGTACTTTAAAGTTAAGCATTTACTTGAGCAAAACAACGTTGTTATTCGCTCTAGTAATTACGAGCTTTATGCTGATTTAAGCGACAAGATGATGAATGTTATTGGCCGCTTTTGCGATACACAACACATATACAGTATTGATGAATCGTTTTTGCACTTTAATGGCTACACATCATTAATTAAAGACTGGCATGAATACGGCCATACAATAAGGCGCACAGTATGGCGCGAAACAAAGCTTCCTGTGGGTGTTGGTTTTGGCCCGACCCCTACTTTAGCAAAAGCCGCTAACCACGCTGCTAAAAAGCTCAGTGGTTTTAATGGTGTAGCAGTAATAAATAGCGAACAAACTCGCCAAGCTATTTTACAAAGAATGAGCTGCGAAGATGTGTGGGGAATAGGCCGGCGACTAGCTAAAAAGCTTAAAATAATGAATATACACACCGCTTGGGATCTTGCTCAGCAAAACCCTAAAGCAATGCGCCGTGCATTTAGTGTGGTTGTTGAACGTACAGTAAGCGAACTTAACGGGATAACATGTTTAAACTGGGATGATGTACGACAAGACAAGCGAGAGATTTATTCAACCCGTAGTTTTGGAGAGCGCATATGCGAGCCAACAGCCCTTAAAACAGCGCTAATTAACCATGTAACCACAGTGGCTAATAAACTAAGAGCGCAACGCTCGCTTACTCACCAGCTTTATATTTTTGCAGCCAGTGGTGCGCACGAAAACAGATATTATAAAAAGTCGTTTGTGTATAAGTTCCCCTCACCCACTAACGACACCTGCGTGATGGCTAATGCTGTATCTGAGGTATTTAATAATATTTACCAACCGGGGATCCGATTTTATAAGTGTGGTGTGGGCGCGGTAGAGCTAATATCAGAACAGTTTCAGCAAAATGACTTATTTAATAAGAGCCCGGATAATCCAAAGCTTATGCAATGCCTAGATACAATTAACAATCGATACGGAAAAGGGATGCTCAGCCTTGCAAGCAGTAAATTAAATGACCGATGGCACATGAACCGTGATTTTTTATCGCCGCAGTACACTACGCGTTGGCGCGATATCCCTAAAATATACTGCGAATGATTTACTACTTACTAGATGCTTTATTTGCTCTCGTCTGCTTTTTTAAATGTGCACTCTACACTAGGTTCGCTTAATGTGTATTTTAGTGTGTTATCAGCTAAGAATTTGATACTTTGACTGATTGTTTTTTCGTTTGCAGGGTTTTCACAACGGCTCATTCTTAAACCGTTTTCAAGGCCATCACTTTTATATTTAAGCGTACTGGTTATAAAACAAAAGTTTGGTTTTTTAATAGTGCGAGTACCATTGTGGAGCGATCCAAATACAATTTGTTCTCCAAGTTTAAAACCTGCACTTAAATCACTTTCGTCTGTCAAACTCAAATCGCTATTAACGCATAACCCTGAATTGGTCGACACAACTTCGTATGCCCCCAGTTTTGACTTTAAAAACGGTATAAATCGTGTTTTATTACTCGGCTCAGAAAAAGCATTTGCACTTGTAAAAGCGACAGTTAATAAAGCGAGTGTTAAATATTTCATTTCGTGGGTGTATCCTCGTGAGTCAGCGTGTTAAATAATAGCAAAATGCCTAATCACTTAGCTTTTATAACTTTTAACAACTATAACAGAGATTTACTATAAAAGGAGAGAAGTCGTATTACAGGAGCGAGCGCGTGAGTAGGACGCGGAAGCTTTGCTCGGTTTTTATTATTCTTACATGGATGTAAGCCATTAGAATAACGCAGGAGCAGTTGTCGAGCCCACTAGGTTACAAATCTCGCGCCGCGATTAAATCCTTCTTGGATTGAACAAATTCAACCACCAAAGGTAAACATGCCCTAGATACTCATTACAAACCATTTTGTTGTTAAGCACTTTACTCAATACGTACTTAAACAACAAAACGATTTATACCAATGCGCTTAATTGTAAGGGTAAATTGAACTCATTAGATTGTTTAACTAGTTATACGAATTGGTATTTATTTTATTGCCAGTACTTTGCAAATAATAAAGGGTAGCTTTGCTTTAAAAACTTAGGTTTGTCTTTAAAACGTTTACCTTTGGGTTCATCACTGCCAGATGGGATAAACGGCAATTCGTCTTCGTTACGTTCTTCAAATAATAAACCGGCTATTAAGTCGTACTCATCAATGTACGGATAAGGCTGCTCGTTTAAGTAATAAACAGGTGTACACTGCGCTATAGAATCAGCATTTTCTAAGGCGTTTTCGAAAACTGTTTTACCGCGCGAAATTAACCAACATCTAAATTCGCTAAAGCCGTAATCGTCGTTACATCCAGCCATCACAAAAGCGGCACCAAATAAATCCCAGGTAAAACACTTGCGCATATGTATGCCAAAATGCTTATCAAAATCAATAAGGTGTTGATCGCTTAAATCATTAAGTTTAGTTTTTAGGTTATCGCTCACACTTTGCGGATCGAGCCCTAAATCAGGCGTTGTTACTAATTCCCAAAAAGCCTGTTCTGTTAACGCTGCCATTATAAAATCTCTTTTACTCGGCCAACTTGACCATCTTCTAAACGTACTTTAATGCCGTGTGGGTGATTTGGTGATTTTGTTAAAAGGCGCTCAACAACACCCTCAGTTAATGTGCCGCTGCGTTGATCTTCTTTTAATACAATATTTACTGTGGTACCTGGTGAAATTTGCGAACGCGTAGGAACAGCCATAATTGAAACCCTAAAAATAATTTATCTAATTATAACGTCCATGTGCTATCAAACCAACAAAAGCTCTATTAATTGGCGGAAAATGAAATATGTGCTGGTTTTGCGTTCAACTTAATACCCGTAAGCTCTTTGAGTATTATATCTGTTAATTCGTTAAGTTGCGGTTTTGCACTTTCAAGGGCTATATCATCATTAAAATAGCACTGTACTTTTAACGTATTGGCCTCGTTATTTAAATCAATGGTATGCGTTAAATAATCAAAACCAATTACGCTTTCTTTTATTGCCTCGCATGCATTAGTAAGTGCTAGTCGAATGTGCTTATCGCGCTGCTTTTGAGTTTTAGTCATAAATATAAAGGTTACTTATTTAGTTTCTGCTTGTTGCTGTTTTTTAAACTCTTCGTAGTTAGAGTCTTGTTTATCTAGGCATTCGTAATATTCTTTGTCGGCTTTATAGTTACATTCATCAAGGCGCGCCGATTGAACTTCATGAAAACGCGCGTCAGAGCTGCAACCAGCTAAAACACATAATCCAACAATAAGTAATGCGCTACTTTTTAGTTTATTGATAAACATTAAATTTCCTTACACTTTCTATATCGAAAAAGCGTTAAATTATTACAATATTATTGTATATTAGCGCCATAAAATCTTAATCTCCAAAGGATCTATTTCTATGATGTCGCAGTTACAAAAGTTGTTTCAGCGTATAGACAAAAGCAAGATATTTCAATCATTTGTTATAGCTGTAATTATTGTTTCTGCCCTGACAGTCGGTGCGCACACTTACTCACTACATCCTACCGTAGAGCTTGCTCTAAATTGGATGGACGTTGGCATTACCGCATTCTTTTTAATTGAGCTAGTAATCCGCTTTATTGCAAGTAAAGGCATAAAACACTTTTTTTCTAAAGGATGGAATATATTCGACACCATCATAGTATTGGGCAGTTTATATCCTGCTGCTGGATCTACTATGTTAATTGCTCGTTTACTGCGTATATTTAGAGTGCTGCGATTGGTATCGATGATCCCAGAGCTGCGCTTATTAGTTAACTCATTGCTTAAAGCCATTCCGCAAATGGGTTATATAGCCCTATTAATGTTTGTTATTTTTTATATATACGCTGCAATGGGCAGCATGATGTTTGCGGAAATAAACCCCGTACTTTGGCAAGACGTCTCAATCTCAATGCTTACCTTGTTTAGGGTGGCAACATTTGAAGATTGGACCGACATAATGTACGAAACAATGGCGGTGTACGAATTAAGCTGGATTTACTACCTTACGTTTATATTTTTAACCGCATTTGTATTTTTAAATATGATGGTAGGTGCCATTTTAGAAGTTATGAGTGAGGAGCACCGCAAAGCGCGAGAAGAGCTCGCAGACGACAGCTCATTACCTGCAACGCAAGGGCAAGTAAACGAACTAAAATCCCAAATTGCTGAGCTTAAAGAGCTATTGAGTAACCGCAAAAACTAATCTGATAAGAGTACTAAAGCACCCACTTAAAGTTTAAAAGTGGGTGCAGCTTAAACATTTAACTCAAACATGCATTCCCAAAGTGCTTTAATTCCCATTGTTATCAGGTTTGTTATTCGTATCTTCAAAAGAAATAACGTTATCTACTTTCATCTTAAACGCATCAAAAAAAGCATTTTTTAAAACCGAAGTAACTGCTTGGAAAGTCGAAACATCCGCGTTGTCTAATTGCCCTTCTATAGGAATGCGTGCAGCAACAAGTTTAGACTCATTGTTTTCGAGGATAGAGCCCAGTAAATCAACACTGCCTTCAAATATGGCCGTAAATATGCCGTCGTCATCTTTTTCTATATCTTCGCGCCACGAAAAAACACGCAAGTTTTGAACGCCCGCTTTTACATAACCATTTAAGTTATTATCTTTAGCCACAAGTTCCATAGCGCCATCAATGCCTCCCGCTTCAATATCAAACGGTGTATACACTTTAAATACAGTGTCTAAATTTTTAACTGAAAAGCGCTGTACCTCTGCGTTAAAATCAAAATTAGCCTGCTTGCTAAAAGGGTCTAATTTGCCATTAAGCTTCAAAGCTGCCTCGCCCATTAATGCTCCCTCTACGTTTAGAGTAGTCACAAGTGTTTTTGATAGGTTTTGCGCATTCGTTATATTTTTAATTTCGGCATTGATATTTGATATAAAAGTGGGGTTTTCACCACTGTTAGTTGAATTAACTAAGGTTAACTTGCCTTGCTCAATTGTTAAGGTATCAATAGAAAACAGTACTAAGTTATTGGCGAGCCCTACCCAGGTAGTTTCATCTTTTACTTGTTGATTTTGCTCAGAAGCATTGGGGTCTTTATCGTAAATAACTATCTCAGGACGCGTAAAAGCCATATTTGTGACTAAATTCCCTTTTAAAAGGGCTGACCACGCGAGTGAAAAATCGAGAGTTTGAATACTCAGTAAAGGCTTAGGAGCTGAAGTTGCATCAACAGCGTAAATTTCAACGTTGTCAATCGCGTAGGCACCGCGATATAAAAACAAATCTACATCACCAACATGTCCCGTAACACCTTGCGTATGCTTTAACTGATAATTTACGTAATACTGAACTACATAAGGCGCGGCTATTCGCGTTATTATAAGCAATACAATCAGCGCTATTACACCTTTAAAATATTTGGCGTGAAATGTTGTAGATGAAAAATGCATTCTAACTTCCTTTGCTAAAAACGAGGGCCTATTGACCTTTAAGGATTAAACTCTGTTCTATGTAGGGCTGCGTATGTTTGGCATTAATGCTGCGTTATCGCCTATTTATGAAGAACAACCACACAACATAGACTCAACCTTGCCTAAAAACCAAATGTACGGCTGCACATTTAATCTCGAAAGATAAACAGGCTCTAATTAGTTAAACTTTTTAATTAAGTACATAAATAAACGTGTAAAAATTACTAATATTTGTAACTTAAGTACCTGTTAGGTATAAAATTACAAATAGAGCAAAGCCATATAAGCTTAAAACTTTAAACTACAATCACTACAGCAAAGGATATACCACTATTCAAATACACCGCTTAATGAAGTGATTCCCATGCTTATCTATCTATAATTTTGCCAACTAATAACCTGCATTGATTCGAATAAACCGCTTTCATCTACTAAAGTAAAATTAACGCAAACAAGAATAAAAATACATGAACCCTGTTTTTTATATATTAGTTACCCTCTTTTTAACCAGTGTTATTTGGTCTGTCATATTTTTAATGTCGTGGTTTACGTTAGGTAAAAAGCAATATGCCATGCTTTGGACAATCGCATTCGCACTCTCTGCATGCCAATGGGCAACAATATTAGCAGAACCATTATTTGACTCTCATACACTATATTGGATGTTAGGAAGCAGCTTCTCAGTAGGCTCTGTGCTACTTGGTACATGGGGGCATTGCATTAGGGTAAATTCGAGTATAAAAATTCGCTATTTAATCATCTCGGCAATAGTAACTCTTGCTGCTGTTTATTATTTTACAGCCATAAATGTGCATGTTGGCTTATTTATGTCGTTGTATGTGTATTACGATGTGATCTTACTGATACTAAGTGCGGTTATTATTTTCAGGCATAAGCAAAAATCACTCCCTGCTGAAATAGGCGCTAGTATCACTTATTCGCTATGTGGATTACTTTTATTTGTTGCAGCAAGCATAGCATTACTGCAAGGCAGCCAAGTGAATGAAGAATATATAGCGCTATATACATTAATTAATTTTATGACTGTCCCTGCTGCTCATGTCGGCATGGCCGTATTTATGATATTCATAATGGCGTCTGATTTAGCCGAAAAAATGAACCATCTTGCAATGACTGATGTACTTACGGGCTGCTTAAATAGGCGTGGGTTTTATAATAAAAGCCAAGAGCAACTAAAAGATAAACTTAATAATTATAAGTACGTAAGCTTAATTTATTGGGATATAGATAAATTTAAAAAAATAAACGATGAGTTTGGACATGCAGGAGGTGATGTGGTGTTAGTAGAAGCGGCGAAAATAATGCAAGACTGCATAAATCCAGATGATTTGTTTGGCCGAATTGGTGGCGAAGAATTTACCTTATTAATAGCACGTAACGACGAGCCTACAGCTAAAGCATTCCCCGAAAAACTAAGAAACGCACTCGCCAGTAGTCCGATTCATTTTAATGATAAAGTAATTAATGTTACGGCAAGTTTTGGTGTAATAAATATTAAATGCAATAAAACCGCAATTGAAAGCGCAATAAATGAGGCAGATAAAGCACTCTATCATGCTAAAAATGGAGGGCGTAATCAGGTAGTTCATATAAGCGAATTAAGTCAATAAAAGTTCATTATTACTAAGGCCTACCTATCTTTTTAGGTTGAATTTTCGGCAGCATCTTTAGGCAAATAGCATAAAAAAAACGAGGCGGATTGCTCCGTTTTAAGTTATTTTCATATGAATGTAAGCTAATAGAATAACACAAAAGAAGTTACCGCTCGCAGCGAGCCAGAAACGCACGGCACGCTTAAATCGAACCTAGATAAAACAAACTTTGTGCCTGAAAAGTCAGCGCTCTAACTAATAAGTTTAAGCGCATCGGCAAATCTAACTGGTTTACTGAATATAAAACCTTGATACTTATCAATTTGTAAGCTTTGTAATAACGTTAGCTGAGCGGGGTTTTCTACGCCCTCCGCTATTACTTGGCATCCAATCATATGCGACATGTTAGTTACCGCAGATACAATACTTTTATCTTTTGAGCATTCACAAATGTTATCAATATAAGATTTGTCTATTTTAATGTAATCAACTGACAGCTCCTTTAAAACCGATATAGAAGAAAACCCAGTACCAAAATCATCAATAGAGATACGCACACCGGTATTTTTTATGGCCGTAATCACTTTTGACAAATACGGTAAATTTTTGATCATGACTGTTTCTGTTATTTCTAAATGCACATTGTATGGTTTAACTGCGTATCTATTTAAAAGCGCAACTAAAAAATCTAAAAAGTTATGGTTTTCTAGTTGCAACACCGACACATTAATCGACAATCCAATCTTACTATTCACAGCGTTTAACTTACTTAAACTCGCAATGGCTTGTTCTAGTACAAATTCGCCGAGGATATTAATTTTTCCATATCGCTCTGCAATATCTATAAATTCTGAAGGGGGAATAAATTCATCATTAAACTGCCAACGAAGTAGTACTTCAAACGTGGTTATTTCATTTGTACTTATATCAACAATAGGTTGATAACACAGATGAAAGTCACCTTTTTCTACGCACTCTTTAATTGAGCTGCGAAGTACTTCTTCTCTTTTAAGCGATTCATGCATTCGCTCGTCAAATACCGATATTTCATTACGGCTTTTCTTACCTTCATACATAGCAACATCAGCGTATTTAATCGCGTCTTCAAGATTAAAGTTTTCACGCGTAAAATACAGCCCAACCTTAAAAGAAGGGTTTACTTGATAGCTATCCATGCTTACTGTTTTCGTTAAAGTTTTAACTAATCTAAAAACACAGTCAAAAAGTTCGTCTTCGGTGTTACTACGAGAATAAAAAATAAACTCATCCCCTCCCCAACGACAAGCAATAAAATCGCCCTGAGTTTGTGTTTCAACTAATCGTTTACCTGTTTGGGCCAGAACAAAGTCACCAAAATCGTGACCGTATTTATCGTTGATGATTTTAAAGTCATCCATATCTAAAAATAAAACGGCTTTAATATCATCATTTTGATTGGCTAAATCAAGTTCAACATTAGAAACAAAGCTCCCCCTGTTAAACAATTTAGTTAAATTATCTTTTTGCTCTAAAAGGATTATTTGTTCGGTACGAAGTTGCACTTCGTTTTCTAAGTTTTCAATAAATTGATCTAACTTAAGTTCATTATTAATTGATGACTTTACATCTTTAGCAGAACGTACAGCGGTAACAAAACACAAAATAAACCATAAAACGAGCCCTAAAACACCTAGTACATTCTCATCTTCAATAGGCTGTAAAAGTAATAAAATACTAAAAGGAACCAGTAAACAGGTTATATACGACAAGGAGGAACGAATATCAGAAGCTAAAACATTTACACCGCCACCAGCAAGGGAGCTAAAAACAACGAGTGATACAAACTTCTCCTGCATTGGCATATTTTCATAAAACAAAATGGGGAAAGCAGCCCATGTTAAAGCCGTTAATAATAAACCTATAAAATACAGATGATATTTAAAAGCATGGGTGTTGTTAACAAATACATGGCTGGCTATTCGAAGTAATGAAATAAATGATAACGTAAAAAGCCAGTAAAGTTTTTCTTGCGAGGCGCTGTGGTTAATACTGCTAAAAATAAGAAAACAAGAAACAACCGTGTTTATAGCAATTGCAGAACTAAAATAGGAGCTAACAAATGCTAATCGCTTATTGGCAAAGTTATTTATATGAGAGGTCATTAATGTTACTTGAATAGGCTGTTGCACAATGTAAACAGTTTACTTAAGTTCAATAATAAACAACAGTGAACATTCATAAAAAAGTATTGTTTAAGCCTCTTAAGCGGTTTTATAAGCCATTAAACTAAAAAGGGCTGGCAAATTGCCAACCCCTTTTGTTAATACTGATTATATATTATACCAATTCGCTTAATTAAGTGATCTATTTTGAGGGAAGAAAAATAGTGTCGATAACAAGGCAAAGATTTCGTTATTTAGTTGTTCTATATCAGAAATATTTAACGTAGTTAGCGTCAGATTTAACCCCTCAAATTGATTAAGTATTATTGCGAATTGGTATTACTCACCATCAACAATTATGCGTAGCATACGACGAAGTGGCTCTGCCGCTCCCCACAAAAGCTGATCGCCTACTGTAAATGCGCTGATGTATTTTGGCCCCATCGCTAATTTACGAATACGGCCAACAGGAATTGTTAAAGTGCCTGTTACTTTAACGGGTGTTAAGTCTGTTGCGCTAATTTCACGCTCGTTAGGAATAACCTTAACCCACTCGTTATGAGACGCTAAAATTTCTTCAATTTTTTCTACGCTAATATCTTCACGTAATTTAATGGTCATCGCTTGTGAATGACAACGCATAGCGCCAATACGTACACATAAACCATCAATTGGCACTGGTTGCTTTGAAGAACCTAAAATTTTGTTCGCTTCAACCTGTGCTTTCCATTCTTCTTTAGACTGACCACTTGGCATAGGTACGTCAATCCAAGGGATTAAACTGCCCGCTAATGGAACACCAAATTGGTCTTGTGGTAAGTCTTTAGACGCCATTGTTTCACTTACTATTTTATCAATTTCTAAAATAGCAGAGCTTGGGTTATCTAGTTTATCTGCAACACTTGCATGAATAGCGCCCATTTGTGCAATAAGCTCTTTCATATTTCGTGCACCAGCGCCCGACGCCGCTTGGTAAGTCATTGGGCTTACCCATTCAATTAGGTCTTGCTCAAATAAACCACCTAATGCAAGTAGCATCAGCGATACAGTACAGTTACCGCCCACAAAGGTTTTAACGCCTTGCTCTAAGCCTTGTTCAATAACATCTTTGTTTACGGGATCAAGCACTATAATGCTGTCCTCACTCATACGCAGCGCTGAAGCTGCATCAATCCAGTAACCATCCCAACCCGACTCTCGAAGTTTTGGATATACCGCATTGGTGTAGTCACCGCCTTGGCAAGTAACAATAATATCCATTTTAGCAAGTTCGCTAATGTCACTTGCATCTAGTAATGGTTTTGCGTCGCCCGCTATATCTGGGCCTAGTTGACCCGCTTGTGAGGTGGTGAAAAAGGTGGTGTCGATATGGGCAAAATCACTTTGCTGCTGCATACGTTCTAATAACACAGAGCCAACCATGCCACGCCAACCGACTAATCCTACTTTTTTCATTGTTTGTTCCACTGTTTGATTCATAAAAGATGCCTTAATACATTAAAAATTAAATTCATTGCGTGAGATTTAATTTTCATTAACGCTAAACTAACACTGGCTGAAAGCTAAAACTAGCGAATAAAACAGAACTTAAATATTTTTCATACTGAGCATAAACGCAAAAAAGCTCTGCATTAAAAATACAGAGCTAATAGATAGTGAAGTTTATTCTTTCATTCCTTGAGTTTTATTTTAAATAAAGCTTAAAACTCATAGCTATAACTTAAACTAAACTCAGTGCCGGTGTCTTGTCCCCAAAGGGTAAGACCTTCTTGTTCAATTTCTTTTTCTTGGCCAAGCATGTTCTTAACCTTAAAATTAACTTTGGAGTTAAAGTTAGGGAAGTAAGAATAGACTAAATCAACTGAGTGAAAGGACTTTTCTTCTGCATCTTCATTACCACGTGTACCAGGTACAATTATACGAGGACCAAACACATTATAAATTAATGAAGTAGAGTGAAATCCATCATCCGAGTCATAGCCCATTTGTAAGTTTGCAACCCACTCAGAATGACCAACTAAACGACGCTCATTGTTAGTTACAATATTCGATACCGTATCGGCCTCAAGGGCTTCTTTAAGCTGTGTTTCAAACAGTGAGTCAACACCGTCTGAATCATTAATCCCCAAATTAACACTTGAGTCAGATAGCGTAACGTTGCCTGACAAAAATGCTGAAGACCAATCTTTATTTATAAAGCCAAAGTCAGTTAAAAAATCAACTTCAATACCCGACAATTTACCCGACTGAGCATTTGCTGTTAATAACTGTGGAGATGCTCCCCCTACGCCCGCAAGCTCAACCATTTCAATTGGGTTTTCAATGTCTTTATAAAATAATGCAACAGAAAGATTATTACCTGATGGCATATACCATTCAAACCTAAAATCAACATTTTTTAAATTAGAACTTTGTAAACTAGGAGACCCTCTCACCAGAAACTCAGTTAACGGGTCAACAAAGAAAGAAGAGCTTACATCACGTAGATCAGGGCGAATGGTTGTTTCACTTAAATTTAAGCGAAATTGCATTTCTTCATCCATGATGTACGTAACAGCTAAAGAAGGAAAAAAGTTATCTTCATTAATAGCTACATCTTGGATTTCTTGTAGTGTATTTTCAAAGAAATTAGTATGCGCTTCATAACCGACTGAGACTTGCGAAAAATCTTCCCATCGAACGCCACCAGTAAAACGCCAAGTGTTTTGATAGAAGTAATCGGCCATAAAATAATAAGCATCTAATTTATGCGCTGCACTGTACTTATCACCATCAGTGGTGCCGTCATCAAAAATACCTGAACCAGTTACACTTGCATAAAAAGCGTCATTCGCCGTGTTTTCATCAGCAAAAATATCGCTTACGTTAGAACCGAACGAGTACTCATCGCTTATACCACGGTGCGTAATGCCAAACTTCACATTACTTGCATCACGTTTTTTCTCTGAAAAATCGCCGCCTATTTTTAACTCAAGCTCATAGCCGTCACCATAAAAAGGCATACCCATATTCCAACCAAATGTTTCAACATCGTCGTGTAATACTTGATACTCACGGGTGATATTTGTTGCAGCTACATCTTGCAGTTGTTCAGATTCAAGCACGCCATCAACTAAGTTTTGCTGATAAACAACATCTAAACCACCTGGTGCATTACGGTTTGCTCGACTTAAACCGCCATACCAATCAAAAAATAAATTATTTAGCTCTGGAAAGTTGTGCGTCCCCTTAAGCTGAGTCGAAAACATTTCGCGCTCTTCGTAGGTAATATCTACTCGGCGTAATTCGGTGACACCTTCTTCGGTTTCATTTGCATCAAAGTAATCGCGGTTACGTACGCGGTCACTCATGTCATGAAGTGCAATATTAGTAAGCTCAAACTTATGGTTTGAATTTAACTCATATCCTAAATTTAATGTACCGCTCCAACGTACATTTTGCTCAGTCGATGTACCATCGTAATACTGGGCAAAACATTTGTCTTCACAGCCTAAGCTACCAAGGCTTGAGCCGCTTTGCTCTTGAACTACTTCCCATTCGTTATCGTAAGATACGGCTGCAAGCACACCAAAAGTACCGGCCTCACTTTCAAATCTATCACCTAAGGCAATAGAGAAGTTCATAGCAGGGTCAACATCCTTTTCTGAAATACCTACATCCCAATCAAGCGATTGAATCAGGATTTTACGCTCAGCTAACGTAGTGTTTATATTGCCCTCAAGACCAGCATCACTGGTAAGCGCAGTAGTAAACACATCCGATAATGCTCGTGAACCATCATCTCGACCCATCCAGTCATCATCACCGCCACTGTAAAAGTAACCGGTATCGCTATTAGAAGTATTGTACGATGTACCCACTTGTACTTTTAATAAAAAGTCAGAAGGAATTGATTTAGTGCGAATATTTACATTACCACCACCAAAATGCGCTGGCATATCCGGTGAAAATGACTTTTGTACACTCAAGCTTTCAATAATTTCAGATGGAAATAAATCCAAAGGAACCACTGAGCGAGTAGGATCAGGACTTGGTACATACATGCTATTTAGCTGAGTACTAGAATAGCGTTCACCTAAACCACGCACATAAATAAATTTGCCGTCGACTAACGTTAAACCAGTAACACGACGAAGTGCAGAGGCGGCATCGCTATCACCAGTACGTGATATTTGGTCTGCACCCATAATATCAGCAACAAACGCTTGGTTTTGACGTTCTTGCAGTACAGCACCCGCACTGCCCTTTAATCGTTGCCCTACAGCAACAACTTCTTCTATTTCTTGCTCTTCTACTTGCTGCTCAGCAGCCGTGGCTGTATTTACTGATAAACCAAGTAACGCAGCCATTACAGCGTAGTTTAACTTTGATAAAGCAAGTGTAGAGGGTTTAAAAGATTTCATTTTTATACTCCGAAACAAAACAAGACATTAGCCGAGCTTTCGCTCGGCTATAATGTGGTTTGGGTTAAAGGCCTACTTTTACCCAACCTGCTGTCCAGTCTGTTTGTGCATCCATCGCACCAATGTAATCTACAGAATCAAAGTAACTATCTAAGCTTGATGAATCAAAGCCATTACCAAGTAATAACGACTCAGCAGTTGGCATATAGCCATTATCTGCTAGCCCAAGGTCAGCGGCTACTTGAACTGAATTGCCTGTTTGTCCTAAGAACCAAGATTCAACATTACCTGTACCAATTGCTTGTGTACCAAAGTTGTTAGCGGTTTCACACGCAACAACTGAGTGAGTAACAGTTAATGTACCGTCCTCTGCTCGCGGCGCTGAATCAGAGCCTACTCGTAAACAGTTTGAATAGTCTGCCCCGCCTGTAACCACTACGTTTTTAAGCATACCCGCAGTACCTGCACGTAAGCGGATACCATTTACACCCACATTACCAATAATTGTTACATTAGAGATAGTTGGCATTGTTAGTGGCGTTGCACTTGAATCAAACTCAGAGTTATCAGCTTCAATTGCATTGTCGCCCTCAGAGTCTGATTGTTTAATCAGTACATATTGCGCTTTACCCGTCCAACCGAATGACCAATCAAGTGAATCATCGCCTATGCTTGTTAAAACAAGGTGACTAATATTTGCAGTACCACCAAAAAATTCAACACCATCGTCTAGATTTTCATGAACGTGAATGTAATCTAGTTCAGTCTGACGACCAACACCCGCAAGTGTAATACCGTTAAGTTCATCGCCATTACCCAGCGTTTTACCCGCTTGCTTAACTGCAACATACTTTAGCGTACCTGAATTATCTTCAGGGTCATTACCACCGAACTGGCCTGCGTCACCTTCAGCAGACACACCACAGTTTGCAAGTTCATCTGCGGTAGCTTCACCTTGTTGGTCGCCACATGAGTTAGCAGGTGCATTACCCAATAATACTAAACCGCCCCATTGACCAATCGTAGTTTCGCCGCCCGTCATATCCTGGATTGACGTCATAGTAATTGGTTGATTTACACTGCCTACCGCTTCAATTTTAGAACCACGGCGAACAACTAAGAAGTCATCACCCGACTCACCAATTAACGTTGTACCAAACTGAACATAAAGTGTTGTGTTGTCAGCCCGGTCATTACCAACGGCTGTACGTCCTTTTAAAATCCAATGCGCATCGTTAGTCAGTGTTACATCAGATGTAAATACAACATCAGAGGTTAATTGATATACAGGTTTGTCTGTAATTGTAGGGAAGCTAGCAGAAACATCTGTTGCAAGTCCTTGTGCTAATGCATTAGCTATATCGTCAGGAAAGCTTGGTGTAATAGCAACTGTCCAACCATCCATCCAATTATTATCGCCATCGAATGCGCCGATGTAATCTGTTTTGGTAAAGAACGAGTCAAGCTCAGATGAATCCCCACCAGCACCTAATAAAGGTGAACCCGATTTTGGTGTAAAGCCGTCTGTCGCTAAATTAAGTGCTGAAGCCGTAAGCGTTAAGTTACCCGTTTGACCTTCAAACCAAGACTGCACATTGCCACTACCAATTGCTTGTGAACCAAAGTTATTATCTTCACTACATGCAACAGCTGAGTTTTCGATAGACAACTCACCCGATTCTGCATTAGCAGCAGAGTCTGAGCCTACACGTAAACAGTTTGAGTAACCTTCAGGGCCCGTTATAACAACATTTCGTAGAACGCCCGCTGTACCTGCACGTAAACGAACACCGTTAGTACCATCAGCACCTACAATTGTTACGTTAGAAATAAGCGGTTTAGTCAATGGTGTCGCATTTGAATCGAATTCTGAGTTATCAGCTTCTATTGCGTTATCACCCTCAACTGAACTTTGTTGAATATAGATATTTTGTGCACGACCCGACCAACCAAATGACCAATCGAATGCATCGTCGCCAATATCAGTTAGTACAATGTTACGAACATTAACTGTGCCACCAAAAAACTCAACACCATCATCTAGGTTTTGGTGAATTTGAATGTATTCAACTTTCGTTTGTGAACCAACACCTGCAAATGAGATACCGTTAAGTTCATCGCCATTACCCAGCGTTTTACCTGCATGTTTAACAACAATATAACGAAGAACACCTGAGTTATCATCGATAATATCACCACCAAACTGACCAGCGTCACCCTCAGCTGATACACCACAGTTAGCTAATTCTTCAGCTGTCGTTTCACCGGTTTGATCGCCACACGAGTTAGCGGGTGCATTACCTAATAATACTAAGCCGCCCCATTGACCAATCGTTGTTTCAGCGCCTGTTACATCTTGAATAGATGTCATAGTGATTGGCGCGGTTGCATTACCATTGGCATTAATTTGTGAACCACGACGTACAACTAAAAAGTCATCACCTGTTTCACCAATTAGCGTTGTACCCGCTTGAACATATAATATAGTTGCATCTGCACGGTCATTACCAACTGCAGTACGACCATTTAAAATCCAATGTGCATCGTTAGTAAGCGTTACATCTGCCGTGAACGTTGTATCTTCAGTTAAACGGTATACTGGTTTATCTGTAATTGCTGGAAATTCACTAGAAACATCTGATGCTAAGCCTTGTGCAAGCGCGTTATCAATATCAGTAGGGAAGCCGCCATTAATACCGACAGTCCAACCTTCCATCCAGTTAGTTGAACCATCAAAAGCACCAATTTGACCATTTGCGATAAGCGGTGAACCAGCAAGTGGCGTGTAACCGTCATCAGCAAGCATAAGCTCTGCAGGCGTAAGTACTTGGTTACCATCTTGTCCTTCAAACCAAGATTGTACATCGCCACCGTTAATTACTTCACTACCAAAATTATTTGCCGTTGTTTGACACGCCACAATAGAGTTTACAATCGTTAGTGTGCCATCTTCAGCGCGAGGAACTGAATCAGACCCTACACGTAAACAGTTTTCGTAAGTAGCAGGGCCCGTTACAAATACATTTTTAAGAGCGCCCGCAGTACCAGCGCGTAGACGAATACCATTATTACCTTCTGCACCGACGATTGTTACGTTAGATATAGTAGGCAGTGTTAATGGCGTGGCGCTTGAATCAAACTCAGAGTTATCAGCTTCAATAGCGTTATCGCCTACGTTAGCCGCTTGTTGAATGTAAACATTAGTAGCCGAACCCGTCCAACCAAAAGACCAATCAAGTGAATCATCACCAATGTTAGTCAGCACTACATTACTTACATTAACCGTACCACCAAAAAACTCGATACCGTCATCAAGGTTTTCATGAACCTGGATATAATCAACCGTAGTTGCAGAGCCAACACCGGCAAATGTAATACCATTTAACTCATCACCATTACCAAGCGTTTTACCTGCTTGCTTAACAAGTACATATTTTAGAGTACCTGAATTATCATCACTGATATTTCCACCGAACTGACCTGCATCACCTTCAGCTGACACGCCACAGTTAGCAAGTTCGTCTGCTGTTGCTTCACCTTGTTGGTCTCCACATGAGTTTGCAGGTGCATTACCAAGTAATACCAAACCACCCCATTGGCCAATTGCTGTCTCGCTACCCGTAACATCTTGAATTGATGTCATCGTAATTGGCTGGCTTGCAGTGCCGACAGATTCAATTTGTGAACCACGACGCACAACTAAAAAGTCATCCCCTGACTCACCAATAATCGTTGTACCTTGCTGAATATAAAGCGTTGTACTATCTGCGCGATCATTACCCACAGCAGTACGACCACTCACAATCCAATGTGCATCATTAGTTAGTGAAACATCAGCAATCAATGTTGTATCAGCACTTAAGCGATACACTGGTTTATCTGTTATTGCTGGAAATTCACTTGATACATCCGTTGCTAAGCCTTGAACAAGTGCATTGTCGATATCAGCAGGGAAACCCGTAGTTGCATTTTGCGAATCATCACGCGATGATTTTTCATCTACTGTACCACTGCCACCTTCAACAACATTAGTAACTGTGTCGCCTTCATTTATTGTTGTGTCGCCTTCAGATACTACTAAGTCACCACCACAACCCGCTAAAGATACTGCAGTTGCAATCAAACTAACTTTAAATAAGTCAGATAATTTCATTGTTCACTCCGTTAAAGTATTTAATTATTTTGTTAAGTGCTTTAAATAAACTCAAGTCACCTTAAAACATTAAGTAATGCTTTAAGGTCACTTGAGTTATCAGCAGCGCCTACCTTACGGTAGCTATATGACATTACAGTTACACTTTAATAAACATAAGATGACAAAGTTATTTACATAAAATTCAAGTAGTTAATTTATTAAAAACATAAAAAAACCACACTAAAAATAGTGTGGTTTGGATTTGCGATTATGAAATTATATTTAAACGTTATTACTAAAGCTTAAAGCAGTGCCGTTCTTAATGTTTCTGCATGCACTTTCTCGCGCTTTACATATTTAATCCATTGCTGCGCTAAACGCTGTGATTTTTTATGTTTTTCTGCCTGTTCGAACGCTAAAATTGATGCATCAAAATTTTGTAAGTTGTACTGAGCCATACCCAAGGCAACAAATGCATTTGATTCAAAATCAAGTGAGCCTTTATTAAGTGCTTTACGCGCTGCGTCGGCCGCTTCTTCATATTGCTCAGTATTAACATATACTTCAGCTAAGCGTTGGTCATACTTACCACTGGGTGATAAATCGGCTGCTTTTACAAAGTATTTTATTGATTTTTCGTCTTCTTTTGCTTGAATCATCGCCTCAGCTACAAAGGCATAGTTTTTAGCGTTTTGCTCTGCAATCCCTTTTTCAATCGCATCACTCATAACGTCTGCGGCTTTAAATGCTAAGCCGTTATATAAATACACTTGCGCTAATTGACGTAAATCAGACTTAGAGGTTAAAAATCCTTGCTGATAAGCCGCTTCAATTACCGCCAACTGCTGCTTTTCTTGCCCTGTTTCACCATACATACCTGATAACTGTACCCAATACTCAGGCTTGTTATAAAGCTTTACCATGCGCTCAAGTACTTCAACAACTTTGTCAGTTTGATTAAGTGAGTAGTACATGGCACGCTGTAGTACTAACCAATTTTCTTTAGGGGCTTTACCTTCGCTGTCGCTTAAAGCAATCACTTGAGATATGTACTCAAGGCCTTTTTTATAATCCTTTAACTGATAGTATGTTTGAGCCCTTAACAAGTAATAGCCTTCTGTTTTAGGCTTAGTGTTAATAGTGTCCCAGTCATCTAAAAATGCGATAACTTTAGTGTAATCACTATTAGCCATAGCTAGTTGCGCTAAACTAAAGGTAGTACTTAAACGAAGCGACTCAGGAATGGCTTCCTCTGCTACGACCTTTTCAAACGAAGCTATCGCTTTTGGTAAATCGTTTTCGTTGTAATAAATAAACCCATAAAAATTATGCATCATCGCAATTTCGTACGAGTTCATGCTCGATGAACGCTCATTAATGCTATCAAGCGCTTCAAGGCCTGCTTTAACATCGCCATCATCAGCGAGTTTTTGTGCACGTGCGAGTTGGCTGTAGACCTTTTCACGAAGCGCTGGTACACGTTTTGTTTTTTGCTCTTGCTCTGCATATGCCGTAGCTACACTTAGCCCTGGTATCAGGCTTAGAGCACTTGGTGTAACAATACTTGTACTGATCGCAGCGGTACAAAATAGTGTTAATTTAAAAAATTTAGCTGTAGGGCTTAATTTCATAACAGATTTAATAAATAGTTTCATAATCGCCTCGCATTACTGTCCGTATACTCGTGGTTAATTACTAAATTAACCGCTGATTTGGAAAGATATTTTGTTCTGAACACCCGCCACTTCAACGGCTTCACCGTTTACTACGCGGGGTTTATATTTAAATTTAAGGGCTGCATCCATCGCGGCTCTATCAAAGAGTGACTCAGGCTCTGCTTTAACCACTTGTGGGTCGCGTACAGTGCCTTGTTTAGTTACTATAAATTCAACAATAACGTAGCCTTCGATACCTCGCGATAATGCGCGACGAGGATAAACAGGCGCCACTTTAACAATGGGTAAATACTCACCATCACTTGTTTCAAGTGCTAACCCGCCGGCTAAATTTACATCCGCATCAACGTTTGCACCAAAGTCAAAGTTGTTAGCATTAGCTGTAGCATCACTATTTTGCATTTGCGGTGATTCCATTGGTGGTGGCGGCTCTTTTGGTGTTGGTGGCTTTTGTGGCTTACGCTCTTTTTTTTGTACGGTTTCTTCTTTTTTCAAGCGAACAAAATCAAGTACGTTCCCCTTTACCGGATCCGTCATAGCGCCTTCACCGCCAGTGATCAGTGCCTGCATGCCTAAAAACAACATAAAGGTCACTACACCGGCTATCACTAATGCAACTAAATATCGCAACATAACTAGCCCTTAAGACGCATCTTGTGCGGCAATTGATACATCAAATGCGCCCGCCGCGCGCGAGGCATCCATCACCTTTATTAACATTTCGGTAGTGGCTTTTTTATCCGCTTGAATCACAACGCTACCTTGTGGATTTTCTGCTTTTAAACGCTCGATATTGGCTTGTACTGCGCGTACATCAATTTGACGTTTATTAATCCAAATTTCACCTGTATCTGAAATCGCCACAAGGATATTTGCACGCTCTTTTTTAACCGCTGTTGCGGCTTCTGGGCGGTTAACATCAATACCGGCTTCTTTAACAAAAGAGGCAGTTACAATAAAGAAAATAAGCATGATAAATACAACGTCTAGCATTGGGGTCATGTTTATTTCTTCAGCTTCATCTTCTTGAAATAGGTTTCCTAACGGGGCTCTCATTTTTATTCTCCTAGGATGAGCGACTTTATATAAGCCGCTTATCAAAATTTTGCTTAATGGTCTAAAACCATGCTGTCTTGTAGTAGTTCTACTTCGCGCTTAGCTTTTCGTTGTAAATACGTTGAGGCAAATACCCCAGATAACGCACCTACCATGCCTGCCATTGTCGGGATAGTTGCTTTAGATACCCCTGACGCCATTGAGCGCGCACTCCCTGTGCCAGTAATTGCCATTACATCAAACACTTCTATCATACCCGTTACAGTGCCTAACAAACCAAGTAGTGGGCACAAAGCAACCATCACATTAATCAAAGAAAGATTGGTGTTTAAGCGCATACCTGCTCGCGATATCATCGCTTCGCGTATTTGCTCTGCATTCCAGCTATCACGTTCTGCACGGTTAATCCAATTGGCTTTTAGAGCATGTTTATAGCTTCGAAAACCGTTGAAAAAGTAAATAAATCGCTCGAGTATCAATAACCACATCGCGAAGATTAACACCCCGATGACCAAGAGAACTTGGCCACCAGTGTCGAGAAAATCACGGATAGCATTGATTGAGTCAATCAATAGCACCATGGTTTATGCTCCCTTCTCGCTTCGCTCTGCAATAATACCGGCGCTCTGCTCTTGAATAGTTAACAAAATATTTTTAGCGCGCGTATTAAGTAAGGTGTATAAAAATACCGTTGGTATTGCTACCACTAAGCCTAGTACCGTTGTTACTAGTGCTTGAGAAATACCACCCGCCATTAATTTAGGGTCGCCGGTACCAAATAAGGTAATTGCTTGGAATGTATTGATCATGCCTGTTACCGTACCTAATAAACCTAACAGCGGTGCAACAACAGAGATGATTTTGATAAGTGTTAAATTACGCGTCACTTTTGGCATTTCACGTAAAATAGCTTCACTTAATTTAAGCTCCAGTGTGTCGTGTGAAACACTTGGAAATTGATCTTTTACTTTCATTACGCGTCCAAGCGGATTGTCATCACGTGCAACTGAATCTTTAAGTTGACGACGAATTTTACCGCCCATAATCAATAATGAGAAAAAACGCTCTAGTGATATAAGGAGTGCAATAACACCCACGCCTAAAATCACATAACCCACTGTGCCACCTTGATGAACACGTTCTTGTGTATCAGGTGCTTGTACTAATAAACCAAGAATAGATCCACCTGTTGGGTCAAGTGCAAATTGCACTACACCACTTTTAGTGCTTTGTAGCTCTTCTGCTGTTGCAGTAAAGCGCGATACAGGTTGGCGTGTTAATTCACTCAAAGAATTAGTCGAGGAATTAAACTCTAAATATTTACCGTTTGATATAAGGTTAAATGCGCCCACTCGCACAACTTCTTGCTGTGCTTTAGTACCGCCTTCAACAATGACACTTGCGTTAAAACGACTTACTTTGCCTTGCTCGGTCATTTCGCGCTGTAGTTCAAACCATACTTTCTCAATATCTTCTATTGAAGCAAGTTTTGAAGTTGAACCCATTTTTTGAGCAAGGTCATCCATAAACGTACTACGCCCAGCAATCTGGGAAGATATAATTGATGTCGCAAACTTATTACTAGAATCACCTGCTACTTGCTGTAACACGCCAAACAATTCTTTAAGGGAACCCATTCGTTTAGAAAGCGTGTCTGTTAAGTTAGCAAGTTTTACTTCATTTTCTTCAAACTGCGTTTCTAAGCGCTCAGATTCCACCAGCATTTGATTACGCTTTGCTTGGGTATTTTTAAGCGTTTGTACTTGCTCGTTTTGACGAGCAGTAAACTCTTGTTCGCGCTGCTTATTTTGCTCGCTTTGAGCTGATTGACCATTTTCGAGCGTTTTAAGTAATGAATCTAAGTTCATTGGCTCTGCCGCTATACTTGCACCAGTAATGCTTAGGCTTGCAGCAAAAAGAGCTATTTTTGTCATTTGAGTAAACAATTTCATTTTTAACCTCTTATTCTGCTGCATGTACTGGCAGAGTTAACATATCTGGGGCAAGTTGCTTACGCGCAATACGTAAGCCTTTATTAATTTGGCTTATTGTAGAGTCTGGTAATGCTTCAAATGATTTTGTATCTGCATTCCAACTACCTGCTTTTTTACCATCGCGTGTTAAGTAAATAAGCTCTAAACGGCCAATGCGTAAAAAATCGACTTCACGCTCTTTGTCATCCACGTTTAAAAGTGCGGTATAGGCTTCAATAGTGCGCCCGTAGTCTACTTCTACTTGATAGGCTTCAAGTACACGGCGAAATTTTTCACTTGAATTGATATCTGCACGATTCATCATTTCATTTAAAGATGTAACGCGCTTAGTGCGCTCATCAGCTAAAAATGGAATATCTAAAGATACAAACTGCTCAAGGCCTTCAATCATTCTAAGCATTAGCGGCGTAATTTGACGTTCAATAATAGAAACCTGATCCATAGACAGGTTTAAAGATTCCATCTCTTCTACTTGATTATTTAACTGTTTAGTTAGCTGAGCGTTGTAAACAGCTAAACCGTCAATTTCTTTATTGAGGGTTTTAAATTGCTGTAAACGTCCTTGCATTGAATCTGCAATCTTGTCTATTTTTGTTTGTGATTGCGCAGCTGATTTATTAATTTCACTGCTTTTATCAATAACCTTATCTAAATCGTTTGCGTGTACTGCTGCACTTGCGGCCACAATACCAGCTAAGATTAATGGTTTAACGCCTTTCATCGCATACACCTTTACTCGTTAGTTAGCAGATTTGCTAGTTTGTTTTTTTAGGTCATAAACTTTGTTATATAAATAATTTATAACTTAATAATTTCAATGAGCAGGAGTTTATAGATGAAACATGACAAGGATGTTGCGCAAAAAAGTCGCTTTTATGACAATGGTAATAATTAAGACTTACGAGGGGGTTTTTAAGATGATAAGAGCATTTGTTAGCCAAATGCCCTATAAACAGGCTGGATTATTTTAAAATTGAATTAATTTGATTAAGGGAATAATGCCAATCAGTGTAATTTATTTCAATTGGGTATGCTTTATTACCTTTAATAAGCACTAGTGAGGGAAAACCTTGGATTGGTAGTGTACGAACAAAGGATAACTCAGCTTTAAATTCATCATTAAGCTCGCTTGACGTTAGCTGCGCGGTAAACTCATTTTTATCTAAGCCAATCTTTTCAGCCAAACTAATTAATGTACTTTCATCTGACGGGTTTTGCGCATTTAGGTAATAAGCATTTTGAATTGCAGCCACCATTTGAGCTTCTTTATCCGCTTTACGCGCTATAAGTGCGGCTCTACATGCGGGATACGTTGAACGCCTTGGCTGGCAATCGCGCCAAAAGTTATAATTAAATTGCGTACCTAACTGCGCTGAAATTTTATGCCAAGTACCCTCAAGCATCTCTTTCATATTTTGTGGCATTGGGTCTTGGCTATCGGGTGCTAGGCCACCTACTTTATATTCAATTGCCACTTTACCAGCAAGCTCTGATTTTAGCTTAAGCCAGGTTGGTGAGTAACCCCAACACCAGCTACACATTGGGTCATGAACATATATTAATTTACTTTGAGACATATTAATCCTTCAACTAGTTCGAGACGACACTATTACGACCAGCAGCCTTTGCACTATAAAGAGCTTCATCAGCTTGTTTTAACGAATCATCATAATCAGTTACTTTATTTACTTGGGAAATACCAATACTACAGGTGATTGAAATACGCTGCTTGTCATCAGTAAATATAACGTGCCCTGCAACAGCCTCTCGAAATTTGTTTGCTATTACAGTGGCTGTAGAAACAGTAACCTGCGGTAAAATAACAACAAACTCCTCACCGCCATAACGGGCCTTTAACGCAGTTGCCAAAAACTGAGATTCAAGGAGCTTGGTAAATTCAATCAATACCGTATCACCAAAATCGTGACCATGCGTATCGTTTAAAGATTTGAAGTTATCTAAATCAATTAACAAAATTGAAAAAGGTAAGTACTGCTCTGGGCGTGTTTGGGCAAGCTTTAAAAAATGAGAGGTAATAAAACGTCTGTTTGCTATACCAGTAAGGGGGTCGGTATAAGCATCTTGTTTTTGCTCGAGCGTAATATCGGCAATAGCCATGTGGCTTTTATGCCTAAAATACTCACCAATAAATGAGAATAAAAACACCATAGAAAAGGACGCTATAAATCGTGTTTTTTCTACATTGCCATAGCTAACTTGACCAAAATCAGGGCCGTATAAAATAACAATACAAGAAAACAGTAAAGTAAAACCTAACCAAGCACCTAATCTGACCCCTAAAGATGCAAACGTCACTACAGGATAAAACATAAGCCAATATAGCGCGGTGTTATCTTTACCACCGGTATAAACAAGTGCAATAAACATCATGCACACAATGCTCATACTTATTAATGCCACTACTTGAAGATTACCCGTTCTTATAAAGTAGATGGAACAGCTTATATTTGTAATGTTAACGATAATTAATGAAGCAGTGAGTATCGGTGAGTAAACCTTATAATTCAAAAACACTAATACAGCAATCACCACAATTGATATCCCAATCATGGTAAATAAAGAAAACGCTTTGCGTTGCATGTCTGAGCTATAAACACTGTCGATATTTATTAGACTGAGCCAGTTTGGTTTATTTACATTTTTTTTAGTCATTAATTTTATACTTTAAACTTTTGAACCATATTTTCTAAAGCACTAAACTGCTGTTTTAGTTTGGTACATTCGTTAAGCGTGTCATTTAAGTTAGCCTTGCCTTGTATAGAAAGCGCACTAATTGTTTGAATATCAGTATCTAATAACTTAACAACTTGGTTTTGCTCATCTGTTGCACTGGCCACAGAATGATTTGCATCGTTAATTTGCTTAATAGCTTGTATAACATGACTCATTAAATTGCCGACAGCATCTGCTTGTTGTACGCTTTTTTCACTGTCTTGAAGGCTTGTTTTCATAAGCTCTACAGCAAGGTTTGAGCCTTTTTGTAACTGGCTCACCGTGTCTTCAATTTCTTGCGTTGATTGTTGAGTGCGGTGTGCTAATTGGCGTACTTCATCTGCTACAACGGCAAAACCGCGTCCTGCCTCTCCTGCTCTAGCGGCTTCTATTGCTGCATTTAGTGCCAATAGATTAGTTTGCTCGCTTACACCTTTAATAACTTCAAGCACTTGCCCAATACTGGCTGTGTGCGTATTTAAACTGTTTATAGTTTGCTGAGCTTTCTCCATATTAGCTGAAAGCTGGTGAATGGTTGTAACACTGTGACTTAATGCTTCTTGGTTTTGTGTTGAGTGCTCATCTGCATTTTTAGCAAGCTGCGATGCACTCTCTGCATTATTTGAAATATCCATTGATGTAGCTGAAAACTGGTTAATAGCCGCTGCAACACTATCGGTTCGTTTACTTTGATCATCATACATAGACAGCGATGAATGTGTTTGTGATACCAAGCTCTCAATTGCTGTATCTAATTGCTCTGTGGACTCTTTTACTTGCTCTATTGAATGCTGAATTTTTTCGATGAAAATATTAAATGAATGGCTTAAGTCGCCAAACTCATCATCATTTTCAACGGTTAAGCGCCTTGTTAAATCGCCTTCGCCTTGTGCTATATCTTTAATGGCATCGTTTAAGCGGTTCATAGGCTGCATTAAATAGCGTAATAAAAGCTGCATCATAATAATGATAGTAATGATCCCTATCACCATAAAAACAGCCGCAGTTTGGCCAAAGTTAGAAACGCTGACATACGCTTTATCTTTATCTATGACAACACCTAGGTACCAATCTACGTTTTCAATACCACTGATTTTTGTAAACGAGATAAGCTTAGACTCTCCATTTATCTCGTATTGGGTAAACTCACTTTGCAAGGGCGTATTAGTACCAAAAATGTCTGATGTATTTTTTAAGTTTAACTTAGCATTAGGATGGCTTAACACTTGACCTTTGTTATCGAGTAAAAAACCATAACCGAGACCTAAAAAATCAATATCGTTAATAATTTTAGTCACGGTTTGCATATCAATATCGGCACCTGCAACGCCGCTAAACTGGCCATTTTGTAGCATGGGTACTACCGCTGAAATTGTAAGCTCGTTAGTTGTTACATCAATATAGGGAGTTGTAAATGCGGTATTTGATTTGTTTTCGACTAATTTATACCAAGGGCGAGAGGTCGCATCAAAATCAGCAGGTAAAACAACTGATTGATCGTTTAATATAAACGTGCCGCTGGATTTACCTATATACGTATTTTTAAAGCTTCCGGCAAGCTCTGCAGTATTTAATTGTGAAAGGGTGAGTGCTTTAGAATCATTAGCTTTATGGGTTTTAGCAATTGATATAACAATCGCCAACTTTGCATTTAACCAACTCGCTATATTTTGTGAAACAGATTCGGAATTTTGTTGTAATACTAGGCTTAACTGCTGCTCGGTTTGCTTGCGCATCGCAATGTAGTTATTAAAAGTAAATAACCCTAGCACCAAAACCAAAATTAAAGAGGCTGCAATAGTCACTTTGGAAGTAAATTTCAACGAGTTAAGCATATACATCCTTTTTATTATTTATCTTTATTATCCATACAGTTTTAGCAAAAATTTAGCTAAATGTCCTAATAAATAAGGCTTGCGACTAGGTTATTAGATAAAAATAAGGATAAAGGATTAAAAAACAAAAGTCTGTAGGGGGTAACTGACTAATATTGAAATAAATTGTGACTCGTATTAATTACTTGTGGAACGTTCCTATTAAATGTAGCTTTATAAGTGACTGAATACGTATTCAGTCACTCTTGTATAGTCTGTTATTTCCACTTATTTGCTAAGCGAACAACATTTAATCCGTACCATGCAATAAATACATAACATAGCATGGGAACAAAAAAGCTTTGCTGTATATTTACTGTGTCAGCTATAAACCCTTGCAGTAATGGTACAAGTGCACCACCTACAATAGCTAAGCACAACCAACCAGAACCCTTACTGGTCAATGATCCTAGTCGCTCGATTGCAACTGAAAATATAGTCGGAAACATAATTGAGTTAAATAAACCAATTGCCAATACTGAATATAAAGCGACGTCACCTTGAGTAAAAATGGTGATCAGCAATAGCGCAATAATACTAAATGCATTAAATGCGATCGCCTTAGAAGGCGCTATTTTTTGTAATAATACAGAGCCAATAAAACGCCCTACCATTGCCCCGCCCCAGTAATAACTAATAAGTGCAGCCGCAGTATGCTCTTCAAGTCCTGCTATGTGCGCCTCACCAAAGTAGTTAACTAAAAAGCTGCCAATGGCAACCTCCCCACCTACATAACAAAATATAGCAAGTACACCCATAGTTAAGTGCGGTGCTTGAGTTAATGAACGAGATTCTACTGCAGCATTATTTTCCTCTTTATGGGCTTCAATTTCTGGAAGCTTTATAAAGGCAAATATAATAGCGATAAATAATAAGGCACCAGCAAGCATTAAATAAGGCACTTTTACAGATTCAGCAGTTGCTGCAGAAGCAGCTAGACTACCTGCTGTACCAAAAAATAATAAACCACCTACATAAGGCCCAACGGTAGTACCAAGCGCATTAAGTGCTTGTGCCAAATTTAAACGAGAAGAAGCTGTTTTTTCGCTCCCAAGAGCAGCAACATAAGGATTGGCAGAAACCTGAAGCACCGTTACACCAGCGGCAAGTACAAATAAAGCGCTCAAAAATAGCCAGTACTCATGTACTACAACAGCAGGATAAAACAACATACAGCCAATTGAAGCCACAATTAAACCAGTTAAAATCCCTTTTTTATAACCAAACTGCTTAACTAAAATCCCCGCAGGGATAGAAACAATAAAATAAGCACCAAAAAAGCAAAACTGTACTAGCATCGCTTCAAAAAAGCTTAAATCAAATACGCCTTTTAATCGTGGTATTAGTACATCGTTTAAAACAGTAATAAAACCCCATAAAAAAAATAGGGTCGTCATTGCAGTCAGTGGAAACAGATAATTTTTATTTGGCTGTTCGTTGACCGCGAATGATTGATTTGTATTTATTTCACTCACGTCGTTTTCACTCCATTAACAAGTTAAAAACGATTCTACATGTTTATATATAAATTAGTCAGCGCAACAAAGGAACGTTCCAATTTTATGGCTTGCATTGAGTATTTGTCGTATTGATAATACGGTCTATCTCGCCACTATTATGAAACTGATAAAGCCCTTCATTTATGTCCTCTAAGACTAAAAGCCATTTAGGTGTAAGCTTACTAATAGCAAAATATAAAGGGTTGTATTGCAGAGGAATGCTTTCTTGCTCAATAGAAGAAAGCAAAGATTGTTTTTCAGGTTTAGTTAAAGAAGAATAAGTTACAGAGAATTTAAGAACTTGAGGGTCGCCTATAATCAAATCAACACGTTTAGCAACCAGAAGCTGAACAAGCTGTAAATCATCAACAGAGGTAATAACTTCAAACTCAGCATTGTCCATCATGGCATCAAACTCAGGCGTATTTTGATACCCACGAACAACACCAATCTTTTGCCCTTTAAGCGATTTTAAGTTTCCAGTGAAACGGTCTATATCGCCTTTCCTTTTTAAAAATGCAATTTCGCCACCTTTAAACGAATTAGATAAACCGAGTAATTCTCGACGTGTTTTACCATTAACATAATCGGAGGGGGCTGTATCTTCTATAAAATATTCAGGCATTAATATATCAGCCTTGCCTAGTTCTACATTTCGTACAGCTCTTGCCCAAGGCAAAAATTCAATATATACGCTGTAGCCCTTACTATTTAATAGAGCAATTGAAAATTGATAAACCCAGCCTTTATTACATAAATTATTACCAATATAAGGAGGCCAATCGAGTGTGGCTAAATGGAGTGTTTGTTTGGGGTTTTTCGCTTCATAGAGCACTCCTGATTTGTGGTAATGTCCAGTTAAAACATGTTGAGTACCATTTTGATAATACTCAACTGATGTTTCAGCAAAACAATTACTACTTGTCAGTAATAATATAAAATAAAACCAGCGCATTTTAGTATCTATTTATGATTTATAATGTTTTTAAGTTTAGCCAAAACTAACATTTTTGCACAAATAAACCTTAACTAATCAGCTTTTTTGCCACCTCATTTTATTGTTTGTATCACGAGAGCTAATAATAGTATCGTCACTACTCTCAACGCCGCCTAATTTAGCTAAGCGATCATACAAAACAACATTACAGGTAGCCGCTAAGTTCATGCAGCCAATAGTTGGAATATATACCACTTCATCACACCACTTTAAAACGTCTTTTGATACAGAGCCATCTTCTGGGCCAAAAACATAAAACGCATTTTCAGGATGCTTAAACTCAGGTAAAGGTGTTGCACCTTCAATAAGCTCAATAACAACAACGGTTGCGCCCTCTGGTTTTACCGCTTCTAAACTATTAGTTTCAGTTAAAGGGATACGCTCAAGTGCGTTCTTAGTATCGGTATGAAACTTTTTAGCGTTTAAGTAACGATTACCTGTAAAAAACACCTGTTTGGCATCGTAACAACCTGCTGCACGTAATACACCGCCAACATTAGTCGGGCTTTTAGGATTGATTAAACCAATTACCGCTTGTTGTTTGCTCATTACTCAGCGTCCTTTGTTGGCCACTCTGCGATGTACAAATCAAAGTCGTCTAGCTTTACATCGCAATCTTTTACTGTTTTGTCTTTTACAGAAATACCTAGCTCATGCATCTTTGTTTTATCGCCACTATTTAATAATGGGTGCCAAGAAGCCAAACCACGACCTTCATGTAAACGACGGTAACTGCAGCTTTGTGGCATAAAAAAGATGTCTTTAAGGTTTTCTTTTGTGAGTTTTACACAAGAAGGAACAAGCGTTTGGCGGTTTTCGTATTCGCTACAACCACAGGTGTTGTTATCAAGATACTGACATACAATATTAGTAAATATTAATTGCTCACCTTCGCGTAACTGATCGGTAGCGGTAAATTCGTCTTCGTCTTCGCTATCAATAAACGTATTTAAACAACATTTTCCGCATCCATCACAAATGGCTTCCCATTCGTTTTGACTCATGTCGCTTAAGCTTTTTTTAAGCCAAAATTGTGTATTTGCTAATTGTTGATCAAACATAGTTTACTCGTGCCCCCTAAAGAGCGCGCATTCTACCGTATTGCTGTAAATGGCGCAAAGCCAATACCCTTTCAAAGTACTGGCTTTGCGCTACAAATTAGCTTTGAGATTTAACCCAACGCTTAATTTTTTCCTCTAGAATTGGCATTGGCAATGCGCCATCAATTAATATTTGCGTGTGAAACGCTTTAATATCAAATTTATTGCCGAGTTCTTTTTTAGAAAAATCACGTAATTCTTGAATTTTAAATTGCCCTAACTTGTAAGAAAGCGCTTGGCCTGGCCATGCTATATAGCGCTCTACTTCAGCAATTACATCACTTTTAGCCATAGACGAATTTGCAAGCATGTAGTCTATACCTTGTTGACGCGTCCACCCTTTTGCATGAAAACCAGTATCAAGCACTAAACGCATTGCGCGTAATTGCTCATCCGATAAACGTCCGTACCACATATAAGGGTCGGTAAATAAGCCTAGCTCTTTGCCTAAGCTTTCTGCGTAAAGCGCCCAACCTTCTGCAAACACAGTGTAGCCACCAAATTTACGAAAATCAGGTAAGCCCTCTATTTCTTGCTGAAGTGCTATTTGAAAGTGATGGCCCGGGGCTGCTTCGTGAATCGATAAAGTTTCGAGTAAAAATTTAGGCTGCGCTTTTAAGTTATAAGCATTGATATAAAAAATACCAGGGCGAGAGCCATCAGGCGCCGGAGATGCGTATGATGCACCAGCTGCAGACTGCGCTCTGTATGCTTCAACAGCTTTTACAACATAAGGTGCTTTGGGTGCGATGTTAAAAAGCAGAGGCAAACGTGAGTCTATTTTTTTCTTAACGTTTTCATATGCCGCAATTAACTCCTCAGGCGTGTCGTAGTAAAATTCATCTGAATCGCGTAAATGGTCAAAAAATTCAGATAACTCACCTTTAAAGCCTACGGTTTCTTTTACTTTTTTCATTTCGCTTAAAATACGCGACACTTCACTTAAACCAATGTCATGAATTTCATCTGCAGATAAGCTAAGCGTCGTGTTTTTCTTAATTTGGTATTCGTACCATGCTTTACCGTTTGGTAAGTCACTATAACCAACGCTTTCTCGGCTATTTGCAATATACTGATTAGCTAGAAAGTCACTCATGCTTTTATAAGCAGGTACTAAGTGCTGCATAATCAATTGACGATACTGCGCTGTAACTTTTTGCTTTTGCTGTGCGCTAAACGATTCTGGTAATTTTTTAATTGGTCCCCAAAACAGTGAATCTTCGGCATTTTTAACTACATGAGCTGCAAATTGTGGCTGCAGTTTTTCAGCAAGTGGTTTTGGTAACGTAATACCTAGTTTAATGCCTTGCGCCATTGAACGCTCTACACTGGCTAGCCACTTTACAAAACCTTCGCTGCGCGAGATAAAAGCCGTGTAATCTTCAGCGGTATTAAACGGCTGAGCACTTTGACCTGAACCAAAACCTGCAAAGGTGTTATGCGCACCCGCCATTTGGTTAATTGGTAGTAAATAATCAGGAAACTGCATGCCTTCTAATTTAAGTGCAAGGTCGCGCTCTAATATTTCAAAACTTAAAAGCGACTGCCCTGTTAACTGTGCTTTATCTATAAAGTTTAAGCGCTGTTGATATTTTTTATAAAAAGCCGCTTTTTTAGCTCTATTTTCTTTTGAAATCTCAGGCGTAAATTGATCGTTAAACTCGTTACGACCATTATACGTTGCGCTGATGGGGCTATATGTAAGCGATTCATCGTAATACTGTGCAACAAGTACATCGAGCTGTTGCTCTGCCGAAAGCTCTGAAACAATACCTGCCGATGCGTTAACGGTGTTTAACTGCGCACTGGTATTAGTGTGTGTACTAAGCTCAGTATTCATACAGCCACTTAAAGCAAACATAACGCCACTGGCAACTAATGCTAATTTAATTGATTTCATGATAATCCTTTTTAATAACGTTTTTTGATTATGCGCATTAAGCCTTACTTAATAAAGTAATTACGATAGATTGCGTTCATCGTATTAATTTGCACTTTTATCTGAGCTTGTTACATTTCTATTAATTCAAATATGATTTAAAAGAAAAATAAAATGAAAAAACAACTACTCAGCACCTCTATTGCCTTACTTTGTTTAACTACTTTTAATGCCCATGCCGTTACATACCTATCGGCTAAAGCCATGGTTAATGTGGAAGATGGCAAACTCATTAAATCGCCCTTGATTACTATTGATGATGGCGTAATTACAAACATTGAACAAAATAAAAAACCAACGCTGACTAAAGATGATGAACATATTCAACTACTTGATTTAACCCTTATGCCAGGTTTAATGGATATGCATGTGCATTTGACAAGCGATCCGACAGTGCCGCGCAGTGAACGTTTAGGCCAATCGGTACCGCGTATGGCGATTAAAGCGGCTCATTTTGCTAAAAGAACCTTAGAAGCCGGATTTACAACTGTACGTAATGTTGGCGCAGAAGGTTACAGCGTTATAGCGGTGCGTGACGGCATAAATGCAGGTGACATAGTTGGCCCTCGTATTTGGGCTGCAGGCCCATCACTCGGAATTACTGGCGGGCACTGTGATAACAACCGCCTACCTCCTGAGCTTAAATATACTTCAAGTGGCGTTGCAGACGGTCCATGGGCTGCGCGTATAAAAGTACGCGAAAACATTAAATACGGGGCAAACGCTATTAAGTTTTGCGCCACAGGTGGAGTATTTTCAAAAGGGACTAAAGTAGGTGCACAGCAGTATTCTTTTGAAGAAATGAAAGCCATCGTTGATGAAGCCCATATGCGAGATTTACCTGTTGCAGCTCATGCACACGGTACAAGCGGGATTAAAACAGCCATTAAAGCAGGTGTTGATAGCGTAGAGCACGCCAGCTTTTTAGATGACGAAGCCATAGCCCTTGCCAAAGAGCATGGAACTTGGCTTTCTATGGATATTTATAACACCGAATACACTTTGACTTATGGCGAGCAAAATGGTGTTGACGAAGAAAATCTAAATAAAGAACGCCAAGTATCAAAAAGGCAACGTGATAGCTTTAGCCGTGCTGTAAAAGCGGGTGTGAAAATGGTCTTTGGAACGGATGCAGCAATTTACCCGCACGGAGATAATGCAAAACAGTTTAGCCGCATGGTTGAATTTGGCATGACAGAACTACAAGCCATTCAAGCATCCACTATTAATAGCGCTAAGTTATTAAAAATGGATACTCAGTTAGGACAAATTAAAACCGGATTTGCTGCTGATATAATTGCTGTAAAAGCAAACCCTCTTAAAAACATTAAAACCTTAGAGTCAGTACCCTTCGTAATGAAAGCAGGTGTTGTTTATAAAAACCAATTGTAAATACACGCTATTAAGGCTGAGCTTACTTAGCCTTAATAAACCCCTCACCCATCTCAAACATCCTATAAAAGGTACAACGTACCTTTTATAGGCTTAACTTTGTTTATTAATTATCCGAACAGTTTTATTTAATCAAATAAAATGAACTTTCTATTCACTTTAAAAACAATAACCATTATCATTCGCGCAAATTCAATAACGCGAATAGTTATCACTCTATGAAAACGTTTAAGTACTCTCTTATTACTCTTGCTTGTTTAAATGCAAATATGGCATTTGCCCAAAATACACAAGTTGATGCTGATATTGAACGCATCAGCGTATACGAAAAACAAAACCGCGTGGTGATGAGCTCAGGTCTTGCTACTAAATCAGACATGTCTTTAATGGAAACACCTGCACCGGTTGTGATTATTGACCGTGAACTTATTGAATCTCAAGGTGTAGATAGCCTACAAGATTTAGTTAGAAACGTAAGTGGTTTAACACAAGCAGGTAATAACTACGGTATTGGTGATAACTTAGTAATTCGTGGTTTAGATGCAAACTACACCTACGATGGTATGTATGGTGGTGCAGGCCTGGGTAATACATTCAACCCAACTCGTTCACTTACAAATGTTGAATCTGTTGAGGTTTTAAAAGGCCCAGCAACAGGTTTATATGGCATTGGTAGTGCGGGTGGCGTAATTAACCTAATTGAGAAAAAGCCAGAGTTTGAAGAAAAACACAAAGTATCGGCTGAGCTTGGCCAGTGGGATAGCTATTCATTATCGTTTGATAGCACTAACGCTATAACAGATAACTTGGCCTATCGTGTAATGGCTAAAACAGCGTCAAGTGACGGCTTTCGCGATTTAAAAGAAGATCGCGACGAAATTTATACTTCGCTTAAATACGTGCTAAACGACAGACAAAACATCATGCTTTCGGCAGCATATATAAAAGATGAAATAGCGGTTGATTCTATTGGCCACCCTATTCGTATTTACAATGCAGAAACTGCAAATGGTTTAAGCGCGGGTGAAGTAACCGGTGCCGATTTAGTAAACGATCCGACAGGAAGCGGCGTACAGTTAAGTGATGCACAACGCGACCAACTTGCTAATTCGCTATCTGCATCTGATGGATTAACACCTTATAGCTTTGGCACAAATGGTATTATTTCACCAATGGCTGATGCTAACGAAGGTGAAGAACTGCGTTTTAAATTAACGCATAACTATTACATTACTGACGATTTGTTTTTAAACCAGCAGCTACAGTACCGTAACTACACATCAAGTTTTGCGCGCCAAACAGGTGCTTATAACTACGTATATTCAACACGCGATGGAATTATTAATAACGACCCTCGTGCTCCATTAGTTGAAGACGGTGTACTTTACCCGTATGCAGCACGTCGCCAAGAATACCGACAAGTAGAAGCAGATGAAAAATCATGGCAGTACTTTTTAGATTTACGTTATGACTTTATGTTAGGCGACGTAGATAACGAATTGCTTGTTAACGCAAACTACGAAGATAGAGATATTCGTTTTAAACAATTCTCAATATGGGATCAAGATTACGTACTCACAAACGATGCTGGTGATGTAACGTACCAAGGTTCATTGCCGTATATTTACGATATAAGAGAACCAAATTGGCCATCTGGCAGCTTTGATGACTTCGATCCACTTAAAACCAGCGACTACAATAAAAAAGTACAAGCATGGGGCTTAGGCATTCAACATGTTGGTTATCTTACTGAAGAGCTTACAACGCGTATTGGTGTAGCATATAACCGAATTGAGCAAACTTACGAGCACTTTGGTGTAGATGAGCGCTATAGCTCAAGCCGCGCAGAGCCAACACCTGAAGCGAGTACATCAGATTCTGGCTTAACGTATAACCTGGGTGCGACGTATCAGCCATCTGAAGATTTATCTGTATTTGTAAATCATTCAAAAGGTCGAACGGCGTATAGTGTATTAGGCTCAGTTGCGGGTAATGAAGCAGACAGAGAAGATTCTGAATCAATGAGTAACGATTTAGGTTTTAGATTTAAAGCGTTTGATGATCAACTACTAGCTTCTATTGTTATATTCGAAAGCTCTCGTACTAATTTAGAATACGCAAATCCGCTTTATGACGCTTTAACATCAGGCTCAAATGTACCTGAAAGCTATTATGATGGTAAAGAAGAAACAACAGGTATTGAACTTGATTTAAACGCTTACTTAAATGATAAATGGAAAGTAAACGTAAACGGTATTTATCAAGATGCACGTGACAAAAGTAATCCTAACAGCAGCAGTTACGACACACGCCAAAAAGGTGTGCCTTACGTAACAGCAAGTACATGGGTAACCTACTACGCGGATATGTTTAACTTACCTGAAGCTGTAAATATAAGTGGTGGTATTACATTTGTAGATAACAGAAGTACTAATTCAAGTTCATTCTCGATTCCTGATGGTTACGTACCAAGTTACACGATTTACGATACAGCGGTATCGTATACAACTGATAAATGGCATATGCAGTTAAACTTAAATAACTTGTTCAACAAAAAGTATTACTCAAAAGCGATGTTTTTAGGTGGTATGCCAGGGGAAGAGCGTAATGCAAAACTAAGTTTTAGTTACACTCTTTAACTAGTTAACCTGAACTCTGGATAATAAATCTATCTCAAGCGAGCTCAGGTTAGTTAAATACTTAAAAAGCACGGTTTTCTAATTTAGAAGCCGTGCTTTTTTGTGTTTTATAAACGCTTAATCTAAATTAAATAGTAACCACTATGCGACCGTTAATTTCACCTTTGAGCATATCATCAAAAATCTCGTTAATGTCCTCTAAGCGTTTTTCTTCAATAATCGCTTTTACTTTACCTTGCGCTGCAAATTCCAAGCATTCTTGCAAATCTTTACGTGTACCAACAATAGAGCCCACTACTGACACGCCATTAAGCACAGTATCAAAAATAGGAAGCGGCATATCCTCTGGAGGTAATCCCACTAATACACATTTACCGCCACGGCGTACACTTTTATAAGCTTGTTCAAACCCAGCTTTAGATACCGCAGTACACACAACGCCATGCGCGCCACCTACTTGTTCAAAAATAGCTTCGCTAGGAACAACTTCTTTAAAGTCGAGTGTTATATCTGCGCCAAGCTCTTTAGCAAGCGCGAGTTTTTCTTTACCTGTATCAACAGCTATTACATTAAAACCCATTGCTTTAGCGTACTGTACTGCTAAATGACCAAGCCCGCCTACACCAACAATAGCAACCCACTGCCCAGGTTTAGCACCGGATACTTTCAATGCTTTATAGGTTGTAACACCTGCACAAAATAATGGAGCAGCTTCAGAAAAGCCTAATCCCTCAGGTATTTTTACAACGTAATCACCGTTAGCCAAACAATATTCTGCATAGCTACCATCAATAGAATAGCCAGTATTATGCTGCGATAAACACAGTGTTTCTTTGCCATCTAGGCAAAACTCACAGTGCCCACATGCACTATAGAGCCAAGGAATACCCACTCTATCGCCAACTTCTAAGTGCTTAATGTTGCTTCCAACTTTATCAATAACACCAACTCCTTCATGCCCTGGAACTAATGGCATTTTTGGCTTTACCGGCCAATCACCATGACAGGCATGTAAATCGGTGTGGCAAACGCCACAAGCGGCTATTTTTACTAAAACGTCGTTTATTCCAACCTCAGGAATTGGCAGATCTGTTATTTGTAATTTACCTTTGTATTCATTATTAATTGCAGCTTTCATAGTCATTCCATCGTATGTGAAAAAAATTAAAAATAAGGATTTATTTACGTATTGTTGTGTACAACATACCCCAATATAGATGTATAAATATTAATCTAAATCATACTTTAGTCGTTAAAATCAATTTATAAAATGGCTAAGAACTTGCTATCCAAAATGAGCGTGCTAGCATTTACTTTCTGAAATTACTGAAAGTTACTAAGCTATGAGTTTATCCGAAAAGAATTTTGCCTTTGTAATGCATTGTGGTGAGATGGGCAGCCGCTGGGGATTCAATCGTACGATTGGGCAAATGTGTGGTTTGCTGATTATTACTAAAAATCCAATGACAGCCAATGAGATTGCAGATGCGCTTAGTATTTCTCGCGGTAATGTAAGCATGGGTATTAAAGAGTTGCAATCGTGGCAATTAATTAAAGTGCAGCATATTCCTGGCGATCGAAAAGAGTACTACGCCCCTGCTGGCGATATTTGGGATATGGCAAATCGCGTATTTGAAGAACGTAAAAAGCGCGAAATTGAGCCCACCTTAACATTACTACGCGATAACTTATTAGATGAAGCCAGTAACGACGATGAGCTTTATGCACAAAAACAAATGGGGGAAATTCACAACCTACTTGAAACCGTAACTAAATGGTCATCAGAGCTGCAACGTTTAACGCCAGAGCAACTTAATAAGCTGATGAAGCTAGGTTCTGGAATTGGTAAAGTTATTGACTTAAAAGATAAAATATTCAAAAAAGAATAAAGCCGCAATTGCGGCTTTATTTATAGGTATATTTTAAAATTAGATTTTTGGATAACCAATTCTATCCGACAAGTAACCTACGCTAGTAGCAAAGTAATACGAGCGATTCCAATGCATAAATACTTTGTAGTTGTCGTACGCTAAGTACATACGGCCATTTATATCATCAGGCATAACCAGCGCAGCACGCACGTCCACATTAGGTAAATCAGAGCCATCAGCTTTACGAACACCCAGTGCTTGCCAATCAGCTAATGAGCGCTCAGAATCATTCCAATATTCTAGCCACTGCTTGCGCGTTTTTGTACCACGCACTAAAACGTATTTACTATCAAAGTTTTCAGGTAACTGTACTTGGCGACCCCACGTAAGAGAGTCGTTCCAGCCTTCTTGCTTTAAATAGTTAGCAATTGAAGCAAAAGCATCTTCCTTTGTGGTCCAAATATCTTTACGGCCATCATTATTGTAATCAACCGCGTAAGCATTAAATGAAGTTGGCATAAATTGCGTTTGCCCCATTGCGCCTGCCCATGAGCCTTTAAATTTATCAAGCGTGATATGGCCCGATTTTAAAATGTCGAGTGCAGCCCAAAGTTGGCGTTTATAAAGCGCTTCTCGGCGTCCATCAAAAGCAAGCGTTACTAACGATGCGATAACGTTATGACCACCTTGAATAGCACCAAAGTTACTTTCAAGCCCCCAAAGTGCCACTATAAAGCGTGCTTGTACGCCAAACTCTTTAGCAACTTTTTCAAGTACATCTTTGTTTTCTGCATAAAGCTTGCGGGCGCGGTCTATTTTCCACTGAGGTACGCGTTTTGGTAAATACGTTTCAAGGGTTTCTTTTACTTCTGGCTGGTTTTTATCAGCCGAAACCACTTTTTCTTTATATGTTGCTGTTGCAAAAGCATCATCAATAAGTTTTGCTTCATAGCCTTTTGAGATGGCTTCTTGCTTTAAATTTGCTAAATAATCTTGAAATTCGGCCTGTGTTTTTGCCATCACAGATGAGCTTAAACATACACCACATAATATAACGATAAGTTTTTTAATCACTATCAACTCCATTTTCTTTTCGTAACTGACTTAGCAAATTTTGTTCCGGTGGAGGAAGTTGTAAATAATACCCCTGATCACTTAGTGCACCTTTTACTGCTTCTAAATCAGACCCACCTAAATGCTCACGTTTTGCTAAGTTGATGATCATCACATAAAGAGGTTGACCAAACATAGCCATTAAAGGTTCCGGAACTTTGTCAAAATCATCTCTTTTTTCAACAAATAAGAACGTATCCGCTTTTTTCTTACTTTTATATACTGCAGTGAGCATTATGACCCTATAAATTCTTGCTTAACAATGCCGCACACTATAACATGAGAGTAATAATAAGTTAGAAAAATTAGATTAGAAATTTCAATAAAGGCCCTATTCAGCCTACGTTTATCTAAAATTAATTTCTAATCAGACAATTCAATTGAGCGTGTATGTCGGACCAAATTTTTGAGTTAAAAGGGAATCTTTTTACGTTATCAGTTTTGCATCTTTATAGTACTGATATAAACCTTTTAGCAGAACAACTATATATAAAAATAGCCCAGGCCCCTAAGTTTTTTGAGGGTGCTCCTATTGTTGTTAATTTAATTGAAATTAAAAACAGTTCACTTGATTTTGTACACTTAAAGTCATTAATCGAGCGTATGAGCTTTAACGCTGTTGGTGTATGTAATGGCTCAGATGAGCAACATACACAAGCTAAAGCTGCTGGCTTATCTGTTTTGAATTATTCACAAGACGTTAAGAGCGAACCTGTTAAACAAGAGGCTAATACGTCGATTGTAGAAAAAACAGTGCATTTACCAGCGCAAATTATTAGCGGTACAGTTCGCTCTGGACAACAAGTGTATGCAAAAGATAGAGATTTGATAGTACTTGGCGCGGTTAGTCATGGTGCTGAAGTTATTGCCGATGGAAATGTGCATATTTATGGCACGCTACGCGGTCGCGCTATTGCAGGCGCAAAAGGTTTTAAAGAAGCACACATTTTTTGCCAAAAACTTGAGGCCGAGCTGGTTTCAATAGATGGTAACTACTGGATCAGTGATTCACTACAAGGTGAACATTGGGGAAATGCAGTGCAAATACAACAAAAAGACGAATCATTAGAAATTTCAGCTTTGGTTAAAGGATAAATCTCATGGCAAAAGTAATTGTCGTTACCTCAGGTAAAGGCGGTGTTGGTAAAACAACATCAAGTGCTGCAATTGGCACAGGGTTAGCGTTAAAAGGCTATAAAACAGTTATTATCGACTTTGATATTGGTTTACGTAACTTAGATCTAATTATGGGTTGTGAACGCCGTGTTGTTTATGACTTTGTAAACGTAATTAATGGTGAGGCAAACCTTAACCAAGCGCTTATTAAAGATAAACGTGTAGATAAATTATTTTTACTACCCGCTTCACAAACTCGTGACAAAGACGCATTAACTCGTGAAGGTGTTGAACGCGTATTAAACGAATTAAAAGAAGACTTTGATTACATTGTGTGTGATTCACCAGCAGGCATTGAAGCTGGCGCTATGATGGCAATGTACTTTGCTGACGAAGCAATCGTGACAACAAATCCAGAAGTGTCGTCAGTTCGAGATTCAGATCGTATTTTAGGTATTTTACACAGCAAATCAAAACGTGCTGAAGAAGGCCTAGAAAACATTAAAGAACACTTACTATTAACACGCTATAATCCTAGTCGTGTTGAAAAAGGTGAAATGCTATCGGTAGAAGATGTGCAAGATATTCTGTCAATCCCACTATTAGGTGTTATTCCTGAATCGCAAGCGGTATTAAGTGCTTCAAACTCAGGCCAACCTGTTATATTGGATACAGAATCTGATGCAGGCCAAGCTTATTCTGATGCAATTAACCGCTTACTAGGTGAAACCGTCGATTTTCGCTTCTTAGACGTTGAGAAAAAAGGCTTATTTAAACGGATTTTTGGAGGTTAACGTGTCTTTACTTGACTACTTCCGCTCAGAAAAGAAAAACAGTGCGTCACTAGCAAAAGAGCGATTGCAGATCATTGTCGCGCACGAGCGTTCTCAACGAGGAACGCCGGATTACTTACCACAATTAAAACAAGACATTTTAGATGTGATCCGTAAATACGTGAACGTAAGTACCGATGCAGTTCAGGTTCAGTTTGATCAGAACGAAGACGATTTAGCCGTACTTGAGCTAAACGTTACACTACCTGATGAAGAAAAGAAGTAATTGAAGAAAGGGCGCTTTATAAGCGCCCTCTTTATTTTCGCAATAACTTTCTAAATATCTACGTTTTAATCCCCTTCGTGCAACTAAAACTTTTAACTATGTAACACAAAAATTATAGATAATACCAATTCGCTTAATTAAGTGATCAATTTTGAGGATGGAAAAACGTGTTGATAGCTAGGCAAAAAAATCGCTATTTAGTTGTTCTAAATGAGATTTTTTTAACACAGGTAACGACACGTTTAGCGCCGCAAAATGATTAAGTATTATTGCGGATTGGTATAAGTATTACACAGTAAAAAAATATCTAGTCTTAAGTATCCCATTCTTTTAAAGCGTCTTTAACGTAGGTATATCGCCAAGAGCTAAGTAAATCAGGCTTTATATGACTCTGTTTTTGCTCATTAGTTAACTTCCAATTCCAACTAATCAGTTGATTGACTTGCTTTTTAGAGGCCATAACATCTTCTGGTATATTGTGTTCTTTAGCTACTTTAGTGATTTTTTGTTTTATATCTTTTGCTACTTTTTTATAAGTAGGAAAATCAATTAAGCGCTTAAGTACATCAGGGTGCTGAGCATCTGGAACTTCTTTGGCAGCTTCAATACACTTTATTATATCTACACCAGAGCGATTAACTTCAATAGCTTCAACCCCTGGAATTTGACGTAGAGCGTTTAAACTTGAAGGACCACGTTTGGCAATTTCAGTCATGTTATGTTCTTTTAACACAAAATTAAGCGCCAAATTTTTCTTGATAGCTTTATTTCTTCGCCATACAGCAAGCTCTTTTAACACCGCTAGTTCGTGCGGTTTAAGTTGCCATGCATTTTTAATATCTTTATATAAAAGCTCGTCAGGTGTTTGAAATGCACGTTTTTTGGCAATCAATTCACTTTCGTTTATTACAATGTCAAAGAAGCCAGCGGCATTAATGCGATCGATAATCAGCTCAAAACACGGTAATAAGTAAAAAGTATCAGCAGCCGCGTAGTCTAATTGTTTTTTAGTTAACGGGCGTTGCAGCCAGTTAGTGCGTGACTCGCTTTTATCTATTTCAATACCTTGCAGCTCTTTTACCATAAGAGCAAAACCCATACAGTTACCTTCACCGAGTAGCTGCAACGCAAATTGTGTATCAAATAATGGGGCTGGGACAAAGCCTGCGTACTTTTGAAAAACTTCAATATCTTCTGAAGGAGAATGGAGTACTTTTAAAACTGCAGGATCTTTAAGTATTTCCCAAAAATCAAATAGTGAAAGTTCCGCTAATGGGTCAATAAGCGCTAAATGCTCACCATCAAAAACTTGGATAAGTGCAACTTCTGGATACAAAGTGCGACGACGCATAAACTCAGTATCAATAGCTAAAATAGGTTTATTTTTTATTTGTTCAACAAAAGTGTTCAGTTGATTTTGGGTTTCGATCAATTGGTATTGCACTTAATCTCCTACAATAAAAAAGCCGACATATGTCGGCTTTTTTATAGGTTGCTAATCTTTCAAGGCTCTTCGGAGTATCTTACCTACGTTAGTTTTAGGTAACTCATCCCTAAACTCTACCAGCTTGGGGACCTTGTAATTAGTTAAATTATCACGACAGTGACTTATTATATCTTTTTCAGTTAAAGAAGGGTCTTTTTTCACAACAAAAACTTTAACTTGTTCACCACTTACATCGTGAGGAATACCAATAGCAGCTACTTCAAGCACACCTTCGTGCATAGCCACTACTTCTTCAATCTCATTAGGGAAAACATTAAAGCCAGATACGATGATCATGTCTTTTTTACGATCTACAATAAAGAAGAAACCTTCGTCATCATAAGTCGCAATATCGCCTGTAGCAAACCAGCCGTCTTTTAAACATTCAGCGGTTGCATCTGGTCGCTTGTAATAGCCAACCATTACTTGCGGGCCTTTAACACAAAGCTCGCCAGGTTCACCTTTAGCAGCTTCTTCGCCGTTATCTAAAACTAATTTAATATCAGTGTTAGGCGCAGGTAAACCGATAGAGCCATTGTATGCTTTCAAATCAAAAGGACTAATAGTAACTAAAGGAGAACATTCTGTAAGGCCATAACCTTCCATTAATTTTGAGCCAGTCACTTTTTGCCATTTTTCAGCAACAGGACGTTGAACGGCCATACCGCCGCCTAAAGACATTTTTAAATGACTAAAATCAAGTTCAGCAAAACCTGGTGTGTTTAATAAACCATTAAATAATGTATTAACCCCGGTAATAGCTGTGAAATTGTGTTGACCCAGCTCTTTAACAAACCCAGGCATATCTCGTGGGTTTGTAATTAATATATTTAAACCACCGTACTTCATAAATGTTAGGCAGTTAGCTGTTAAGGCAAATATATGATAAAGCGGTAAAGCAGTCACAACCACTTCTTCACCACGGTTTAACACTTTGTCTAAACAACCTGAAACTTGTTCAAGGTTACCAACCATGTTGCCATGGCTCAGCATTGCCCCTTTAGATACACCTGTTGTGCCGCCGGTGTACTGTAAAAATGCAAGATCAGACAAGCTCATTTCAGGGCGCGTATATTTAGCTTCATCTGCAGCTAAAACGTCTGAAAATTTAATTGTGTTAGGCAAGTTGAACTTTGGCACCATTTTTTTAATGTGCTTAACAACAAAGTTAACTACATGCTTTTTAAGCCCGCCAACCATATCGCCTACTTGCGTAACCACAATATGTTTAACATCAGTATGAGCAAGTGACTTTTCAAGTGTGTCAGCAAAGTTTGCTAGGATGAAAATAGCCGTAGTGTCAGAGTCTTTTAGCTGATGCTCTAATTCACGTACTGTGTAAAGTGGGTTAACATTTACAACCACACAACCTGCACGCAAAACACCTAAAATTGTGACTGGTGTTTGTAGTAAATTAGGCATCATTACGGCAACTTTGTCGCCTTTTTTAAGACCCAAATCATTTTGAATATAGGAAGCAACTTTTTTTGTTGCTGTGTCTATTTCATCGTAAGACATCGTTTTACCCATATTCGTAAATGCAGGTAAATCGGTGTAGTCACTAAAACTTTTTTCGAACACTTCGAGTAACGAGTTGTAATGCTCAGGATCGATTGTTTCAGGCATACCCTCTGGGTAGCGCTTAAGCCAGATTTTTTCCACTCTTAGCCCCTGTTTATAATTATATTTTTATTAACCTTAATCTAAGTAAGGCGCTTTAACAATTGAGCAAATACTCTAATGCAGGAATAATCCCACATTTAACACAAACTTACAATTAACATGCACCATTTTGCAGCATAAAGTCTTGAATATGCTCAAAACAGTGTTCACTGCTTTGCATGTGGCAATGATGCCCACCGTCTACATTAATGACCTTCAAGCTATTGTAATAACTAATATACTTTGCCAAATTTTGTTTTACAAACGAATAACCTTCGTTACCTAAAATTAATTGACATGGTGCAATTAAATCTTTTATTGCACCAATACATTGCGCCTCATCAAACCTAAAACCTGAGTGATTTTTGAGCTTTGGATCTGTTGTTAGCACAAAACCATCTAGAACCTGTTTTATATTTCGCTGCATTAATAGCGTAATAAGCTCGCTATTTAAATCGGTTGTTTGAGCGCGTGCTTCATAAATAAGTTCTTTCGATTTATAAATTCTCGACTTTTTATTTTTTAAACGCGCTCTATTTAGTACCGCACTTTTTAACTGTTCACACACGCCTTCACTAGGGGTTGTAACACAACCAATCCCCTCAATAAAGGTAACAGACTTTACATAATCGCTAAAGCAGCTAGCAAAAAGTCCTGCAACCATAGCCCCCATTGAATGACCTACTAAATGTACTTTTTTAACACCAAGCGCATTTATAAGTTGGTACACATCATCAATATAATCAATAAAATAATAGTGTGCATCATCACTTCGCCAAGACGATAAACCGTGCCCAACAAAGTCAATGCAGTACCAAGTGTGTTTTGGGTTAACGTTGTTTAACATTGGCATAAAGCTATGGCAGTTGTCTAACCACCCATGCAACGCTATTACTATTTCGTTCCCTGAACCTACTTTTAAGCCATGAATATTTAAATTATTGGTTTCAATATTAAATGGCTGCACGGTAAGTCCTTTATTAATTTAGAGCATCATTATTTATAGCATACAAGTTGTCAGACCACTAACTTAGAAAATGGTGCCAAATTCACGCTTTAATTATCTTCCTGGTATCAAATATAGCACTGAGTAGAAAACCAAACTCAATATTTTCAATAACTTAAAAATGGAGTAATAAGCGAAGTTTTTTTAACATATTAATTTTGAGTACCTTTTAAACAAATAAAAGGTGAGAGCACCATATATAGATAGCTTATAACTAGTATAATTTAAATAAATAGAACTAACAGCGTTAACTACAATTCTATGTATATAAAATCAAAGTATAAATTATAAATATCTCAGATATTCATTTATTTATCATCCTATCTGTATACAATATCAGCGGCTATTAAATAAGGTACACTCATAAGGTACACTCATAAGGTACAACCATGAAAAAACAGATCAGCTTATTGGCACTTTTATGCACCGCTTCTGGTGCTTACGCAGAATCAGCACCTAAAAATGTAATTTATATGATTGGTGACGGCATGGGTCCGGCTTACACCACGGCTTATCGCTATTTTAAAGACGACCCTGCAACAAAAGAAGTAGAAGGTACGGTTTTTGACACTATTTTAAAAGGCATGGCTCATACCTACCCTGACGACCATACTTATGTAACAGACAGTGCTGCGGGTGCTACAGCGCTTAGTAGCGGTCATAAAAGTTATAATGGCGCAGTTGCTGTAGATACAGACAAAAAACCAGTTAAAACTATGCTTGAAATAGCAAAAGAGCGTGGTATGACAACAGCGCTTGTTGTAACGTCACAAATAAACCATGCAACGCCTGCTAGCTTTACAGCTCACAATGAATCTCGTTACAACTACGATGATATTGCTAACGATTATATTGATAATAAGATTGCTGGTAAATTACCCGTTGATTTAATGCTAGGTGGCGGTACTAAATATTTTATTCGTGATGACCGTAATTTAGTTGAAGAATTTAAAGCGGCAGGTTATCAATACGGTGACGATATTAATAATCTGGGCCAAATTACACAAATACCTGCCATTGGTTTGTATGCAAGCAAAGGCCTGCCATTTGCACTTGATATAAACCCAACTCGCCTTACTCAGTTAACATCTAAAGCGCTTGGTTTACTAGATAACCAGAACGAAGAAGGCTTTTTTGTGATGATTGAGGGCAGCCAAATTGATTGGTGTGGTCACTCTAACGATATAGCCTGTGCGATGGCTGAAATGGACGACTTTGCTAAATCAATCGAAAAAGCAAAAGCGTACGTTGATAAAAATAAAGACACTATACTTGTAGTTACAGCCGATCACTCAACGGGCGGCTTAACTATTGGTTCGCACGGCCAATTTAAATGGGAAACAGACGTAATTAAGGGTGTTAAGGCAACTGCTAGTAAGTTAACAGACAAACTTATGGAGTCTAAAGACTTAAAACCAGTATGGACTGCTAACACCAATATTGAATTTACAACTGAAAACCAAATCAAACTTGAGCAAGCTAAAAAAATGGGCGAAAAAGCGCTTAATTTAGCTGTTAAAAGTATTATTAGTGATGCGAGCTTTACTGGCTGGACAACCGGCGGACACACCGCTGTAGACGTTCAAGTATTTGCCTATGGCAAAGGCAGTGAGCAATTTATTGGCTCACAAAATAATACTGATATTGCCGATAAGCTAATTGGCTTTATTGAACAGTAATACCAATCCGCAATAATACTTAATCAATTTGAGGGGTTAAATCTGACGCTAACTACGTTAAAAACTTCTGATATAGAACAACTAAATAGCGAAATTTTTGCCTTGTTATCGACACGATTTTCTTCCCTCAAAATAGATCACTTAATTAAACGAATTGGTATAATTTCACCTCGTTTTGAACATAAAAAGCCCGAACACATGTTCGGGCTTTTTATTGAATTTTATCACTGTATTTATCTAAACGTTTGAATGAGCTTTAAGCGTATATATCAACGCCTATTAAATTTTGTACTTCGGCTCTGCGTTCTAAATTGGCAAATTCAGTATAAGTAGAAATCGCTTTACTTACTTGAGCTGTCGGTTGGTCGTAAATTGTTTGGCTGTATTCATTGCTTTTAGCACTGCTTTTAAACAGTTGATTAGCCAGTTCGACGCCCTCGACACTGCTTTTTACATAATCGGTATTCGTTTTTTGAGCAGCCGGCTGGTCTAATAAACTCTGTGGTTTATTAGTAACAACTTTAGTAGGGCTAACCCTACCCGGAATATCTCCGGTAAAAAAACCTGAACCAATAGGCAGCGTCATTACGCATCTCCAACCTTAATATTGCATAAAATTATGATTTAAAAACAACCAATTTGCAAATAATATGATTACTCACGTCCTGGTAGCTTTTTCCACGTTACCGTATCGCGCACATATTTAGGTTGAGCGTCACTCGCTTTTACAACGTCACCCGCTAAAAACGCGGCTTCAACATGCGCTAACATATAACGCGCATCAGGCAATGTGATATCAGTATTAATTGTCACGTTTTCAAAGTCATTTAGCGCATCAGGATAGGTTTTAAAGCCCGTGCCTACCGCTACAGATGGCTCACTGGTCGCTATATAATCATTGTTTAGTAAATCAGGTTTTATAACGCATTCTTGGTTAACTAAAAGCATTAGATTATTTTGCGCTTGGTAATGTGCAAAGTATATCTCACCCATGCGTGCATCTATGCTTGGATAAACACTAAGACTACCGTTTTGTTCAAATGCTTGTTGCGCCATAATAGCCAAAGTAGACACACCTACAAGCGGCAAATTAGTTGAATACGCTAAACCTTGTGCTATTGCTACACTAATACGTACACCAGTAAAACTGCCCGGGCCTTGCCCAAAACCAATGACATCTAAGTCTTTTAATTTACAGTTTGCTTTAGTTAATAGCTCATCCACAAGTGGAAGTATTTTTTGGCTATGTTGCTGCGGACATTCTTCAAAATGATGAAATGTTTGGCCCTGAAAATGTAAAACAATTGAAAGTGCTTCAGTTGAAGCATCAAGGGCAAGAATATTACTTTTGATCATTTTATTACTCTAATTAATTTGTTTTAAAAATGTATTGGCATCTTCTAAGCTTCGCGTGCGGCGCATCGGCGGTAAGCTTTTTAAAAATACTTGGCCATATTGGCGTGTAACTAAGCGATTATCGCATATTACAAGTACGCCTTTGTCTTTACTATCTCGAATTAAACGCCCTACACCTTGTTTTAGCGCAATAACAGCCTGCGGTAATTGTATGTGTGAAAAAGGGTCTTTTCCCTGCATTTGGCAATCTTGCATTTTAGCTTGAAGCAATGGATCGTCAGGGGCTGCAAATGGCAATTTGTCTATAATAACACAGCTTAATGTGCTGCCGCGTACATCAACACCTTCCCAAAAAGAAGCCGTGCCGAGTAATACCGCATTACCATGGCGAGTAAATTTCTCTAAAATAATACGCTTAGACATTTGCCCTTGCATATAAACTGGGTAGTCTATTTGTGTGGTGAGCCCTTCGGCAACTAAGTGCATCATTCGATAGCTCGTAAATAACACAAAACAACGCCCTTGCGCTGACTTTATAAGCTCAAGTGTTAATTTTACAATCGCATGCGGCATATTATCAGCGTGCGATTCAGGTAAGTAACGCGGTAAACACAGCAACGCCTGATTAGGGTAATCAAATGGGCTATCTACCATCATGCTTTGCTTTGGTTTTAAACCAAGGCTTGCATTAAAGTGCTCTAGTTTGTTGTCGACCGAAAGTGTTGCTGATGTAAATACAAAGCCTGCGCCCGTGTCTTGCATCATTTGAGCAAATTTAGCTGATACATTTAATGGCGTTATATTAATAGTTAAATAACGGCGCGTTGTTTCATACCAGTAACTAAAACCAGTTTGAGCAGTATCAAAAACCCGTTCTAACTGCCCTTTAAACGCAAGTGCACGTTCAAATGGATGCTCAATTTTGTCGCTTCTATCTAGGCAAAGTTTAAGTACTTGATAAACAAAATCTAAATCACTAATGACGCGGTGAAGTGCCGCGCATATTTGTTTATCGCTTAGCTTTTCTCGCCAATCGCCTCTACTGCCATCAACACCAAACTGTAATCGTAAATCAGCAACGCTTGTTTCAAGCTTATTTAAGCTTTTACCTAGCTGCAGCATATCGGGAATTTCGGCTCTATAAATAGCACGTAAATCATTAATTAAATCCACCAGCTTTTTAGTACTAATACTCTCACCAAAATAATCACTGGCAATTTCGCTTAACTGGTGGGCTTCATCAAATATATACGCGTCAGCTTTTGGCATAAGCTCAGCAAAGCCACTTTCTTTTACAGCCATGTCGGCAAAAAATAAATGGTGATTAATCACAACTACGTCGGCATCGGCCGCAGTTAAACGTGCTTTGCGTATATAACAGCTTTGAAAATCTGGACACTCTTTACCTAAGCAATTATCGGCTGTTGAATTTACATAAGGCAGTACTTTCGCGTCATCTTCTATACCAATACAATCGGCCAAATCGCCTGATTGCGTTTCACTGGCAAACTTAGCCACCATCGCTAGTTGATGCATTACGTCGGAGTCATCAGTAGGTACATGCGCAACATGCTGATTAAGTCGGTAGGTACATAAGTAATTGGCACGCCCTTTTAATAAGGCGGTTTTTTTAGAAGCACCAAGCGCTTTCACTAATTGAGGTAAATCGCGGTGGTATAACTGTTCTTGTAAGGCTTTAGAACCAGTCGATATTATCGTTCGGCCTTTTGATTTAAGTGCAGGGGCTAAATATGCAAATGTTTTACCAGTACCCGTGCCTGCTTCAACAACTAATTGCGAACTGTTTTTTAATGCATCTGCAACAGCTACTGCCATATCAATTTGTGGTTGGCGAGGCGTATATCCATCTAACGATGACGCCAAAGGCCCGGTTGCACTAAACAGCTGTTTGATAATACCAATCACTTTAAAATAAATAATAGCGGGATTTTACGTAAGCAAAGCATTTAGGGCAAGTAATTACAAAATCGACTTTTATTTTATGATGCAACACACGTTTCAATAATGTGATTAACCACTAAAGTTTACAACAAACACTGTATTTATAACGTACATTTAATTTAATAATGACAATATTTACAAAGCCTAATTTCCTATTAACTCTTACTAAAAACAATCCGTATTAAAAGCTATATTTAGGCATAAATACTGTGACTCTCAAATATTACAGGAGTAACATACGCGGGTTTATAATCCTCCTTTTTGTGTGTCGTTTAAAAAATAGTTAAGGTTAATCAATGAATGCTTGGTACCTCATTTGTTTTCTCTCTGCAATTGCAATTTTTATAGCCTTTGCAAACCAGTACATCCTCAAAATGCAAACTACTATTGCCATTACTACCGGCTCTGTGGTTATTTCTTTATTACTGATTATTGCAGTAAAATTATTAGGCGATCAGAACGCATTAGCAATGACCCAAATTGTTTCCAGTATTGACTTTAACGAGTTACTACTTAAAGGCATGTTGGGGTTTTTACTTTATGCGGGTGCGCTCGAAATAAACCTACTTGCCCTGCGTAAGCAGCGGTGGGAAATTACTGCCCTGGTATTGTTTTCAACCATTGCTTCCACATTTATAGTGGGTTATTTGAGCTTTTATTTATTTTCAGTTTTTGGTTTTGATGTCCCTTTTATTTATTGTTTACTGTTTGGTGCGCTTATTAGCCCAACCGACCCTATCGCTGTACTTGCTATTATTAAACAAATGCGAGCGCCAGAAGGCATCTCAGTTCAAGTAGAAGGTGAGTCGCTATTTAACGATGGTATTGGTTTAGTTATATTTACCACTATATTTTCTGTTGCTTTTTATGGCACAGATGCACAATTTGGTGACATAGCAGAGCTATTCTTTGTTGATGCAATAGGGGGCATTGCGTTTGGTTTAGTCATTGCATTAGTTGGCCACTTTTTAATTATTAATAGCCGCGATGTAAATATTCGCTTATTAATTACCTTAACTATCCCAACAGCAGGTTTTGCTGCAGCAAATATTTGGGAAATATCTGGCGCACTTGCCATGGTAACCAGTGGCATATTAATGGGTAATATTACCCGCACTAAAGCAACCGAGCGTACGGGTCCCGAAGACACGCGCTACGTAAAAGATTTTTGGCATGCAACCGACAGCTTTCTAAACGCTCTACTGTTTTTAATAATAGGTATGCTAATAGTCACTATGCCAATCACGCTTGGCGAAATTGGTTTAGGGTTATTAATGGTACCTGTTGTACTGCTAGCACGCTTTATAAGTGTAGGTGCACCATTTGTAATTTTTAAACGCTTTAGAACTTACGATAAACACAGTGTTAAAATTTTGACCTGGGGTGGACTACGTGGTGGCCTTGCTCTGGCAATGGCGGCAGCAATCCCACGCGAGCAAGTTTTTGTAGGCGGTTCAGACCTACATAACCTAATCGTTATTGTTACTTACGTAGTGGTTATATTTTCTATTATTGTACAAGGCTTAACTATTTCGCCGCTTATTCAAAGCAGCATTAAGTCAGCTGAGCAAGCCAAGTAATAAATGCTTTGTCTGCAACCATTCAGTAACCAAGTTATTATAAAAATCACTTGGTTACTGTTACTCACGTGTTACAAAAACACTTTAAAGTTCTATAAATTGTTATCCTTTTTATTTATCTGCTTTGTTTAAATTAATCCGCTTGAAATGCAAATGAAAACAATTATAATTTTGACTTTTCCTCTACAGGGCTTTTCGATGTCCATAAATAATTCTCACATGTTTTTAAATTTGGTGTCTCTGAGCAAACGACAATTTCAATGTTTTTTTATGCTTTTTATAATGGTCATGGCAAGCTTTAGTGTTTCAGCCTCGCCTAATGAGCAAACAAAAATAAAACAAATTGCACAGCTTGCAGAGTATGTAGGTGTTGATTACGTGGCAGCTGTTGGGAATGGTGAAATACTTGATCCTGACGAATATCAAGAAATGACTGAATTTTCGCACGTTATTATTGAGCAAGCTGGACAGCTATCAAGCCAAACAAATGAGTTTGATACAGTAAAGGCACAAGCTAAAGCCCTGCATACAGCGATTGCCAATAAAGCGAGTGTTGCCGATGTACGTGCAGTAAGCTCAGCGCTTCGTGAGTCGCTACTGACCTTTATGCCGCAACTATCGTTACCTACATCACTACTTCCTGTCGAGCAAACCAAAGCGCTTTTTGCTGCTAACTGTTCAATGTGTCACGGCCCAAGTGGTCAAGGCGACGGCCCGCTTGCAAAAAACTTATCGCCAGAGCCTACCAATTTTACCGATGAAGAACGCGCAACTAACCGATCATTAATGGGTTTATTTGACGCTGTAAGTAACGGTATTAACGACACGCCAATGGTTGCTTTTACTCAATTTAATGAACAACAACGTTGGTCTTTAGCTTTTTATGTAGGTAGCTTGGCATTTAAAGATGTTCAAAAACCACAAAATCTAGAGCAAAACATTACCGCTTCGCAGATTGTAAACTTAAACCCTGCACAATTATCGGCAGGTCAAAGTGAAGTACAAGCTCATTACGTTAAATGGCTTCGTGGTAATCCAGAGCAACTATTTACCGGTAAAAAGAATCCGATAACGGTTACTCGCACGCAGTTACTTGCAGCACAAGCCGCGCATGCTAAAGGCAATTACTCACAAGCAAGTGATTTAGCAATTAGCGCTTACCTAGATGGCTTTGAGCTTGTTGAAAACAACTTAAATGCCTACGACGAAACACTGCGTAAAAATATCGAAGTACAACTGATGAACCTGCGCCAAACATTTAAAAACGAGAAAGATACAGCCATCGTTGGCGAAAAAGTAAGTGCAGCGCTAGCTCAACTCGCTAAAGCAGATAGCATGCTAAACGAAACCAAACTAACTGATGGTGCACTCCTCTCAGCGAGTTTAGTTATATTACTACGCGAAGGCCTAGAAGCACTCCTCGTTATTATTGCCCTTATGACCGTACTTATTAAAACTAAACGCCAAGACGCGCTTAAATATGTACATGTTGGTTGGGTAACCGCACTTATTGCTGGTGGTTTAACGTGGGCTGCGGCGCAAACATTAATAGAAATAAGTGGTGCAAGTCGCGAAGTTATGGAAGGTGCTGGTGCATTGTTTGCCGCTGTAATTTTACTTTATGTTGGCGTATGGATGCACAGTAAAACAAGTGCTCAACAATGGCAAAAATATATAAAAGACAATATAGATAAGCGTCTTGAGTCGGGGACACTTTGGGGATTAGCGGGGCTTTCTTTTATTGCCGTATACCGTGAAGTATTCGAAACCGTATTGTTTTATCAGTCTTTATTAACGCAAAGCTCGCCTGCTCAATATTCATCTATTGCATCGGGTTTTGCGATAGCTATTGCAATACTGGCTATTATCACGTGGGTATTAATTAAGTACTCAATTAAATTACCGGTTGCTAAGTTTTTTGCAATTACCACTTACCTATTATTTGCACTCTCGTTTGTGCTTATGGGCAAAGCCGTTATTGCATTACAAGAGGCCGACATAATAGGTATTGCGCCGCTACCAATGAGCTTTGATATAGCATGGCTTGGTATTAAGTCGACATGGCAAGGTATTGTGGCTCAGGTATGTGTGTTCGCTATATTTAGCTTTTATATATTAAAAAGTAAAAGTCAGAACTAATTAGTTCAACAGAAAAAGGGAAGTCTATTTATAGGCTTCCCTTTTATAATTCTAGCAATATACAGTAACTGTAACCTATGCCCATGTATCTAAATGGGGGTTTTCGTCATCGTCTACGTTAGACTTTTTTTTACTATTTTGGTCGTCAAGCATATTGAGCTTTTTCTTTTTTTGTAACTCACGCCTTTTTTTATTCTCTAGCTCAACTTTTTCAGCGGCCGATCCACTTTGCACACCCGCAATATGAAAAGCACTTTTTGACTCCACTTCTAGTCTGGTTATTCTTCCTAAATAAGGGATCATAATATCCATAAGTACTTCCTTATTTTTTCATTTTATTCGTTAACCATTTGGTTTGAGTGATAAATAACCAATTGTTGGCGAAAATTGCGCTTATTATCTTAATATTATCGACAGTTATAACATATGCTTTAATTAAGCTAAAAAAAACTTGCCATAATATAGCTGTTTATGTTTTTATGAATGCGAAATTTATTTAAACAGATAACAACTGCACGTTAAAAAAACAACGGGCAGTTACATAGGATAAAAAATGCGCTTAAACCTGACAACAGTACATCATCACCACCATTCACCGGAATAACCTGTCAGGTCTTTCGCTGAGAGGTTATTCCTAAAAGGAACCTCTGGCGATTCAAATAACATTGATTCATTTTCGCCCTGAGGTTCCCCTCGGGGTTTTTAGTTTTTAAATTAAAGGAAAATGAATAATGAACAACAGTAATCGTCTACGTATCGCCATCCAAAAAGGCGGCCGCCTATCTAAAGATTGTCAAGATCTGCTTAAACAGTTAGGTGTTAAACTTAACCTTCGTGAACAACGCTTAATTGCACACTCAACTAATATGCCAATTGACGTACTACGTGTGCGCGATGACGATATTCCGGGTTTAGTAATGGACGGTGTATGTGACTTAGGCATAGTTGGCGAAAACGTACTTGTAGAAGTTCAAGCAGAACGTGAACGACAAGGTGTTCCAAGTGAAGTAACCAAACTTTCAAAACTAGACTTTGGTTACTGTCGTCTTGCACTTGCATGGCCACAAGAGCTTGGCGCTCGCGATAAGAGCTGGTTTGAAGGCAAACGTATTGCTACTACCTACCCAGAAATCTTAACTCAGTGGTTAAAGCGCGAAGGTATTAACGCAAGTACAGTAATGCTTACGGGTTCTGTTGAAGTAGCACCGCGTGCGGGTTTATCTGATGCAATTTGTGATTTAGTATCTACTGGCGCAACACTTGAAGCTAACGGCTTGATTCAAGGCGAAACAATTTTAGAATCAAACGCGTGTTTAATTCAAAATAAAGATCTTCAAGATGCTGACAAACTAGCACTAATCAATAAGCTTATGCCGCGCCTACGTGGTGTTAGACAAGCTAAAGAAAGCAAATACATCATGCTACACGCACCAAAAAACAAACTTGATGAAATTTGTGAAATCTTACCAGGTTCTGGTCAACCTACTCTACTTGCCCTTGCTGGTAACGATGAATACGTAGCACTTCACATGGTAAGCAGCGAAACATTATTTTGGGAAACAATGGAGCAGTTAAAAGCCTTAGGCGCTAACTCTATTTTAGTTATGCCAATTGAAAAAATGATGGAGTAAGTGCCATGCTTCGTTGGAATGAGGAATCTTCACAAGTACAAGCAGCGGCGCTAATGCGCCCTGCAGTTTCTGCCAGTGCCAAGGTTGAAGCTATATGTAAAACTATTTTAGCTAACGTAAAAGAGCAAGGCGATGAAGCCTTACTTAGTATGGCTAAAGAGTTTGATAATAGATCTAACCCTCGCTTATGTGTTCCGCTTGATGAAATTAACGCATCAGAGCAAGCACTAAGTGCAGAGCTTAAATACGCAATTGATACCGCTTATGCAAACGTTAAACGTTTTCACGAAGCACAATTGCCAAAAGATATTAAATTATCGACCCAACCAGGCGTTGTATGTGAACTGAAATATCAAGCCATCGAAGCAGTCGGTATTTATGTACCCGGTGGCAGTGCTCCACTGCCATCGTCGGTTATTATGCAGGGTGTATTAGCGCAGTTAAGCGGCGCAAAAACCGTTGTACTTGCTACACCGGTACAAGGTGATAAAGCGATTAACCCTGCTATTTTATATGCAGCTAAGTTATGTGGCATTACTACTTTAATAGAAAGTGGTGGCGCAGGCGCAATTGCAGCAATGGCTTATGGCACCGAATCGGTTCCTAAAGTGAACAAAATATTTGGCCCAGGTAATAGCTTTGTAACAATGGCTAAACAGCTCGTTGCGCAAACTATTCCAGGTATGGCAATTGATATGCCAGCAGGTCCGTCTGAAGTACTTGTTATTGCAGATGAACGTGCAAACCCAGAATTTATAGCCGCCGATTTACTCTCACAAGCAGAGCACGGTGCAGACTCGCAAGTTATTTTATTATGTAACAGCGAAAGTATAATAAAACAAACTCAGCAGGCACTTACTCGCCAGTTAGCTAATTTGAGCCGCAAAGAAACAGCCGAGCAAGCGCTCGCCAATTCTTCACTTATTTTAGTTGATTCAATTGAGCAAGCATTTGATGTATCGGCGCAGTACGGACCAGAGCACTTAATTTTACAACTAGGCGATGCAACACCATACCTAGATAAAGTTAAAAACGCAGGCTCAGTATTTGTAGGTGACTACACGCCAGAATCTGCAGGCGATTACGCATCGGGTACTAACCACGTGTTACCAACGTATGGTTACAGTGCAACATATTCTAGCTTAAACTTGCTTGATTTTTTTCGTACATACACAGTGCAAACAATTACTAAAAGTGGTTTAACGCAGCTTTCAAAAGCTATTTTACCACTTGCAGATGCAGAAGGCCTTGATGCCCACGCTAATGCGGTTTCAATTCGTTTAGAGGCAATTAAAAATGAGCAATGAGAGCGCACAAGCGTCTAGCTTATTACCTAAGAATATTGCAGCCCTTGCTGCATACAGCTCTGCAAAAAGTGAAAAGCTAACCGGTACTACGTGGCTAAATGCTAACGAAAGCCCGTATGCTAAAAACCTTGAACTGAGTATTGAAGATTTAAATCGCTACCCTGATCCTCAACCGCAACTGGTTATTGACCGTTACGCCGCTTATACAGAGCTTGAAAGCGAAAATGTATTAATGACGCGCGGCGCAGATGAAGGCATTGAGCTTTTAGTGCGCACATACTGTGAGCCAGCTAAAGATAGTATTGCGCTATTTTTACCAACCTACGGTATGTACAAAGTAACCGCCGATACACACAACGTTGGCATTAATGCGCTTACCCAAGAGTTATTACTAAATGGCAGTGTTGACGAAATAATCGCAGCTGTTGGCAGCTCAAAACTGGTATTTATTTGTAACCCAAATAACCCAACGGGCAGCTTAACGCCACTTGATAAAGTAAAAGCGATTGCTACAGCACTTGCGGGTTCTGCATTAGTTATTGTTGATGAAGCCTATATAGAGTTTTGCCCAGAGCAAAGCGCGACTAAGCTTATTAACGAGTTTAGTAATGTAGTGGTTTTGCGTACGCTTTCTAAAGCCTTTGCGCTGGCAGGCCTTAGAACAGGCTTTACGCTTGCACAAGCAGCAACTCTTGCGCCAATTCGTAAAGTCATTGCGCCGTATCCGGTATCGGGCGTAGTAGCAAGTATTGCAGCGCAAGCAATTGCACCCGATGCAATTACATCAATGCGCCGCCAAGTCACTATTTTAAATAGCTTAAAAGCTAAGTTGGTAGATTGGCTAAACGCCTCCCCTGCTGCATTAAAAATTCTCACTGGTGAAGGTAACTTTGTTACTTTAAAATTAGCCGATAAAAACTACTTTAAAATTGCACTTGAGCAAGGTTTGGTTATGCGCGCTTTTACGCTATACGGTGAAGACGACTGGCTACGAATTTCAATTGGCAGTGAACAAGAACTCGAACAAGTAAAAATTTGGTTAGATGGCTTACAAACGCCAGCTTCCACAGCATCTTTAGCAGGAAACGAAGTATCATGAGTAACCCCTATTTATTTATCGACCGCGACGGCACTATCATTGAAGAGCCAATTACCGACAAACAGGTAGATAGCCTTGAAAAGCTAGCATTTTTACCTGGTGTTATTCCTGCGTTGTTACAATTACAAGCTGCAGGTTACCGTTTAGTTATGGTATCTAACCAAGATGGTTTGGGCACAGATAGCTTCCCTACTGCTGATTTTGACATAGCACAAGACAAAATGATGGACATAATGCAAAGCCAAGGCATTAGCTTTGACGAAGTATTAATTTGCCCTCACTTTAACGAGCAAAACTGCGATTGCCGTAAACCTAAAACAGGCTTACTTACCGAGCTTATGCGCTCAGGCAAAGTAGACTTAGCGCGCTCTTTTGTTATTGGCGACCGCGAAACTGATATTGGCCTTGCTCAAAACTTATGTTGTGAAGGTATTTTATACGACGGCGATTGGAGTGCGATAGTAACTAAATTGACCACTGCAAACCGCGAAGGTCGTGTTACACGCAACACAAAAGAAACCCAAATTGATGTAGCCATAAACTTAGATCAAACTAAAAATGGCAGCATAGACACCGGACTTGGCTTTTTTGATCACATGCTTGATCAAATTCGTACGCACGCAAACATTGGTTTAAACATTAAAGCCAAAGGCGATTTACACATAGACGAGCACCACCTGGTTGAAGACATTGGTATTGCTCTTGGTGTTGCACTTAAACAAGCCCTCGGGACTAAATCGCAAATTGCGCGCTATGGTTTTGCTCTTCCTATGGATGAATGTAAAGCCGAAGCACAAATTGATTTATCGGGTCGTGCATCATTTGTATTAAACGCTAACTTTAGCCGCGAAAAAGCCGGTGATTTAGACGTACAAATGGTTGAGCACTTTTTCAAAAGCTTAAGTGATAATGCCGCTATTAGCCTTATTTTATCGGTAAGCGACGGTAACTGTCATCACCAAGTAGAAGGTTTATTTAAAGCATTTTCACGTGCTCTTCGTATGGCAGTAGCACAAGACACGACCCAACAAACAGCCAGCTCTAAGGGATGTTTATGATTGCCATAATTAATACCGGTTGTGCCAATATAAATTCAGTACGCTTTGCGTTTGAACGCTTAGGGCAAAAGCCAACAGTAATTACTTCACCAGAGCAACTAGCGGGTTTTGAGCGCGCTATATTGCCAGGTGTTGGTCACGCGTCGGTTGCTATGAAACGCCTAGTAGATAACGGCTGGCAACAAGCTATAAATGAATACCAGCGCCCGCTTATGGGAATTTGTTTAGGTATGCAGTTACTGTGCGAAAGCACCGAAGAAGGTAACGTACAGTGCCTAGGTAAAATACCAGGACAAGTAAAAGCACTTGATGTAGGCAACTTAACGTCGCCGCATATGGGTTGGAATAACTTAAGCGTTAACAAAGAGCATGCATTAACTAAAGGGCTGACGCTCGATGAGCAAGTGTATTTTGTTCACAGCTTTGCGCACACCATAAACGACGCCACACTCGTGAGCGGCGAATATGGTCAAACCTTTTCAGCCATTGTTGCTAAAGACAATTACGCAGGCATGCAATTTCACCCAGAGCGCAGCGCAAAAGTTGGCGCACGTTTATTACAAAATTTTGTTGATTGGCAGTTATAAGCTGCCCATTAACTAACAAAAAAGAGATTATTTGTGATTATTCCAGCATTAGACGTATTACAAAATCAAATTGTGCGCTTGTACCAAGGTAAATACGACACAGCACAGTTTTACCCTTTCGAACTTGGTGCGCGTTTAAAAGAATACGCCGACAGTGGCGCAGGTAAACTACACCTTGTTGATTTAGAAGGTGCACGCGATCCAAGTAAAAAGCAGTGGAAACATATCCAAGCTGCAACCAAAGCACTTAACGTACCTTACCAAGTGGGTGGCGGTATCCGCTCAGAGCAAGATGTAAGTGATTGGCTAAAAGCCGGTGCAAACCAAGTTGTTATTGGTTCAATGGCAGTAGAAAAACGCGAACAAGTAAAAGCGTGGATTGAGCAATTTGACGCAGAACACTTTGTAATTGCCCTTGATGTAAATAAAACAGCCACGGGCTGGGCACCTGCTACGCACGGTTGGTTAAGTGAATCTGAATTTGGTTTACTTGAGCTGGTAGATTTTTATGTAGGCTTGGGTGTTATCGACTTTTTATGCACGGACATCAGTAAAGATGGCACCATGACGGGTCCATCGTTTGAGCTTTACGAAGATCTAACTCGCCACAACAGCACAATTAAAGTGCAAGCCTCAGGGGGCGTAAGCTCACTTGACGACATTAAAAAGCTTAAAGAGCTTGGTGTGGGCGGCGTTATTTTAGGTAAATCATTGCTTGATGGCGCATTTAGCGTTGAGGAGGCATTGGCATGTTATCAAAACGCATAATCCCATGCTTAGACGTTAAAGACGGCCAAGTAGTTAAAGGCGTTAAGTTTAAAGGCCATGAAATTGTTGGCGACATTTTGACAATGGCTAAAGCCTACAGCGAAGCCGGTGCCGATGAACTGGTTTTTTACGAGATCAGTGCAAGCGTTGAAAAACGCCTACTTGATGTAAACTGGGTAGAGAGCATTGCACGCAATATCGATATTCCATTTTGTGTAGCTGGCGGTATTAAATCGGTCGCTGATGCAGCGCGTGTTTTAGAGCGCGGTGCTGACAAAATAAGTATTAACAGCCCTGCTATTGCACGCCCTGAACTTATTAAAGAATTACACGATGAGTTTGGCAAGCAATGTGTTGTTGTTGGCATAGACAGCTTTTTTGATGAAACGACTGGTGAATATTTAGTTTACCAATTAACTGGCGATCCTAATGCATCAAGCCGTACGCGTTATAAAACACAAGAATGGGTTAAACGCGTACAAGACTTAGGCGCAGGCGAAATTGTATTAAACTGTATGAACCAAGATGGCGTTCGTAACGGTTACGACAACGAGCAGTTAAGTAAAATTCGCGAGCTATGTAACATTCCTTTAATCGCCTCTGGCGGTGCGGGATCAATGCAAGATTTTGTTGATGTATTTAAACAAAGCAAAGTAGATGGTGCATTAGCCGCCAGCGTTTTTCATAAAAATGTGATTAACATTGGCGAACTAAAACAATTTTTAACAGATAACCAAGTGGCAGCAAGATTATGCAAGTAACACAACAAAACCAAGCTCAAGTCGATTTCGCTAAAAGTGAAATGATCCCTGCTATTATTCAAGATGCCCGCTCTGGTGTTATTTTAATGCAAGGCTTTATGAACAGCGAAGCACTAAACGTTACGCTTGAGAGTAATAAAGTGACGTTTTACTCGCGTTCAAAATCGCGTTTATGGACTAAAGGTGAGTCATCAGAAAACTACTTAAACGTAGTATCTGTGCATACCGATTGTGACTACGATTCAATTTTAGTACTTGCCAACCCAGAAGGTCCAACGTGCCACTTAGGCACACAAAGCTGTTTTGGTGATGAAGCAAAACCAAGTTTAAGCTTTTTAGCACAGTTAGAAGATGTGATTGTTGCGCGTAAAAATGACAACCCTGAAAAAAGCTACACTGCCTCATTATTTGCAAAAGACTTAAGCCGTAGTTGTCAAAAAGTAGGTGAAGAAGGCGTAGAAGTTGCCCTTGCCGCTATGAAACACGATAACGATGAGCTAACAAACGAGTCTGCTGATTTAATTTATCACCTTACAGTATTACTACAACGCCAAGGCTTAGCCCTTGAAGATGTAGTTAAATGCTTGCAAGGTCGCCATAAATAGCATTAGTTGTGACTAACAAAGAGGCTCATATTTATATGGGCCTTTTTATTTTTACAGTAAATCACGTGTGATATAGTGCGTGGCTAAATTAATCGGTTACTGTGAACTATGAAAAACTATATTACTCCTTCTATTGTCGCATTTATTTTAGTTATCGCGTTTATTTTAGCGGGCTGTACCAGCAAAACTAATCAGACTACAACTACAGCAACCACTACTACAACGAATCAGTCTGTAAAAACCATAGTAACACCCAATGAATGCAGCATCATAAATAACCTTATAACCAGTTATGAATCTGGTTTTAATTCAATCAAAACAGATAAAGTAGATAACCAGTTCACTATTCAGTGGCGTACTAATACTCATATTATTGGAGCAAGCTGTACGGTTACTTTAAATAAGTCAGAGCAAGCAAGCTACCAATGCCAAACGCCTATTAAAACACAAACGCAAACAGTCAAATCTCATCAAAAACTGGCTAAGCAATTACGCCAATGCTTAACCAAAACAGGTTGGTTTGAAAGCCAAAAAGAAACAGCAAGTTCAATTTACAGCACCTTTGTACTTGATACCAAAACCCCTGTCATTACACTCTCTACCAATCAAGAAGGTAATGGGTTTTCTACTCGCTTTGAAATTGCTCCACCGTTAGGACTTTAATAATGCGCCAATTAAATCAAAACAAAAAACCATCTAAATTTAAAACTGATTGCCTAGGAATATGCGAAAGGCGCAGCGGTTACTGCACCGGGTGTGGGCGTACCAACGAAGAAATTTTTGATTGGATAATATTATCTGAAGATGAAAAAAAAGCGATTTTAGAAACACCACGAGCAGATGCTAACTCATAACAAATAAAGCCCCTAAATGTTAAAAGTAACAGTTAACTGATTAACTAAAAACTTTTTACTTGTTGTGGCTATTCATTTTAGTTGCGCTAATACAACTTTCGACTACTTGCTCAAATGAGTTATTAATATCTATATTTATAACATTGGGCTCATCTTCTTTTGGTACTTCTAGCGTTTCAAATTGGCTTTTGAGTAAATCAACAGGCATAAAATGCCCTTTTCTGTCCTGCATACGGCTTTTAACCAGTTCAAAATCACCATAAAGATGTAAAAAGGTAATACCTATATTTCCGTCACATATTTGTTCTCGGTATTTCTTTTTTAATGCAGAGCAGACTATTACCGCAATTTCATTTTTCTTTTCAATGCTAAATGCAGCATCACGTATTCTTTCTAGCCAAGGCACACGATCAGCATCGTTTAAAGGCTGCCCAGATGACATTTTTAATATATTAGCCTTGGGATGTAAGTCGTCTCCGTCGATAAATTTAGCGCCAATGCGCTTTGCTAATGCATCACCCACACTTGACTTTCCTGTGCTTGAAACCCCCATTACAATATAAACACGACCTACATTTGTGTTACTCATGTATTTACCCTCGCCTTAATTTAATAATTAATTATTTTCAATGTATATATTATATTGAGTTACGGGTAACATGTTACCCGTAACAAATACGGAAGTGAAGTTAAACACACACTAAACATCATAATTCACACTGAATATAAGTAGGGAAAAATGTCAGATTTATCATTAATACTAACAGCGGCAGGCTCCATATTTTTATTGCTTTTCTTAGTAATGAAAGTGCGACTACATGCTGTCGTCTCTTTAATCCTTGTTTCTATGATTGCAGGATTATTCTCAGGAATGAGCCCTGAAATAATTGCCGCTACAATTCAAAAGGGAATGGCCGGAACACTAGGCTTTGTAGCGGTTGTGGTCGCTTTAGGTGCCATGTTTGGCAAAGTAATGGAAGAAACCGGCGCGCTGGATCGTATTGCCCACACACTTTTACACCGTTTTGGAGAAAAAAACGCTAATTGGGCGCTTACCTTTACGGGCTTTATTTGTGCCCTCCCCCTGTTTTTTGATGTAGCCGTTGTACTTTTAATCGGTATTGTTTTTGCTGTGGTACGAAAAGGCGGTGGCAGCGTTGTTAAAATTGGTATTGGGCTACTTGCTGGGATAGCGTCTTGTCAGGCGTTTCTTATTCCTGCGCCAGGGCCGATTTTGGTTGCCTCTCAATTAGGCGCTGACTATGGTTATATGATTTTATTTGGCCTTATTGCTGCCATACCAGCAATGATTATAGGAGGTCCAATTTGGGGCTCTATTATTTCTAAATCTATTCATGTAGAACTCCCACAGCACGAACAAATCGACGATAACCAAAGAGTTGGTAAAGGGACGCCTAGTTTTGGATTAGCATTAGGTTTAATTGCTTTGCCATTAATTATGATTAGTTTAAATACTATTGGTAGTCGCTTTGTTGAAAAAGACTCTGATTTATATAATTGGTTAGCCTTTATAGGTCATCCATTTACTGCAATTTTAGTTGCCTGCCTAATGGCATTTTATTTGCTCGGCGCAAGGCGCGGTGTCCCTAATGCTAGAATCATGGAAATTTGTGGTAGTGCCTTACAACCTGCGGGAATTATTATTCTTGTCACTGGTGCTGGTGGGGTATTTAAACAAGTATTAGTTGATTCAGGAGTAGGTACTGCACTGGGTAATTACTTAGCTGGCTCAGGATTACCGATTGTAATACTCGCTTTTGTATTATCAGCCGCTGTGCGGGTTATTCAAGGCTCTGCGACAGTAGCTATGCTTACAGCGTGTGGCTTAATTATTCCAATGCTTCAGCCTTTAGGCCTTGATGGAGCGCAGCTTGCCGCTGTCACCATCGCTATTGGTGGGGGCTCTATTGTGCTCTCCCATGTAAACGACTCAGGATTTTGGTTAGCGAGTCGCTATCTCGGTTTGAGCGAAATGCAAACTCTTAAAACGTGGACAGTAATGGAAACCATTATTGGTACTGTTGGCGCACTTGTCGCTATGATTATTTCTCTGTTTTTGTAAATTTATAGTCTGTAGAGTTATCATCACACATATAAAAATTACCTGAGCCTTATGTTATTTAGGCTCATGTAATTAAGCTCAGGTAATTAGGCTCATATAATTAGAGTATTTAAACACTCTCACCTAGATGAACTATATAACCAGTATCAATTACTTGCTTATAATTAATGCTAGCATCCAAACCTGAATTTATCCGGCTCAACAACTCTCTTCCCGCAACATTACCAATCTGATAACGAGGGGTGATCACACTTGCTAATTGAGGCACCATTGCGTGGCCAATATCATGACCATGAAAACCCACAACCCCCATTTGGCTAGGCACTAAAATGTTGTTTCGCTGGCACTCAAAAATAGCCCCAATTGCTAAATCATCATTAGTACAAAACAAACAGTCAGTATTTGGGTAGTCAGTACGCGCTTTTTGTAAAAGTTCAGCGCCTAAACTATAAGATGAAGCTTGATCAGTCATCACACTTTTAGGCGTAAAGCCTTTAGCTAACATAGCTTCTGAATAACCTTGAAATTTTAGGCGTGTTCGTACATCGAGCCTTGCACCTATATAAACAATATTGCGATAGCCTTTATTTAAAAGTGCTGTCGTCATATCAAAAGCGGCTTTAACGTTATCAAAACCAACCGCTTGCTGCATAGGAGAGTGATGAGTATCCATTATTTCAATCACAGGTACGCCTGACATCTCAATCATTTTTAGCGTTCTGTCTGTGTGTGTGGTTTCTGATAAAATTAAACCATCAACGTGGTACGACAATAAATACTCAACCCGTTTTTCTTCAATTTCAGGGTTGTAACCATAATGGGCCAACATTGTTTGGTATCCTGCAGGCCCTGTTACATCTTCAATGCCTTTTATAACTTGAGCAAATACGTGGTTCGTTAACGATGGAACGAGTACACCAATAGAGTAGCTTTTAGCATTAGAGAGTAAATCAGGGGCTTTATTTGCAATGTAGCCTAGCGTATCAATAGCTGCACTAATTTTAGTGCGAGTAGACTCTGATACTTTTTCGGGATTACGTAAATAACGACTCACCGTCATTTTGGTTACACCAACCGCATCGGCAATATCTTGAAGAGAAGAACGTTTGTTTTTTTTCATCACACACAATTAAATAAAATGTTACTTGTAACATACCAACTATTGTGAAAAATCACTACTTTTAGCCCATTTTATTTAGGTTAAAGTAATAAATATTTAGCCTACCGCCTGTATTTAAACTGTAGCTAAATGAATGGCTAAAAAGGTTTAGAAAACCTAAACCTTTTTAACAAACAATACTGTATTTACAGTAAAGCTGAACAAGCATTTCTAATTAATGTAATTTTAAGCTTTATCGAGCGCTTGGCTTACATCGGCAATTATATCTACAATGTTTTCAATACCGACCGACAAACGAATTAAATCGCGACTTACGCCCGCATTAGCAAGCTCTTCATCATTTAATTGGCGGTGTGTGGTTGACGCTGGATGACATGCAAGCGACTTGGCATCGCCAATATTAACTAAGCGTAAAATCATGTTTAGCGCATCAATAAAACGAGTACCCGCTTCTAGGCCACCAGCAATACCAAAACTTAAAATACCGGATGCTTTACCACTGGTAATTTTTTGGCTCATTTCGTTATACGGGCTTGATTTAAGCCCTGCGTAATTAACCCAAAGCACTTTTGGATGATTTTCTAAATACTCAGCTAACTGCTGTGCATTTTCGCAGTGGCGATCCATTCTTAAGCCTAATGTTTCAAGCCCGATTAAAATGTCAGATGCGTTTTTAGGGGCAAGCGCTGCGCCAGTATTTCTAAGTGGCACTACTCTGCAGCGACCGATAAATGCAGCTTCAGCAAAAGCTTCGGTATAAACCACATTGTGATACGACGGATCGGGCTCGTTCATCATTGCAAAACGCGTGGCATTTGCTTTCCAATCAAACTTACCAGAGTCGACAATCATGCCGCCAATGGCAGTACCGTGCCCGTTTATATACTTTGTCAGTGAGTGAACCACTATATCAGCGCCCAGCTCAAATGGGCGGCATAAATACGGCGTAGCCACGGTATTATCAACAATAAGCGGCACACCTTTGCTGTGTGCAATACGTGCTAAACGTTCAATATCAACAATATTACCTGCCGGATTACCAATAGATTCACAAAAAACAGCGCGGGTGTTGTCGTCAATTGCATTCTCGAACGCGGTAAAGTCATCGGCCTTTATCATGCGTGCTTCAATACCTTGCCTAGGTAAGGTATGTGCAAATAAGTTATACGTCCCACCATATACTTGGCTGGTGCTTACAATATTAGTACCGACTTCACACAAACATTGAATAGCATACGTAATAGCAGCCATCCCAGAGGCCACGGCTAGCCCACCAATGCCCCCTTCCATCGCGGCAATACGTTGTTCAAGTACGGCATTCGTTGGGTTCATTATGCGGGTATAAATATTTCCAGGTACTTTTAAATCGAATAAATCAGCGCCATGCTGCGTATTATCAAATGTATAAGAAGAAGTGTGATAGATAGGCACGGCTGCCGACTTGGTCGTAGGCTCAGATTCGTAACCGTGGTGCAGTGCTAATGACTCTAATTTCATAATTATTTCCTTCGATTAATTTACCACTAAGCTAGCACTTCTTGGTTATAAAATGCACATGAAATATATTAAAGGGTGTTGAGCTGAGGTGATTTGATTTAAGTTAAAGGCAGATGAGAGCGATAACCGGACATTGCAGCTGGATAAATATAAGAGGTAATTGATTGCACAAACTGTGTCGTTCGCGCATATATTCAAGCAAACGCGCGACGCGTGTATATTGTCCCATTCAACTTTACTCAAAAGTTTTAGAAATCTTATAGATAGTAATACTTTAGGTTATTTGTTAAAACTATATAATGTAGAAAACCTAGATTGGCGTCGTCATAAATATACGCGATGAGCGCACTAATGAATTGTTATGTACCTATCAAAATGGAGTATTCAATTGGAACATTTAAAAAATATTTTAGAGTTACTTTACCTATTAAGTGGACCAGCCCTGGTGCTTTTTGCTTATAAGGCTTTAGAGCAAATAAAAGTAACTAAAGACTTAGCAAAAATCAATGCTAAAAGGGAAGCTTATAAGGTGACAGCAGATGAATGCCGGTATTATTCAGAAAAGATAATCCCTTTAATTAATACCCTTGATAAAAAAGTAGATGAATTAGGCGCTCAAATATTTCAAAAATCTGTTGTAAAAGTAGGAGCTAATTCTATAGAAGTTAAGCCGTTCACTAATTACATTGACCATGATGATGTTATCGAAAAATTGACAGGTGAATTTGTAGATGTCGCAAATGCACTAAGTGGCTTTTCAACTTATTTTGTATCGGGGATAGCGGATGAAAAACTTGCTTATAACACCTTAGGGCGAACATATTGTAATACTGTAAAAAAGTACGCACCACTTCTTGTTCTAATATCAAAAGAAAACAATAGTGCTATTCAGCTTTTTGTTATTTGGAGTAATAGGGCCATTAAAGATAAAGCACTTCTTGAAAAACGCAAAATTGAAGAAAAAATCAAAAACACATCTGAAATGATAGTAAAGCCAATCGGTACATAACAAGCTAACTTTTACTTGCATAATGCGGGTTCGAGACCCAGTAGACTATTCGAGTGTTGTGCTTGGAGTCCTTTGTCGCGTTCGTTCTTGTTATCGGTCTCTCAATAGAGGAGCCATAGCTTAATCGAACTACGACAAGGAAAGCTTTAGTTGCTGCTAAAGCCTAGTTCTCACATTACCCGAACCTGCTATAAATATTAATTAATTTATGGGTTTATTATCCATACAAGTGATTAAAGCAGGAAAATTACAGTTGGCTGTTTACATTGCGTTCAACATTTTAGCCAACTATAAATGTTCTCTTAATGAGGCGTTATGATTTTTCGAGGAAGTTATGGAATCTTTAGTTAGCGAAGAATATATAGTACCCGCAGTATCTGCTCTTATTTCAATCATTTCTGCCATAATTGCTTTGGTTGGTTTATTCTTTACTTATCGTAAAAACCAGTTTGATAAGCGACTTGCACTCGACAAAGAGCTTTTCGAAGCAGCTGTCAGAAAACTTGAATCTGCTTTCGAAATGCTGACGCGTGGTATGGGAAAAAATGCTCTTGTTGTAAGTGAGCGGTTAAATTGGATTATGTGTGCAAGAGAAATAGAAAAATTTAAAGTATTTAAATCAAAACTGGGTACCGAGCACTACCAGCTAGTACTTGGTTCAATTGAGGAATATTGGAGTCATAAGTTTTATGATGCTGTTGGTAAAAATAACTTAATCCAAGAAGGTTACTACAAAGGGCTTCATACTGGTTCGGTGTTAGTCATATATGCGTTTGCGAGTTGGAAAAGTGATCAAAAATGTCCAATTGATACTGTGAATTATGAGCAACTAATAGAGTCATCATCTGTTTTTCAGGGACGACATGGGCTTAAAGCATATGTCCAAAACGACAGACATTACTCCCATTTAGCACAATCATAACAATGCGTTTAAGACGAATTCTCAACGCTTGGCTTTCTCAGTTTGATTCAGCTTTAGTGTTTACGGCGCAATGGTTTAGATAGAGTGGAAACGTTGCTCACTACTTAACGCGGCGTTACCAATGCCCGCTATTAGCACTCTCCAGCAACTCGACAACATAAAATGTTGATAATAATTGGCAAGGTATTTTACTGTGTCGGATGGCACTTAGCAGTCATAAATATACGAATCAAACACCAACAAAAAAGGTAAGAAAATGAGGTCGTCTTTGCTAATTTCTATTTATATGACAGCAAGTGATACTTTGCTTAAGCGTGCTTTGAGCGAGAATTAGTCATTGAGTGAGTAATTAATTAATGACTACTTCCCCCCTTTTTTATATGTTCAAATAACCCATCATAAGCATAATATATATACCTAGCAATAACTTATGCTTTTTGCTATTAATAGAAGCTAATAAAATAAGGACGTTTTCGCTTAAAAATAGAGAAAGAGTCCTCTGATAAAGCATTTATATTTAAAGGAGTGTTACATGGAGTATAAGTTTATTGCAGTTTCTCAAATCTGGGCTACAGGTGGTATGTTAAATAGAGCAAACGCTAAAGCAAACGAGTTGGCAAGAGATGGGTGGGTTTTATCAAAAATGGAAAAAGGCTTTAGTGGTTTTTTATTTGCAACTTTATATCTAGCCTTTGAGCGTAAAATTTAAATATAACAAGCGACTAAGGTTTCGATTATCCGATCATGGCACTTAGCAGTCATAAACGAATCAAACATCAACAAAAAAGGCGCTTCCTTTACGGTAAGCGCCCTTCTCTTATCTCACTAATTACTTATTTTACGATTGTCATTTCGTCTAACAAGTTTTGTGCATTATCTACTTTATCCATTACCCACAGCATGTAGCGCGAATCAACGTGGATTGAGCGATTAAGCTCAGGGTTGTAATCCCAGTCACCAATAATACTTTCGTAAACACCGTCAAACAGTAAACCAACAAGCTCTGCTTTGCCGTTAAGTGTTGGCGAACCTGAGTTACCACCGGTAGTGTCTACATTTGATAAAAAGTTAACGGGTACTGTATTCATGCCACCCGTGTAGTCACCGTAAAGCTTGGCTTTAATTTGCTCTTGTAACTTTTTAGGTGCATTAAATGGGTCAACATCAGTGTTTTTAGCTAGTAACCCTTCAAGCGAGGTAAAAGGTGTTGCTACCAAGCCATCTTGAGGTGAGTAGCCGCCTACGGTGCCATAGGTTACTCGTAGAGTGCTGTTGGCATCGGCGTATACAGGTTTGTTTTTAGCTTTGTTAAACGCAATTATTGCGCTCATTAACTCTGGGCGAGCTGCTTGTAATTTACCTGCAAGTGCTTTTGATTTATCTTCCTCAGCTTTCATTACTTTAAAGATTGCTTTAGCGTACTGCACAAATGGGTCTTGGCTTTGATTTAGCTGGCTAAACGATTGCTCAAACAATGAACTACGAACAGTGGCATTATCAAGTCTTGACTGTTCATACATGCTATCAAGTAACGCGCTTTGGGTTGCTTTATCAAACCCATTTTGTACTTTAAATACGTTATCAACGTCGCTAAAACGCTCTTCTTTTGGAAGTGCTGCATACAGTTCTAAAAAGTGCAGTAAAATAGCTTTGTCTACTTTGCTATCATAACGGCGCGTCATGCGCTCAAGTCCTGCTTTAATGCGAGGTAAGTCACGTTCTTGATAACCAGATTCACGTTCGCTATTTGGCTTTTGTTTTTCGTAAGCTAAGCGGTATAAACGTCGTGCTGTACTGATCATTTGTGAGCGATGTACATAACCTAACATGCGGTCGCGTTCACTGTGCTCTTGTGATTGCGCAATTAGCTCAGATAGCTCACCTAATACGCTTCCGTATTGTTCTTTACGCTCACCATCACTATTGATCCATTGTGTTAACTCTTGCTCAAACTGTTTTTTGCGCTCAAGCATAGTGCCTTTTTTGAAGCTTTCGATCATCGAACCATAGTTTTTAATATAGTTGTTATAACCTGCAATGGTGCTTTCGTAAGCAATACGCGCTTTACTGCCGTCCTCTGAGTTTTCTTCAATAAGCGACACGTATTTTGAGTTATGAACGCGTGCTTTAGGGTAGCTATCGTTAAATACGTTATCTACCTCTGTTGCAATGCGGTATCGGTTAGTACGCCCTGGGTAGCCTGTAACCATTACAAAGTCGCCTTCTTGCACGCCTTTGGCACTTACTTTTAGGTAAGAGTCAGGTACGTAAGGTACGTTGTCTTCGCTGTACTCTGCAGGTTTTCCATCTTTGCCTACATAAGCGCGGTAAAAACCAAAGTCGCCTGTGTGGCGCGGCCACATCCAGTTATCTATATCGCCGCCGTATTTACCTACGCCCATAGCTGGTGCGTAAGTTAAGCGTACGTCTTTTATTTCAAGTGACTTAATTAGGTAAAACTCTAAACCACCGTGAAACGAATACACGTTACAACGATAGCTCTCGTCGGCTTCACATTGGGCTACTAGCGCTTTTTCATTTTTTTCGAGTGCGTCGTAGCGTGCTTTTGCTGTTAGCTCGTTAGTACCTTTAATTACTTCATCTGTTACGTTGGTAACCGTTTTTGTTACATAGACGCGTGAGCCCGGCGCTGCAGGTAAATCTTCTGTAGGACTTTTAGCTAAAAAGCCATTTTCTAAAATATTGTTTTCAGGTGTTGAGTTGTATTGTACCGAGCCATAAACACAGTGATGGTTTGACACAACTAAACCCTTAGGCGATACAAACGATGCTGTACAGCCACCTAGGCTAATTACCGCATTCATTGGGAATTCGGTTAATTTAGAAATAGATTCAACATCAATTTCAAGCCCTTTGGCTTTTAAAATTGATTCTAACTCTGGAAGTTGGTGTGGTTGCCACATGCCTTCGTCGGCTATGGCACTACTTGAAAGTGATAAAGAAAATGTGGCTACTAATGTAGCTACAAGAGGTTTTAAACGCATTATAGAATCCTTTTTATTTGTTTCTATAACAGGTTACTCGTCAGTAGCTAATGAGGTCAATAGCCGTGCAATGAATTGTTACAATCGAGTGTTTAATCTTACTTTTTATCAAAATTCATCGAAAAATCAAGAAACTGTTTTGCTGGTATTGGTTTACTAAAATAGAAGCCTTGCATAAAATCACAACCCAATTCGTTCAGTAAAGTATGCTGCTCTTTTGTTTCTACACCTTCAGCTACCACTGTCAGTCCTAAGCTGTGTGACATGGCAATAATTGCCTTTACGAGATTACAATCTTCATTGTTTAGCACAATGCCATCTATAAAACTTCTATCTATTTTGAGTACATTAAAAGGGTATTCTCTCAAATAACTTAATGATGAATAGCCTGTACCAAAGTCATCCATTGATAAGTTAATCCCTAATGCTGTAATTTCAGTCAGTATATCAACAACATTAGTGTGGCAACTCATCAGTACTCCCTCAGTAATTTCAAGCTCTAAACTTTCGGGATTTACGTTTGCATCAATAAGTGAGTTTTGAATAAAGCGCAGTAGTCCTGAATCTCTAAATTGACGAGGAGATAAGTTAACGGCCATTGTATATTTTTGTTCGCGTTTACAGGTGCTTTGCCACTCATTTAAAAAATGTAATGCTTGGCTAATTACAAATTTACCAATAGGTACAATTAATCCTGTATTTTCGGCAATAGGTATAAACTCATCGGGTGTTACATTGCCTAACTCAGGGTTATGCCAGCGTAATAACGCTTCAGCACCAATGATATGTTTATTTTTAACATCTAATTGAGGTTGGTAATATAGTTCGAATTCATTACGCTCAAGGGCACCACTCATTTGCTCTTCAATTGATAAACGCCGCTGGATTACTACATTCATTTGCTTTGCAAAAAAAGAATAGGTGTTCCGGCCTAATGCTTTAGCTTGATACATTGCGGTATCTGCGTTACGCAGTAAATCCGAAGCTGAACTGCCATTTTCAGGATACATAGCAATGCCAGCGCTCAACGTAACCATTAATTCGCGGCCTTCTATTTTAAATGGTTCTCTAAAGTTTTTAAGTAACTTATCAACTATACGCAGCGCACTTTTTGCACAAGTTAAATCTGGTAATAATACAATGAACTCATCGCCTCCTAACCTTCCTACCATATCGTTATCACTGATAGTTCGCTGGAGTCTTGCAGCAGCTTGAATTAATAGTTTATCGCCAACTTCGTGTCCAAGTGAGTCGTTAATTTTTTTAAAATCATCTAAATCAAGAAAACATACAGCGGCATTACCTTTATTTTCATCCGCATCTTTCAAAATTTTTGATAACTTATCTAGCGCTAAAAACCGATTAGGAAGTAATGTTAAGCTATCAAAATAGGCTTGATGGCGTATTAGCTCATCTGATTTATGTTGTTCGGTAATATCACGAACAATAACCATGACTTGCTCATATTGAGGTACATGATTTACACGGGCTTCAAAATATACAGTGCCTTTAGGTAATCTAAGTTCGTACTCAAAGCTAACCATTACTTTTTGTTTTAGTGCTTGGGCAATATTAATCTGAAATTTAATCGCAATTTCATCAGGTAATACAGCAAACATGCTTTTACCAATAAATTCATTAGGATTAACATAGAGGTTATTCTCATTGCTGGCGTGATAGTCAACAATAGTGCCATCTTCTTGCATTAAGAAGAATAAATCAGGAATCGCTTCGAATATGGTTTCAAGCATTTTTTCTTTGAAAACAGCCTGCCCTTGGGCCTTTTTTACATCGGTTAAATCAATATCTATGCAATACATTTGTTTAATATTATATTGATTTATAAACATCACATGGCTTGAATACACACACACCTGTGTACCATTCTTACGCTGTAAGGTAATCTCTGCTGCAGGAATTTCTGTACCGTTGTTAAGCCAATTAGTATGAGCCGATACAACCGCATCTTGCATTGGGGTAGGAATAATTAAATCTTCTAGTTTTTGTCCAGCAGCTTCTTGTGCATTATACCCATAAAGATACTCACTACCTTTATTCCAATAAATTACACGTCGTTGTTCGTCATATCCTTGCACAGAAATAGCATTAACCGCATCAAATAATTGATGAAGAGGGTCGTTTGTAACAAACTGATGAGTTAACGCATTTACAACTTTATCTATTTTCATTTCGATGACAAGGATCAAGAAAAACTTACTAATAATAATAGTATTTAATGACTAATTTTTCTCTAAAAAATGTATTTATATTAGTAATTAATTTGATTTTAGCAACAAAACAAGTCAGCAGCTCATTTTTTATACATACATTTCATGTAAATAGGTGCTTTTTAAGACAAAATGTAGCTGCCGGCTCTGAATTATCAGGCCTAATAGCTCACTCTATTTTTTTATAATACCAATTTAGTCTTAAAATTATTTTTGATAAACTTAGTAGAAAGAATATGAAAATCTTCCCTGTTAACATCATTCCATTTTTTTAACATATCTATATTTTTAATACGCTACGATTTCCAGTTTTATTATTTCATGATGAACTTAAAAAACATCAACACATAGCGTGATCCACGCTGTAATACGGAAGATCACGCTATGATTAATTAATATAAAAAACAATATAATTTTTATCGTTATTTGTCAGTCACATCATTTGGATGTTCCACGCCAATCCATGCTTTGAATAGTGCTTTTTGCTCAGGCGTTGCCTCTTTATCAGCAACTACTTTTTTAGGCTTATCAAAATCTTCTGATAGTACTAATGTTAAGCTTTCAAGAGCATCGCGGCGAATGTAGTCTATTGTTACTTTGTCGCCTGCTTTAAACGTTTCTAAGCTGGTTTTTAAATCTTTACCTACGTGATGTTTGTTTATAGCGACAATTTTATCATCGGTAGTTAAACCTGCTTTCCACGCACTGCCACCACGGCGAACGTAACTTAACGTAAGTAACTCACCTGTGTTTTTAGCGGTAGCATCAATGCTTGCAAGGGCTTTTGCTTTTTCAGGACGTTCAAATTTCAAGCCTACTTTAGTAAGTAAGTCGTCAAAGTTAATACTTGCAGGCGACTCAACATTTTCTTGCCACCAGCTTGAGTAATCACGCCCTGTTAAACCTTTTAAGATATTAAGTACATCTACATCTGTAAAACCAGCTGGCATTTTATGATTGTTATAAAGTGCTTTGTGTACGTCGCGATAGCTTATTTTACCTTGGCTTTTTTCTAGCAAGTCGATATCTAAAACTAATGAAAGTAATGAACCTTCTGAATAAATATTAGTGCTGTAGTTACGTGCATGATCGCCACCTTGGTTAATCCATTTATCAAAGCTTGTTTCGCTTGCGCTTTGCACTTCACGGCCCGGTGTTTGTAAATGACGATTAATGGTTTTACTCATCACTTTAAAAAATTCATCTGTTGTTTCAATACCAGAGCGAACCATTAAATGATCTTCAAAATAACTTGTTGAACCCTCTGCAATCCAAAGCAGTTTAGAGTAATTCATGTTCGTGTAATCGTACGGCACTAAACCTTGAGGGCGGTATGCTTTAACATTCCACGTATGAACAAACTCATGCGCAGCGGTGCTAATAAAGGCTAGGTAATCTTCGCGGCTACCAAATCTATCGCGTGGACGTTGAATAATTGTTGAGTTTAAATGCTCTGTTGCACCACCAGCACCCGACGTAGCATGAACCATAAATACATAACGTTCATATGGATAGCCATCCCAAATTACATTACCAGTAGCAACTAATTTTTTAAGATCGGTAAGCATTTGCTCTACATCGTAGTTACCGTCGCCCCATATAACTAAATCGTATTCACGGCCATCTACTTCAAATGTGTGTAGTTGGTTAATACCCGTTTCAATTGGTGAATCAACAAGCACGTCGTAATCTGCTGCTTTAAATGAATTTTTGCCTTTTAAATTATCCATACCCGATACAGAGCGCCACTTTTTAGGCACCTCTAAATTAACGGTTACTGGCTCTTGGCGAAATGATTCACTAAACATAAAAAAGCCTGATGCATCTATAAATGCATGGCTGTCGTCAATGTGGCGAGCGCGCTTACCAAGCTCATTTGCATACACCTGGTAGTCAATATTAACTTCGGTTGGCTCATTAAGGTGTACACGCCATGTACTGTGATCAATTTTTTCCCATTTTAACTCTTTGCCATCTTCATCTTTAGCTTTGAAGTAACGAATGCCATTGGCAAGGTTTAGCATTTCATAGCGACCCGTTCGCCATGCAGGAAGTTTTATATCAAGATGTGCTTGTGCAGTTTTTGGAAACTCTACACTTACATCACCTAAATGGTGCTGTGGTTGTGAGATTTCTAAAGAATAATTTACGTCGGCAAATACAGGTGCTGAACATGCAGCTAGGATAGATAGGGCTAATAACTTTTTCATAGAGACTCTTAGTGGAAACTTAATTGCCTGCAAGACTAGCAAGCCCCTATTTAAAAGTGAATTAAATACGACAAATTGCCCCGTATACGAGTTTATACGTAGTAGCTTATTAAAATTTCTAAGTTTTTTACTAGATAACTACACATAATAAGAATTTGTTGTAAACTAAAGATAATGAAATTAAATTGATGGCGGTACGCTTAGGTGTCACAAAGATCTAACGCAGCAGATAAAAAGCTAAAACAGGCAATTGATGCTCGTATGGCTGTTGAAAGTGCACGCAAACATCAAGTGGATATTTTGTGTGACTTTGCAGCTAAACTTTCGCTAAGCTGTAAAGGGCTTGATATTGAGTTAGATAATCGCCTTGCTAAATTTAGAAGTGCACTCAATAAAGGTATGAGCTTTGAAGACCTCTCTCCCCTTGTTAGTGAAACTTTAACACTACTTAAAAACCAAGAATCAGTTCAACAGACCCAACAACGTGATTTATTCAACAATGTGCAAAATGCAGGTAAACAACTACAAAAAACCAAGGGTTTAACTGACGATACCCGCAGGACACTAAGAAACCTACTCGATAATGAAATTAATAATGTCCATTCAGTGCATGGTTATATCCCACTTCTTGATCAACTTATATCGTTTTACCATCAAGCTTTAATAACAAAACAAGACCCAGTAATTGATAAAAAGTTACCTACTGTACAAAGCTATGCAAATAAACTGCTTGAACTAACTAATGAACTTGTTCTGGAAGATGAAGCTACTCAACAAATTAAACATATAAAAAACAGCATTACCGCAAGTAAAACTATAACAGCATTACTTGATGCTGCGATTAGTATTATTGATGTAGTGGTAAAAAATATAAGTAAAGAACGTAAATCGGCACAAAGTTTTTTAGTTTCATTAAATCAAACCCTTGAAGATTTACACAATTCTATTATCTCAACTAGCAAGCACTCTGAGTCAATGGAAGTTGAGTTTGACTCATTAAATAAAAGTATCGAACTAAAAATAAAAAATCTTAATGAGCAAACCCAAAAAGCCACGTCAATTTCATCTTTAAAAGAACTCGTAGATAACGAATTAAAATCACTAAGCGAAGATTTTATAGCAAAAGAAAAACTTGAGCGAAAAGACAGAGAAATGCTTAGCTCTAGCTTTAATGAAATAAATAATCGTATTGGCACTTTAGAAGGTAAGTTAACAACGTATAAAAAACGCTTAAACGAGCAGCGCTTTAAAAGCTTACTTGATGGGCTTACAAAACTGCCTAACCGAGCTGCATTTGATGAACGCTACGATCACGAAATGCATTTGTTTAATGTGCAGCCATCAGATGTTACGCTTGCGGTTATTGATGTTGACCACTTTAAATCTATCAATGATAGATTTGGCCACACCGCAGGCGATATTACCTTACAGGTTATATCAAAAGCGTTGCAAAAATCGGTAAGAAAGTCCGATTTTATAGCGCGTTACGGCGGTGAAGAATTTGTATTGTTAATGCCTGGTGTGTCGCTTGAAAACGCAACATTACCTCTGGATAAAGTAAGAAAGGTAATTAAAAATATACCTTTTAAATTTAGAGAAAAACAAATTGAGATCACTATTTCGGTAGGTGCAACTCAGTTTAAAAAAGGCGATACTCTGTTAAAGGCATTTGATAGAGCAGATGATGCTCTTTACGAGGCCAAAAATTCAGGACGAGATAGACTTTGTACCAGTAAATAATGTCATAGCCATTATAAATTTTATGACAAGTAGTTTTTTACGATTTAGCAGTAAGGAGAACGTCTATGTTAATACAGTTAAACCCAACTGGGGTTTTAGATTTACTGTCGCAATTAGAAGTTGATTTATTAGAGCAATCTTCTGCTAGTGAGCGTTATAAGTTATTTAGAAACTGCGTACTAGCAGTGCTTAATGTAGGTAGCCATACCGACGAAAGTAGCGATATATACGACAAATACAAAGATTTTGATATTCGTTTAGTAAGCCGCGAACGAGGTATTAAAATTGAGCTTGAAAACCCACCCGAAACCGCATTTGTTGATGGCGAAATAATTACCGGAATTCACGAGCATATATTTTCTGTTATTCGCGATATTTTGTTTATTTGTCAAAAATACGAAAAAGATTTAAAAGAGCAAAAAGCCATTACTCATATGGTATTCGATATGCTCAGAAATGCCGGTGCTTTGCGTGTTAATAGCGAGCCAAGTATGGTTGTTTGCTGGGGCGGACACTCAATAAACGAAGTTGAATATAAATACACAAAACAAGTAGGTTACGAACTGGGCTTACGTGGATTAAATATTTGTACTGGTTGTGGCCCTGGTGCCATGAAAGGCCCAATGAAAGGTGCCACTATTGGCCATGCAAAACAGCGCAATACCAATAACCGTTACTTAGGCCTAACAGAGCCAAGCATTATTGCTGCAGAGCCACCAAACCCTATTGTTAACGAATTAGTTATTTTACCTGACATTGAAAAGCGCCTTGAAGCTTTTATAAGAACAGCTCACGCTATTATCATTTTTCCTGGTGGCGCAGGTACTGCTGAAGAATTGCTATATTTATTAGGCATATTACTTCATCCAGATAACACCAAACAATGTTTGCCTGTGATTTTAACTGGCCCTAAAGAAAGTGAAGCGTACTTTAAAGAGCTGTGTGAATTTGTTGAAATGACGCTTGGTAAAGAAGCATTAGATAAGTTTGAAGTTATTATTGATAACCCTGAGTTAGTTGGGCAAAAGCTAAGATCGGCTATGGCCAATGTTCGTGATTACCGTAAAAGCGAAGGCGATGCCTACTACTTTAACTGGACGTTAAAAATCGATAACGATTTTCAACAACCTTTTGCACCAACACACGAAAATATGGCAAGTCTTGATTTACATCTTGATCAACCAAAGCAGTTATTAGCAGCTAATTTACGCAGAGCTTTTTCAGGTATTGTAGCTGGAAATGTAAAAGACGAAGGCGTTAAAGCCATTAAGCAAAACGGTCCATACATTTTAAGTGGCGAGCCTGCCCTTATGGAAAATATGGATACGTTATTACAAGCATTTGTTGATCAAGGCCGTATGAAACTCCCTGGCAGCAAATACATTCCGTGTTACAAAATAAAAGCATGAGTTTTATAGTTTGAAACCCCATTTACTTCTTATTGATGCGCTTAATTTAATTAGGCGCATTTACGCCGTTGACGCTAATCAAAAACATCACAGCGATGAGCAAATGATACAAACGTGCTGCGCACGTGTAGCTCATGCGTGTAAAAAGCTTTTAGATACAAGTAATGCAACCCATGCGATTGCGGTATTTGATGGTGACAAAAGCTGGCGTTATCATTTTTATAAAGACTACAAACACTCCCGTGCCCCAATGCCTCAAGTGCTAAAAGATGCCTTAGAGCACTTTAAAACCGCAATAGAAGAAACTGGTATTGTTGTATTTGAGCCTATTAACGATGAAGCCGATGACATTATTGCAACGCTTGCGTTTAAGGCATCAAATAATCAAATAGCTAATACTGTTGTCTCTACTGATAAAGGCTTTTTACCCTATTTAGGCCCCTACATTACAGTTTATGATTACTTTAAAAAACTCTATTTAGATGAGACAAGTATAAAAGAGCGTTTTGGTGTTGAGCAAAATAAGCTCGTTGATTTTTGGGCTTTGGCTGGTGATAAAACAAATGATATTCCGGGAGTAAAAGGAATAGGTACTAAGTCTGCGCAGCAAATAGTTAATAACTATCATTCTATTGAGCATGCGGCCGAAGATGAGTCTCTAAGCCCGAGTATTAAAGCAAAGTTAGCCGCTAATATGGATATGTACGTAATCTCAAAGCACTTGGTTAGTTTACGCACCGATATAAATTTAGGCTTTAGTTTAAAGCAGTTAAGACTTAATTAGTCGCAAGTTAATAGCCTCTAAACATTACAAAACGTATACTATTATTAGTTACCGGAGTCAGAGTAAACCATATTGAAAAAATTTATCCGATATTTAATCTTAGGTTTAGGGCTATATGCACTGATAGCAGCGTTGGTGATCACCTTTTATAAAGACGATCCTCAGGCTATGATCTGGCAAGACCGAGAAGCTTTTAATAAACGTTATATCGAAAAACTATCACTTGAGCAGCCCACAACACTAAATACTGTGCTTGATTATTTAGGCAGCCCCGACCTTACTTATGCCAAACGAGATGGTGAACAAGTATTTCAGATTGTTTTTTACCGTACACAGCATAAAACATCTGACGGTATAACCACTATGGATGAATGTACTGGGTTATTATTTAAAAATGGGCAGCTATTTTTATGGGGTCCTAGTGCATATAATAAATATCAAGAACAAAATTAGGTGAAGGTTTAATGGATGAAGCTGTTTCAACTACTTTAGAGCAGCTGCTTAATAATACGCAGCTGTTTTTAAGCTATTATAACAATAAACAAAAATGGACAGCCTTATACCCCATGGCAAGTAAGCTAGCTGAGCAATATAGAGTGCTCTATAGCGAACAGCCATTCGCATTACAAGCTCGTTTAACACTTTATAATCCTAATTATTCTTATGCCACCAACTTAGTTGTTAGTCAAAGTGTAATAACCGCTGCACTTTGTAAATCTCAACACTATAACAATGCCCTAAGCGAGCTATACATAGCGGCTTCACTTATTGAGCATTTATGTGTTGGAGCGCAATTAAACAAGCTTTGCGAACAAACACCTTTTCAAGACTCTGATAAAAACATATGGAAAATGCGTCATCAGTTAGCCGCAAAAGTAATGTTATCCAGTGGCGATTCTGCCAAACCCGTCACGCAATTATTAGCTAAGTTAAGTAAATATAAACAAGCATTGGTAAGTGCTCCTAAAATAATGCTTTACGATGGGGGCATAACACTAATTGCTTTAGCAAATATTATTAGTATGAACATTACTAGTAATACGGCTAATAAACACATAAGTTTATTTAAAGCACTTACTGACTTGTACATTCGCACACCAAATTTGTTTGCACTGCAGCTAATCAAATCACTTATAGCCCATTTGGGGCCACTATTACCGGGAAGCCGCGTTTTTTATGCCGAGCAAACCATGATTTATTTAGCGACTGATGCGCAGCAAAAACATATTTTAATTAGTAACACTAATCCAAATAAATTAGCTTGGTTTAGCGTTAAAGCAACGCTTAACGACAACCCAAAACAATGGCATTGCGCTGATAAAACCATTAGCTTTAAAGTGTTTAACAGTGAACATGTTAAGTCAAAAAGTGTGGCTGGCGTTGATAAAGCACAGTCTTTACTTGAACTAATAAGTAATATTAAGTCACAGCACGAATATAGCTATAAAGGGCTAAGCCAGCTAATGGTGGCTCACCCTCAGGTAGTTGCTAATTTATGTGAGGCAGTGAAACCTTATAATAAGGAGCATCAGGCCGCTAAAGACTTAAAGCATAGTTTATCGATGGTCGGTTATTATAATGCGCCTGCGATAATTCAAAGAGTTGTTTTTGAGCAATTAGTTAATGTTACCCCACACCCTCTGCAAGCCTACGTTACTAACAGATTAAATGGTTTAGTGAAAATAATGGCCTTATTAGTCAGTAAAAATAAACATGACCAGTTTGAACACATTACATTACCTTTATATGCTTATGCTCATTTTTTATTAACGCAATGCAGTACACAGCTTTCTCGTAAAACGCTGATTGACGACACACCAAATAAAACATTGAGTGCCCCTATTTGCTCATTTTTTGGTGTGGATTCAATTAATAACGAGCAACTAACGCAACAGCTTACTCATTTATTAAGTGACAACCCATGGACAACGGCACTTTTAGAAGCAGAGCAAACACCTAAAAAACACTTAACTGATTCTCATAAACTCTGGATCACACTTAAAATTGTTGCCCAGAGTGTTTTTAAACCAGAACTTGCGCTAACAGCGTGGCAACTGCAAACATTAAACGAACAACTGAAAATACTAAATTGGCAAAACCCAACTGATTTTAATCAAAAATTAGAATCTCTCGCGTTATTTAATAGTATTTAATTTATGGAACCCTATTTAACGTCTTTATACCCATTATAACTTTGGTGTATACCCAGTATTTCTTGTATAAACTAGCAAAATGGGTGATAAGTTGATATAAATGCGCCCTTAAATTTTCAAGCACGTTCACATAAATGATCTAACAAGCGATTATCCTCTCAGGGTAATAATTTATGTGCAAATCAAACTCTTTAAAGGAAAAGTCAATGGCCAAACAAACCATCACAGTGATCAAAGGCGACGGCATCGGTCCGAGCATTATCGACTCAGCACTTGAAATATTAAAAGCCGCAGGTTGCGACTTTGATTATGAATTTGTTGATGCTGGCCTAGCTGCACTTGAAAAAACAGGTGAGTTACTTCCACAAGACACGGTTGATACAATAGCTAGAAACAAAATCACTCTTAAAGGCCCATTAACAACGCCTGTAGGTGAAGGTTTTACGTCTATTAACGTAACACTTCGTAAGCAATTTGGTTTATACGCTAACGTACGCCCTGTTAAATCATTTGTTGGCACTAAAGCACGTTACGACGATATTGATATCATTACTATTCGTGAAAATACGCAAGGTATGTACTCAGGTGCAGGCCAAATAGTAAGTGAAGACGGTAATGAAGCAGAAGCAAAATCGATAATTACGCGTGAAGGCGCAGAAAAAATCGTAACTTTTGCATATGAGCTAGCGGTACGTGAAGGTCGTAAAAAAGTAACTGCTGTTCATAAAGCTAACATTTTAAAATCAACATCTGGTTTGTTTTTAAAAGTAGCACGTGAAGTAGCTGAGCGTTACCCACAAATTGAATCAAATGAAATGATTGTTGATGCAACGTGTATGAAACTGGTAATGACACCTGAAGAGTTTGACGTAATTGTTACGACTAACTTATTTGGTGATATTTTATCTGACCTTTGTGCTGGTTTAGTTGGCGGTTTAGGTATGGCTCCAGGTGCTAACATTGGTGAAGACGCTGCAATTTTTGAAGCTGTACACGGTAGTGCACCAGATATTGCTGGCAAAAACCTAGCTAACCCAACATCTGTAATTTTAGCGTCTATCCAAATGCTTGAGCATTTAGATATGGGCGATACAGCAGAGCGTATTCGTAGTGCTGTTGCTGATGTAATTAAATCAGGCGACCGTACAACTCGCGATTTAGGCGGCAGCCACGGTACAACTGATTTCACTCAATCAGTAATTGACCGTTTATAATTAATATTTGTTATTAATTTAAATAGCCCGCTAATTTAGCGGGCTTTTTTTTATTTGCTAGCTGCGCTTTATCCTAGGTAAGCATAAAAGTAATAACACTAATAAACCTGCCAATGATCCGCCACTTGAACCCGAACTACTTTGTTGCTTTTGCACTGTAAGAGATAACTCTTTAGTAAAAGTATCATTTGTTTGAGTATCAGTAACATTCAACGTTACACTAAATGCCCCGTCAGTTTGATAAGTATGCCTTGGGTTTTGTAAGTTTGATACCGCACTGCCATCACCAAAATCCCAACTGTAAGTATAACTATTAAAGCCGCCGGTTACTTGCGCATTAAATTGAGCGCTTAAATCATTTACTGTAACGTTTGCGTCTATGCTAAGCGGAACAGTTGCCGTTACATCAACTGCTTTAGTTTGCTCCGTGCCTTCGTTATCTGTCACTGTAAGCGTTACTTGGTAATCACCAGAGTATAAATAATTATAAGTGAGCGATTGCGTCGTTAAAGTACTTCCATCCCCTAGCTGCCAATTATAAGTATACGGTGCGACTCCACCTGTAAACGAAGCTTGAGCTGTTAATATTCCTTGGTTTATTTCATATTCAATTTCATTTACAGATAATGGCTCAACTAATATAACTTGAGCTACAGCTACTTGCTGTGAAGTATCATTACTTGCCATAAACTCAACGCTATAGGTGCCATAATCTTGGTATTCATGAGTAGGCGTTAACTCTGTGCTGGAGCTTCCATCGTCAAAATTCCACGTGAATTTATCCGCAGGCGTGAGTGCAAAACCTTCTACATTAAAATTAACGATTAAACCTGTTTTGGTAAAATTAACACCCTTAGTAACATCGTAATTAAGCTCTACCTCTATATCTTCACTATCAGCTGACTGGCTTATAATATTAAACCCAAAGCCAACCTGTGGAAGAACAACACCCGATGGCTGTTGCGCTGAAAAGCTATAGTCGGTTTTATCAGTAAACTCTGTAATAGCTGATAAATCATCATCACCTAATCCAGCTCGCTGTGGATATAAACTAAAAGCAGCATCACGAATTTGAATTGCTGAAGCAGCCGGAGTTTGCGTACTGCCTTTATTTATCGAGCGCTGATCAGCATCTACCACTAATGCAAAACCACTACCAGGATGCTCTGTCGTGTTGTTATCTGCTTGAGATTCATTGCTATACCACAATAATAATCCCGGTGAGTACTGCTCTGCTTGCAAACTACTGTCAACACCTGTGTATGAACGCAATTGTAAATAGTAATGTGATGGCGATGCATATGTGTAACTACCTATTTTTTCAAAGCCATTAAACTCGGTGTTAACTTGATCTTGTGCATTATTTTGCCAAATTAAGGTATCACTTTGCTCAATACGCATATCATCCACAACAAAACCATAATAATGTGTGTTCGCATCTGTTATGTATTCTATTTTTAGATCAATCATTTGCCCAGCATAAGCTGATAAATCAAACTCATGAGTTAAATAGCCGTTAGGCTGCTTAGCATCGCTATTAAAAAATGAATCCCCTGATATATACGGACCAATGTCACCATAGTATGGGTTTATTGCTTGCGTATAATTACTAGCAATAGGCTCCCCATTTACTTTTACCTGTACTAAATCATAGTCGCGCTCAATACTGTAATAAGCAATAAAGCTTAAAGTAAGTGCCTCAGTTGTGTTTGGTAGCGTTACTGTATTAACTAAGCTGTTACTAATATTGTCGCCCGTATTTGAATAGTATTGAAAATCGCCTTCTACTGGCGTTTTAAATTTTTCGAGTCGAGATGGCAGTGTTATTTTTATTTGGCTTTGTAGTTGTGAAGTACTCGCAGTATTAATTAATGTTTGCTGTGCGTTAGCATCTATCTCATCCATATCAAGCGTGAGCTGATTAACCCAATTACCCTGGTATCGATTTTGTAAATATTCAAGCGCATAAGGGCTAAACATAACAGGCTCTGAGCCTCGTGGAGAACCTGCCCAACTTCCTGTCGACATAACTGACCAAGACGCGACAGGCTCACCTACCGTGTTAGATTGTAAGTCGTATTCATCTAATAATCCCAAGTCATGCCCAAACTCATGCACCACCACGCCAATCCCAGCATCAATTGGATTAATTGTGTAACCAAAGAGTTTAATACTGCTGCCTGCAATCTCGCTCGGCCCGCTATTCTCATCAAATACATAATAGCGGTGCGACCAAATAGCATCGGTGCTTAGGTAACCACCACCTGCTTCCTCACCAATACTAGAATGAAAAATCATTACATGGTCAATAATGCCGTTGGGTTCATTAATAATTCCATCGCCATCAACATCATCTAAATCAGTTAAATCATAGTCCGCTAAATTAATATTAAACTTTGCAACCGCCTTCTCCACAGCCTCTTTGACTAAAGCGGGCGCATTTTTATCACGCGTACTGCCTTGGCGTTCACCATATATTTTTGCATTACTATCAGCGGTTACCCAGCCATATACCTGCCCGTTAAAGTTTAAGCTATTACCAGACGCTGCTTTATAATAATCTGCAGCCGTTGATAAGCTTTGTCCATCAGGGCCCGCATAACCTTGAGTATTAAAAAGCATTTGCTGATAGTGTTCAGTTGAATATTCAGCGTAAAACATGTTTGTGTCTTGCTCTACAAGTCGATTATCGTCATGTTTGAGGTCAGGAAAATCAATTAAGATAGCTAACACTTTTACATCATTAACGCTTTGATCAGGCACTAGCGACGTTGAAAAAGCGGCTTGTTTTTTATTTGTGTTTGAAAAATCCGTAGAGGAAGATTTAAATCGCCTAAAGCCATTTTTAATTGAGTGATTGGCAACTTCTTTGTTACTCATATATGACTTAAATGAACTATCTAACTCACTAGAGGATATTTGGTCTCTTTTTTTAAGCCAATATAAAATACGTTCTTCGTTAGTTATACCAACATCATGCGGGCTTAAATTATTAGCCGCTACTATAGGGCTTAATAGCGTAGTTAAAAGCGCAATTAACGTCACTTTTTTCACTGTGTTTTCCTCAAACATAATTATGTAGTAATCATACCTAATAATAGAAATTTAAACATGCGATAAAAACATATAGTTAACATGTGCAATAAAAGTTAATGGTCTTTCACACTTTTTTATAACTAAAATCAAACACACAACCTAAAACGCATAATTTCTGCTAGTTAACTCAGTTAAATACAGTATTTCTGCAGATTTAAATTAAAAAAAGCTACAAAACGAATTTAAAATGCAAAAAACCACTTTCAAGGTTGACATAAGGGTTCAAAACCCTTAAAAATAAACCTATACAGAATTTTTAATTTAAAAGCAGTGTTTTGCTAAGTAGAGTAAAAACTATGAACACACAAATTAACCTTTTAGTCGTACTCGTACTGGTCTTAGTTATAAGCCCAGCGGGGATGTATTAAAAGGTGATACTGCTTTTTAAAAACCCTCGCACTACGCGGGGGTTTTTTTATGCATAAAAAAGCGCACAGAGGAATGAGGATGAGCAAACAAGAATATAATGGCTCTGAACTAGTAGTTCAGGCATTAAAAGAGTTAAAGGTAAAATACATATTTGGCTACCCCGGTGGTTCGGTTTTAGACTTATATGATGCACTTTTTCAGCAAGATGATATTGAGCATATATTAGTACGTCATGAACAAGCTGCCACACATATGGCTGATGGTTATGCTCGTGCTACTGGAGACGTCGGTGTTGTACTTGCAACCTCAGGCCCTGGCGCTACAAACTGTATAACGGGTATTGCAACGGCCTACATGGATTCAATTCCTATGGTTGTATTATCAGGCCAAGTGCCTACAAGTTTGATTGGCGATGATGCATTCCAAGAAACTGATATTGTGGGCTGTTCTCGCCCTATAGTTAAACACAGCTTTAACTGTAGAAGTGCTAAAGAAATCCCAACAATCTTAGCTAAAGCCTTTTATATAGCCAGTACAGGTCGTCCTGGACCTGTTGTAGTTGAGCTTCCTAAAGATATGCTTAACCCTGCTATAAAGTTTGAATACGAATTTCCTAAAACAACAGAGCTAAGAACATACAGCCCTAATACTAAAGGGCATTCAAAACAAATTCGTAAAGCGGTAACAACTATTCTAGAGGCCAAAAAACTGGTTATCTATTCTGGCGGTGGTATTGTTATTTCAAATACGTCAGAGCAATTAACGCATTTAGTTGAATCGTTAAATGCGCCCATTACCAATACACTAATGGGGCTTGGCGGCATATCAGGTGTACATCCAAACTTTGTAGGTATGCTAGGCATGCACGGCACGCTTGAGGCTAACAAAGCAATGGCAAACGCCGATGTGATTTTAGCGCTTGGTGCACGATTTGATGACAGGGTAACTAATAACGTTAAAAAGTTTTGTCCAAATGCCACAATTGTACATGTAGATGTTGACCCAACTTCAATTTCAAAAACAATCAAAGCACACATACCAGTTGTAGGTTGTTTAGCAACCGTACTTGAACAACTACAAACGGGTATTGATAAAAGCCTAATTAAAATAGATCGCAGCGCGCAAGAAGATTGGTGGCGCCAGATTATCAGCTGGCGTGAACAAAAATGTTTAAGCTACAACACAGATGGCGACAAAATTAAGCCACAAGCCGTTATTGAAGCTGTTTATAAAGCCACTAATGGCGATGCTTACGTAAGTTCTGACGTTGGTCAGCACCAAATGTTTGCAGCGCAATATTACCCATTTAAGCATCCTCGTCAGTGGATAAATTCTGGCGGCCTAGGCACTATGGGCTTTGGTTTACCTGCTGCTATGGGCGTAAAATTAGCCTTTCCTGATAAAGAATCTGTATGTATTACGGGTGATGGCTCTATTCAAATGAATATTCAAGAGCTATCTACCTGCTTGCAGTACAACCTAGCGGTAAAAGTTGTATCACTCAATAACCGCTCTTTAGGTATGGTACGCCAATGGCAAGATATGGTTTACGGCGGTCGTCATTCATCATCTTACATGGACTCACTGCCTGATTTTGTTAAGTTGGTTGAAAGCTACGGGCATGTGGGTATTAAAGTAAACACACTTGATGAGTTACAACCTGCAATCGATAAAGCTATGAGCATAAACGATCATTTAGTCTTTTTAGATATTCTTGTAGACGAGAAAGAACATGTATACCCAATGCAAATCAAGTTAGGCGGCATTGATGAGATGTGGTTACGTAAAGGAGTAAAAGCATAATGCGTCGTATTTTATCTATTCTATTGGAAAACGAACCAGGTGCACTGTCGCGTATTGTTGGGCTTTTTTCACAACGTGCATACAACATTGACAGCCTAACTGTTGGCACAACTGATGATCAGTCGTTATCACGTATTACCATTACCACCATGGGTGATGACAGAGTGGTTGAGCAGATCACAAAACAAGTTAACAAATTAGTCGACGTGCTTAAAATTATCGATTTAACAGAAATGAGTCACATTGAGCGAGAGTTATTGCTTGTTAAGGTATTTGCTCAAGACGAGACGACTCGTGCAGCGGTTACCCGCGTAGTTGATGTGTTCCAGGGTGTTATTTTAGATATGGGCCGACAAAGCTATAGCCTGCAACTAGTGAGTAGTACAGACAAAATAGAATCGTTTTTAGACACACTTCGCCATGAAACCGATATTATTGAAGTTGTACGTTCTGGTGCTGTTGGCATTGGCCGAGGCGATAAAGCCTTAAAAGCATAAATTTATAATATAAAGGCATCAGTTGATGTCTTTATTAAACATAAAAAAAAAGAGCTAAATAGCTCTTTTTTTATTTTAATTCGTTAAACCTATTAAGGGTTTACTTGGTCTTTAAGACCTTTACCTGCTTTAAAGCTTGGGATAGTTGCCGCTGCGATTTGGATCTCAGCACCCGTTTGTGGGTTACGGCCAGTGCGAGCTGCACGTTCTTTTACTGAGAAAGTACCAAAACCAACTAATGCTACTGAATCACCTTCTTTTAAAGAAGAAGTTACAGCACCTGTAAACGCGTCAAGAGCACGAGTAGCAGCGGCTTTAGAGATTTCTGCATCAGTAGCAATTTTTTCAACTAATTGAGCTTTATTCATTGTTAGATTCCTATTCGTTATTATTTTGCCTTCGCAAAACCTATCTTTATGCATTTTTAAAGAGTTAGCAACAGCAAATTGCATTTTTTGCTTAAATTCTTAAAAAATGAGTAAAATTTAAATAATTCTCGGTAGAATACAGCGTGTTGGGTTAACAAAGACTTAATTTGAGTACAATTTTGGCGCAAGTTAAGCAACTGGGTAAATAAGCTATATTTTTTCGATAACTAAGGTCACTTCCCCGACCTCGACTCCAAACTTAACAATAGATGTGCGGTTTATCAAGCGCGATTGTGTAACCAGGTACATCCAATCGTCAAAATTCACTTCTAAAGTACTGCCATCGTATGGAAGCTCTACATCATAATTCCAATGAAATACGCTGCCGTCACTTTTGCCTTTTGCTGTACCTATAACATCAGCTGCTGTCCCCGTTAAACTATTGTCTTCATTTAACGTTATTTTCCAGATTCGCTTTTGGGTTTCGCCATCATCATAAACAAAGTCTTCTTCAATAACGCCCTGGTTACCGTCCCAAGTCGCATTCATATCTACGACAAGCTTTCGGGTCAATTCGCCTTTAAAGTCTTGTACAACACCATAGGCTTTCAAATTTCCGCTAAAAAACGTTTTAAAGTCGAAATTTGGCGATGTATTTTTATAATGTTCAACATTTGGTGCCGAACAGCTAATTAAAAGTAGAGCCGAGAGGCTCATAACAGCTGCTTTTAACGTGTTTAATATGTTCATATTAATTCCCTAATAATTGCTTTCGTAATTTTGGCTCAGAGGTTTTTTCATCAAGCCAAATAGCTAAAAAGTCACTCGAAAATTGAGGTTCATCAATTTCACCCATTTTTTCATCATTATGATAAAAAGTGCTCATACCTTGCTCATTTGTCACTAATGTTAGTGAGTCACCCTTTTTTATATCAGGCCAAATAGACAACAATTTACTGTCGTATTTGTCTGCCAGCCCTGTTTTTCCAAGATGTTCCCACTGCTCATTTGTTGCTTTTACTATTTCTTTAGCGTCAAAGTCACGTAAATAGGTAAGCTTAAACTTAACAGGATGTGTTCCTGCGCTGTAATTACCTGAAGGGGTAAATAGCACAGCGTCATATACATCCCAAAATAAATACTCCACTCGTGCTTCGCCTACTTTATTAAATTGTGTGTTAGCTAAAACAATTGAAGTGGTAAGCAAATAAAAAGTAACTGCCTTTAGTAAAAATTTCAAAATAAGCTCCCTTTGAGTCAATGGGTAATGTTACGAAATAGAAATTGTGGAAGATCAGCGATTGATGAATAACTTGATTTTTTGGTTTATGAAAAGAATAACAGTAAACACTGTAGACCAAAGCGCCCCGTAAACGAGCCAGAATTGCCATAAAGGTAAACCTAAACTTATTACTTCAAAGCGCGCTCCAGCCCAATAACTTGCTGGCGCAAATGCCATACATACCAAAAAGGCCTGCCAAAGCTTTAATTTACTCAAAAAAACCATAGAGGTATTCAAAGAAAGTAATAATGCAGCCCATAAAAACACGAGCCATAGAGGGAAGGGATAAACTTTAAATTCTAACAAGCCTAACTTTACCGCTATAAATTCTAACAATAGTGCTAAAGGTAGGGCTTTAATTAATAGTAAGGAGTCTTGTTTTTTCTGCTTTGACAAACAAAACATTAAAACAATAATCAAGCCACTAAAAAGTAGCGAATTGGCTTCAAGCAGCAATGATAAAAACCACACTGCTTGAAATAAAACAAAATTAGTAACCGAGCGCAATATCATCGTTATCACTAGTAAAACGAGGTTTACGCGCCATTAAATGTACCGTACTTGTTGCTCTGGCTCTAAACGCACCTTCACAATAAGCAAAATAAAATAACCATAAACGATAAAAGCGTTCATCAAATTTAGAGCGGTCTAAATCAGGCCAGCTTTTTATAAAACGAGTTCGCCAGTCTGCTAATGTTCGTGCGTAGTGAGCACCAATATCATTAACAGTATGAATAACCATATCGGTATTATTTTTAATCTGCTCACTCATTTCGTTAAGCGATGGCAAACATCCGCCCGGAAAAATATACTGCTGGATAAAGTCAGAGTTTTTTAAATAATGCTTATAACGCTGATCGCCAATAGTAATTGCTTGAATAAGCATGGCGCCATCGTCTTTTAGGAGCTCACCACACTGAGTGAAAAAGCTCGGCAAATAATCATGACCCACTGCTTCTATCATTTCAATAGAAACAAGCTTGTCGTATTTACCTTTTAGTAGTCTGTAATCGAGCTTAAGTAATGTTATTTTACTTTCAAGACCAAGTTCAACAATCTTGTTAGCTACATAATCATGTTGCTCATCAGATATGGTTGTTGTTGTTACATGGCAATCGTAATGTGTCGCAGCATATATAGCAAATGCCCCCCACCCTGTACCAATTTCAATTACTGAATCATTTTTTTGAAGCTCAACTTGCTCACAAATGCGTTTAAGCTTGTATTGCTGAGCCTCTTCAAGTGTGGCTTCTTTTGTAGGATATACAGCACTTGAATAGAGCATTTCTTTACTTAAAAATGATTCGTACAAATCATTACCTAAGTCGTAATGAGCAACAATATTTTTCTTAGATCCCGATTCTGAATTTTTGTTTTTTATGTGATTAAACCGGTGTGCGATATTACTAAAAAATGCGAATTTTTTTTCAAACTCATCAAGTTGCTTTTCATTTATAGCAAATATCTCGATGAATGAAGTTAAGTTGTCACAAGACCAATGTCCCAAAATATACGCTTCACCAGCGCCAACGCTTCCAGATAACGCAAACGCTTTATACATAGCTTTATCATTAACTGTTACTGTTGCTTTTAACGCAGACGATACATCACCAAAAACTGTGCGCTCATTTCCTTCAATTAAAACAACTTGACCTGTTTCAATTGACGAAAAGGCTTTAGTCACTAATTTTTTATATATATTAGTTAACCAACTAGTGCTTTGTTCGCAATTTAAGCTCGACACTTTATCCATTAAAATACCTATTAATTGTCCTGACTACCTATGTGCTTTATGGCTTACCTGAGTGACCTAAAAAAGGCACTCGCTTTAAAAACAACTTTAATGCTTGATAATAAATACCTTTGAAAATAGACCATGTCATAGCCGGAAAACGTTTAAACAACTTATTAATCTCTTCGTTAGTGAGTTCTTTACGTTTTAAGCGAAGTGTTGCATCAAATAATAACTCTTCATTTCGCTTATTTTCAATGTGTATCAATGTTTTATCAGGCGATTGTTTAACATGCCAATGATAGTTCATATCCAGATTCATAAAAGGTGATACGGAAAAAACCTTCTTAAAGTTCACTTTTTTTTCTAAAGGGACTAAATAATAATGACGTTCGTTCCATGGTGTATTACTCACTTCAGCAATCATGTACTTAAAACGGGTGTCGTTGTGGCCAAAAAAGTAAAAATTAACAGGGCTAAAATACACACCAAAACAACGAAATTGCCCTAGCATGTAAATATGAGAAAAGGTTTCAGTAATACCTAAATTGGCAAGTTGATCATGCGCACGCTCAATAAGAGGTCGTTTAGCAAGTTCTAAGGTATCTTTAAGATAATCAGCTTCATTAAATTTTAACGCTTTTAAGCCTGACGTACCTATGTGTTTATGCACACCATTTAGTTGTTGAGGATTATTTAAATCTACCCACATCATATACAAAGGGTAACTAAAACGATGTTCTTTAACAGCAAAACGGCGATGTTTTACATCGCCTAAATACACTGCACTAGTCAAATTCGACCCCAAGTTGCTTGGCTACATCTACACCACTGTGTACGCCATCTTCATGAAAACCATTGTACCAATAAGCACCACAAAAATAACTATTGTTTTGTCCATCAATACTGTGTTTAAGCTTTTGAGCAGCAATTGACTCTTGGTTAAATACAGGGTGATGATAAGTAAACTCGCGCAAAATTTTACTTTGGCTTATTCCTTCAAGGTGATTAAGCGTTACACAAAACTGTGTATCCGATTGTATACCTTGCAAAATATTCATTTGGTAAGTAACAACAGCTGCTTTATCAGTGTTGTTATTAAGTAGGTAGTTCCAACTTGCCCATGCCGCTTTTCTATCTGGTAAAAGGTTTGTATCGGTGTGCAGCACAACTGAATTCTCAGTGTAAGCTATTGCACCCAATACTGACTTTTCTTGCTCAGTAGCATCACCAAGTAGTGCAAGCGCCTGATCTGAATGACAAGCAAATATTACTTTATCAAACTTACTTAATTCACCATTGGCAAACTCTATTGTTACTTCATCATTTTGACGCGTAACAGATTTAATATCTGTATTAAGTTTAATTTTATCAGCAAAGCCTCTGATCAACGGCTTAATATACTGACGAGAGCCACCTGGTACTACATACCACTGTGGTCTGTTTGTTACATCTAAAAGGCCGTGATTAAAGAAGAACTTAACAAAAAATTCAACGCCTACATTTTCCATTTCTTTAATACTGGTAGACCATATAGCCGCGCCCATCGGAAGAATATAATGGTATTTAAAAAAGTCATTAAAGTGATTGTCGCTAAGCAGTTGCCCTAATGATTGATCAGATTGGTAATCATCTTTTTCATGTAGTGCTTTACACAATTTGTTAAACCTAACAATGTCGTACAATAATCGCCAAAACTTAGGTCTAAAAATATTACGACGCTGTGCAAACAGGCTTGTAAACGTATGGCCATTGTATTCAAAGCCAGTGGCTTCGTTATGAACACTAAAGCTCATTTGGGTTGTTTGTTTATCTACACCAATACGCGATAGTAACTTTTCAAAGTATGGGTAAGTTCTGTCATTAAATACAATAAAGCCAGTATCAATTGCGTATTTTATGCCGCATACATCAACATCAACCGTTGCGGTGTGACCACCTATATAATCATTTTTTTCAAATACGGTTACATCGTAATGTTTATGAAGCAAATGCCCACATGTTAAACCAGATACACCAGTTCCTATTATTGCTATTTTTTTCAACGGGCTAATCCTTTTGCGATTTTAAGCCAAATTGGGAGTGGTAAAATACGTAATGCTTTTAATATAAGTGTAAAACGGTACGGAAAGTGAACATCTTTTCGGCGCTTATGTATTCCCTTAATCATATAATCTGCGGCTTTTTCAGCGGTAACGGCCATAGGCATCGGGAAATCATTTTTATTAGTAAGCGGAGTTTTCACAAAGCCAGGGTGAACTAAAGTCACATCAACATCATCTAAATCAACAGCTAAGCTTTTTGCTAAGTAACTTACACCCGCTTTTGATGCACCATAAGCTTCTGAACGAGGTAGCGCAAGATAGGTAACACTTGAGCTGACCAAAACAAGCTGACCACCTGAATTTATTTTAGGAAGTAGCGCCTCAAGGCAATACCCCATAGAGAGTAAATTTACGTTTATTACACGTTCAAACAATGCACTATCAAAGTTTCGTGCGTCATCTATGTATTCACAGTTACCCGCGTTTAAAATAACACGGTCAAAATGAGGAAAGCCAACTGTCGACTCTTTAATGTCTTGTAGATTAGTTGCATCAAATTTACATGCTTGAATATTGTCGTATTTAGCAAGCTCAGCGAGCTTTTCACTATTACGGCCACAAGCTATAACAGTGTCTCCCAACTGCGCATATTTAATTGCTAACTGCTCACCAATACCAGAAGTAGCACCCGTTATAAGTGTGATCATAATTAACCTGCCCTTTTATCAATTAGCTTTATAACACTACCAAGTAAAGGAATATGTTTGTACAGCAACTCGCCCACATTAAAGTAGTCTCTGTGCTTGATAATTTTGCCATTTTCAAAAATAAGCTTGCTATGACCTTCTACCGAAATAGTTTTACCTGATGAAAGCTTTGGATGTGCATAGTGCATAGTCCAATAAATAAAAGCATTGTTTCCGCTATTAAACGAATCGCTAATATCAAACTGACAATGCTTAACATTGCTGTATAAGTTAGCAAAGTACCTGCGCAATTCTACAATGCCATTAATTTCGTGCATTGGGTCTATAAACTGTATGTTGTCACAGTAAATATCACTCAATAAATCAAGATTAGTGCTATCAAGCTGTTGGTATATTTCAACAAATTTATCTACTGGTAACTGGTTATCCATATCACACCTTAAATGCAGCAAGTGCACGTTCTCGTGCCGCTTTATGATCAACTATTGCTGGCCAGTAACATTCCTTATCTTTACCTATTGCGGCTAAATAAGTGTGTGGAAAATGAATGTGTTTATCTGGCACGTTTTCAAGCTCTGGCAAATACTTACGGATAAACTTGCCAGTTGGATCAAAGCGCTCGCTTTGTCTGATAGGGTTAAAAACTCTAAAGTAAGGCTGAGCATCACACCCGGTACTTGCAGCCCACTGCCAGCCACCATTATTTGAGGCTAAATCGCCATCAATTAGGTGCTGCATAAAAAAGCGCTCACCTTCGCGCCAGTCTATTAATAAATGCTTAGTTAAAAAGCTCGCAACAACCATACGTAAACGATTGTGCATCCAACCGGTTTGCTTTAGTTGTAGCATTGCAGCATCTACTAACGGGTAACCTGTACGCCCTTCACACCATGCTGTAAATTCATTTTCGCTTTTACGCCACACTACGGCGTTATACTTTTCGTTAAAGTTATCACCGCGCGAAAGCTTCGGAAATTCAGCAATTAAATGCCTGTAAAATTCGCGCCAAACAAGCTCGTTAATCCACGTAAACGTTTTACTTTTTGACGTAGTTAAAATATCAGGATAACGCTGCTGAATATTAATAAGCAGCTGTTTTGTGCTTACAATACCAAGTGCTAAATACGGGCTTAAACCTGATGTGCCTTTTACGCTGGGTATATCACGCTGATCGTCGTAGCTTGTAAGTTTGTCACATATAAAGTTATCGACCACAGTAGAAAGTGTTTCGTCGTCAACCGGCCACTTATCCGAGCATCCATCACTTTTTAGTAAGCCGCTTTCATCAAATTTTGTTGGCTCAGAAGTTAAAGGCCATTGAGGCAAACTAAAGTGTGTATCTTGATACTGCTTTAACCATGCTCGTTTGAAAGGAGTAAATACTTTATACATTTCATTACTTTGATTTTTGACCGTTCCAACAGGTGCAATTAAATCACCTTCGTACAAAGTAAAAGTAATAGAAAGCTCATCGCATTCGTGCAAAATTGCTTTATCGCGGTTTACTTCATTAAGCTCATATTCTGTATTAGCAATTACGTGTTTTACATCGTTTGCTTTACAAAAATCAATAAGCTCACGCGTACAATCAGAAAAGCTAGGTGCTTCAATAACATGTAAAGTAATACCGTAATCAGCAAGCTGAGATTGAAGATAAGTAACTCGGCGCTTGAGTAAGTCAATCTGAATAGGCGCAGTTTGGTGTTGTTGCCACTGTTTTTCAGACACAAAAAAAATGGCGTGTTTAGCGCCATTGTTTAGCGCTTGAATTAACGCTTCATTAGAAAAAAGGCGCAAATCGCGCCTAAACCAAAATAATGTATCCATTAAATACCAAATCGTAGTTTTAAATCGTGAGGGTAAGGGTTAAAAAACACTTGTTTTTCAAGGTACTCATTTGGGTGAACCTTCAAATGATGTTTTAACAAGGTAAGTGGTACATACAATGGCACCAAACCTTCGCGGTATTCATCTATCGCATCACGAAGTTCTTGTTTTTCAACCTTCGATAAATCAGTTTTAAAGTAACCTTGTAAATGCATTAGCGTGTTGCAATTATTTCTGCGAGAAGCTGGCTTTTTAAGACCCGTCATCAAACCTAAAATATATTCATCAGCAACTGCATTTATATCGTCGCCTACATAAGTCCCCAGCAGGTTACCCAAATCACGATAAGCTTGATAGTTATGAGCCATCAACAAGTACTTATACTGAGAGTGAAATTGAGTAAGCTTATGAACCGTAAGCGGCTCTTGTACTAATTTTTGCCAGTTTTTAAATACGTAAATTCTCATTACAAAGTTTTCACGTAAATGCATGTCGTTTAAACGTCCGTTTTCTTCACATGGCAATAATGGGTTGTGCTTCATTATTTGCTCAGCAAAAAAACCAACGCCTTCAGAGGTATTACCTGTTCCTGCTTCATTGTATATTTTAATGCGCTCCATGCCGCAGCTTGGGCTTTTTGCACAAAATACAAATCCGCTTAATTCTTTAGCTTGTTCAGTAGCAACTTTTTTACCATATTCAGTAAGTTGTTGGCCTACCTCGCCGGTGCCATCTGGGCGGCATACTTTAATAGTATCGCCCACTTTAACTTGGCGAATAGTTGGACGAGGTATCGGTAAACCAACAGCTACTTCCGGACAAAACCGTGTGTATTCAACGTGTTTACCTAGCTCATCCATACAAAAATTTGACTTTTTATGTCCTGTGTCAAATCTAACTTTTTCGCCTGCTAAGCAGGCGCTTATACCTATTTTTATTATATCTGTGTGCATATATTCTCTTAGTAAATCAAATTACCTATTGGATTTAGTAACTTGCTGAAGCCCTTATTAAAATGTAGCGCACTACTGACAACTGTAAAGCATAAACATCCATCTTTCGTTAAAGGTGTATGTTGATGACTACCATCTTGCCAAATAAAGTCGCCTGGTACGTAATTACCATCTTCATCACTAAACTCACCGTCTAGTAGTAAAGTAACTTCAAATCCGGTATGTGTATGCTCAGGAATTTCGCCACCGGCATCAATATGTAGCAAGCTAGAACGCAGCGCACCATCATCAAGCGAAACGCGAGATCGTGCCAGTTTACCAACTTGTGTAAATTTGCTATGAGAAATACGTGTTAAAGCACGTGGAAGCTGATAGTTATGCTCATTCACTTTAATAGAGACAGGCTCTACTTCGTAAACTTCATCGATAGAATCATCAGACATGATCATATCGAGAACATTTAGTTCAAATTCTTCAAGTAAATCAGATTTCTCAAATTGACCAGGCTCTTCACTAAATAATGCATTTGCATTACTAGCTTCAATTTTAGCTACTTTAGCTTGGCACACAGGGCACATGTCTACGTGAATAGAAACGGCTAAACTCAATGATGTAGCAAGTGATGCATCGCAATACTGTGTCAGTAAAGTTTCACTCGGGTGATGTTTAATCATGCTGATCTCCCATTTCATTACGTAATTTTTGCAAGGCCAAACGTAACCGTGATTTTACCGTGCCTACTGGAATATTAAGTTGATGTGCAAGTTGCTCTTGCGACATATCTTGAAAGTAAACGCCTCTTACCACTTCGCGTTGAGCAATCGGTAATTTGTCTAAATAACGCTTAATTTGCTTATCTTCTAAATGATCACTGTATTCGTGATGCGTATCTTGTGAGTCGTTTAGTAACGGCCAAATATCTTCGCTTATATTTTCTTCTTTATTACTTTTCATTTTACGAAGCATATCGAACGAAGCATTACGCATAACGGTATAAACCCACGTAGTTGCAGCGCCTTTTTCACTATGATACAAATGTGCTTTACGCCAAACAGACGTTAATGTCTCTTGCACAAGCTCCATGGCTTGGGCTTCAACACCAAACTGCTTAATTCCAAAGCGTTTAATTTTTGGCGCAAAGTATTCAAATAAATATGAAAACGCTTTTTTATCGCGTGATTGCGCAACATCTATAAGCGCTTGCATGAGCTCTTTACTCGGCGTTTCTGGCATGGCAGTGTACTTACCTGTATTAGGTTCACAACGTGGTGACTGTTGTTGACTTACCATAATAATTTATCCCGTTATTGCTTTTGTATTAAGTAATACGGGCAATAATTAATTTAGGATCATAAAATTTAGGCAAATTCGTTATTAATCACAGTATGGAGGAAATTCAGTAAGTTATCAAAATTCGTTTCAAACGCAAGTTGCTGTTTTTTCTCAATAGAAACAGGTAGGAGTTCGAGCCAACGTGCTGCAATCCAGGGAAGCTTGTCAAAATGAGTTTTCTTGTACAACAAATTAAGTTCCGGATTACCATCAAACACGTTTTTAAGCGCGTCGTGTAGTAGGTAATGTTCACCAATTTGATTGTTAGAATCTTTGTACCAATACGGCGTATTACAAGGCGATACCAAGCCATGACGTAATTCGTCTTCGTCTTGATAAACATCATTAATTTGCACATTTTGCGATGCAAATACATCAATTAATAATACATCGTTATCGTCTTGGTCAAAATCAATAATATCAACAAGGCAACCTTGCGCGCTTATATTAAAAGGCGTGTCATGCTCAAAAGTACAAAGCACAAACCCTGTATTATTTTTTAATGCGGTTTTAACCATATTTAAGTAGCGAGGCTCAAATATGCGTAATCGCGTATAACCTTCAGGTAACATAAAAATGGGTAATGGAAAAATCGCACGTTTCATAAAGTCTACTTATTTCAAACACTCTGCCTTTATTTACGTGCGCTTTTGCTAAGTCGATCAGCTTTGTATGAATCGAATTAATTACCAGCTATATAATTGGCTAAAGATTAAACCAACCTCCCATAGCTTTAAACACTTGAACCGAGTAATAAGCGCTAATCATACTGACTACGGGTGCTAACATTAATGCAAATAATCCAAGTTCACTGCTCATCGTTTTAATCCTTTAAATGATTTATTTTACGTTTTTTATACTAGTATCAGTATTTTTAAGCGCTGTGCTATCTGTTAAAACGGGCTCATCTAATAAACCCTCTAAAACAGTTTTAGCATCAAAATAAAGCGTTTCCTTTAGTGATTTTTCAAGCTCGATTGTGGTTTGCTTAACATAGCTTGCTACACTTTGAGTTAATATATCAGTTACATCTAGGTCCACCTCTGTTGCGTGTACTTGCGCAGAACCTAATACTAATAAACTTGCCATAGCGATTTTAATTGAATGTTTCATAATGGTGTTCCTTGTTTGTGTATTGTTTAGACGTAGTTATATACTCAAGGGTTGTGCCAACATAAAAATAAACTTTAACCAATTGTAATTAAACAACTTTACATGCATTACTTTAATTTTAAAAATTCATCTCTCGTTAATTTAACCATTTAATTTAATTTTTTGACTACTTTTTAGTTAATAAATAAAAGGATTTAAAGGTATTAATACCGTCACACTAAATACATTTAGCGTTTATAAAAACGTCATATCTACCCGCTAAAGTGCACACCACTATAAATAATTCAAAAAGTGCAGTATGACTCTTTCATCACGTCGAAATTTTTTAAAAACCTCAGCAGCAAGCATATTTACCGTCGCAGTATCGAGTGCCATTACAGGTTGTGCTCAAACATTAATAAACAAACCTCTATCGGCTATTGAATTTAAACACGGTGTAGCGAGTGGCGATCCGCTTAGTCATGCTTTAATAATTTGGACACGTGCAACTCCTTCTCAATCAAATTTTGAAGTTACTGTTGCTTGGGAACTGGCAAGTGACTCTCAATTTAAAAACATTATTCGCAGCGGGCAAGAACAAACAGATAAAAGCCGAGACTTTACAATAAAAATAGATGTACAAGAACTTGCTCCAAACACAGAGTACTTTTATCGGTTTGTGGGTTTGAATACACAAAGCCCTATAGGCCGTGCTAAAACACTACCAATAAACAATGTTGAACAAGTAAAAATGGCTGTTGTGTCTTGCTCAAACTACCCTGCTGGGTACTTTAATGCCTACACCGATGCCGCTAAGCAAAAAGATTTAGATGTGGTACTGCATTTGGGAGATTACATTTACGAATACCCAATGGGCGGATACGCTACCGAAAATGCTGAAAAAATTGGCCGCCAATTAGCAGCCGATAACAGCGGTGAAATTATTACCCTTAGCGACTATCGTAAGCGCTATGCTATTTACAGAACAGACCAAGGCTTACAAGCACTTCACGCTGCAGCGCCATTTATCGCAATATGGGATGATCACGAAGTTACCAACGATACCTATAAAAGTGGTGCTGAAAATCATACTCCTGATGAAGGTGACTTTTTTAAGCGCCGTGCAGCAGCTATTCAAGCCTATTACGAATGGCTACCAATTAGACCGCCTATGGGCGAACAAAGCCCGCAAATATATCGCACCTTCGATTTTGGTAATTTAATAAGCTTGCACATGCTAGATACGCGCGTAATAGCACGCGATAAACAACTTGCTTACAGCGACTATAAAAACCCCGAGACCAAGCAAATGGATGTTGCGCGCTTTGTCAGTGATTTAAATAATCCAAATAGGCAGTTACTAGGTAACACACAACTAAACTGGCTCACGAGTGCAATAACTAAATCAAATGCAAAATGGCAAGTATTGGGCCAGCAAGTATTGATGACTAAAATGTGGCTACCTACTGAAATATTCTCGCAATCCGATCGCACTAAAATACCTCAGGTGTTAAAAGAGCTTGTTGCCATTAAAAAAGCCGTGTTAGCTAATAAAGCGGTAACACCCGCGCAACTCGCACGCGTAAATACTTTAATGCCTTATAATTTAGATGCGTGGGATGGTTACCCAAGCGAGCGCGAAGCATTATACAAAAGCGTTACTGCATTAAATAAAAAGTTAGTCGTGGTTGCAGGTGATACGCACAATGCGTGGCATGGCACATTAAAAAATGCAAAAGGCGAAAGCGTAGGAGTAGAGTTTGCAACACCTGGTGTTACATCCCCGGGTATGGAGCATTATTTAGCGCTTAATACAGCACAAGCAAAGCAGATGGCTGACTCGCTTTCATTGCTAATAAACGACTTAAATTATTGTGACTTATCACACCGTGGGTATATGTTACTGACTATTACTAAAGAGCAAATCACAACCGATTGGCGCTATATAGATAACATAAACTCACCAAGCTACAATATTGTTGAACAACACCAAAGTGTTTATAAAGGCTAATACTTTTAAAAAGAAGGTAAATGTATTATTTACCTTCTTCGCATATTTTATTTAACGTGCTTAATTACAAGTATAAAGAAGCGTCCACGAAGCATCACTTCCGGGAATGCTGTTTGTATACCAATTTGCACTGTATGCATTACCTTGATATTGCATTTTATCGTCAGTGTTATTGTGAGTAAACGGACCACCTGAGTAATCTTTGTTCACCCAATTAGGGTATGCATTAATACCATTACAATCTGTTGAACTTACAACACTGCATCCGTTTGTATCAACACTTGTACCAGCGGGTGTATCTGGGCACTGATCAATATCATCATTCACACCATCGTTATCCGCATCGCTTTGTGGCTCAACTACTTCAACAACACAACCTATATTATTAACAGTTTCACCTGCAGGTGTATTAGGGCATTGATCAACATTATCGCTTATACCATCGGCATCGCTGTCAGTTACTGCACAACCAATACTATCAACCGTTGTACCTGCGGAAGTATTATCGCACTGATCAAGGCTGTCACTTACGCCATCCCCGTCGCTATCTAAATCAACATTGCTACTACCACCACCCCAACCTTGAATGATCTCTTTAACTTTAGTGCCTGACGATGTTAGTGAATTCCAACTACCGCCTGGAGTAAATAACGAAGCACCTTCGTTTTTATCGTTTAAAGCCCAGTTAGCGTGGCTAATATTGTTTGTTTTAAAAAATGCCATCCATGCATCGGTTTCATTGATATTAACACCACCATTACCATCAGCATTAACTGTTCCCCACTCTGTAGCAAATAGTGCAATGCCGTTATCGAGTGCTGTTTGTGCTTTATTTCGATACGATTGACCATGTGTGCCAGCATAAAAATGCAGAGTGTAAGCAATATTGGCACGATCAATTGGGTTTTGTGATGCCACATCAACATCTTGCGACCACGTAGGCGTTCCAACCACAATTAAGTTATCAGGATCGATTGCTCTAATTTTATCAATAACTGTTTCTGCATAAGGCTTAATATCGTTAACCCACGAGATTTGTAACGGCTCGTTATAAATTTCATAAATAACATTGTCGTACTGCCCATATTTGGTAGCTACGTCTTCAAAAAAGCGAACTGCAGTTGCTTGATCGGTATGTGCTTCATGGCTATGAAAATCAATAATAACGTACATATCTTCAACAATAGCTGCGTTTACAACAGTATCAAGACGGCTCATATTGCCCTCCCAATCAAAGTTCAAACTACCACCAGTACTCGTACCATGACCAATAGCTGCACGAATTAATGTTGCATTAAATTCAGTTTTTGCCTTTGCTACTGTTTCTGCTGTATAAAACTTTTCAGCACCCCACCCCGTATTACTCCAAAATAGGCTAGGTCCTGCAAAGCTTGTGCTTTCCCCACCCGCAAGAATTTGATTCCCACTCACCGTTAACTTCTCAACAGCGGCATTAGCCATTGTTGAGCATCCTAGTAATAAAGCTAACGATAAGCTCGCCACTTTAAAATCCTTTCTTTTGTGATTATTTGAACTGTTATTCATCGTATTTCCTTAAATTGAAATTATCAGTCGTCATTGCTTGACGTAATAAATTGACACCAAACCAATACTTAATAGTCAAATAAAGTTAATTTGGCGAGCAGAAAGCACCATTTATTTATTAACATTAAATGAATAAAAAGGTACAAAGATAAGGATTTTAATTAACTAAATATCAACAAGTGAGCGATTTAACGAGGTTTGAGGATTTTACTGGGTATATACAGGCATTTACACGATGTTTACATGATGCGGGCAAAAAATCTCGGTTACAAAAAATATGTATAAAAATGAAAAGGCGGTAATAATAATTATTACCGCCATCAATAATAGCTAAATATCAGGGATAAATATGCGGGAAGAAAATTAATAAGCCAACCAAACCGAGTTCTGATTAAGTGGCTTATTTTTTAGTGGGCAGCGCTTTTCTACCCAAACGGTATGCATCCATCATGCTCAGCACCCAAATTATAATCATTAAAGGTAAATACTTATATTCAGCGAGTTTAGCGCAGGCGTCAGAAGGTTGTTGCGCGGCTTTTAAAATGGCCGTAACCGACATGGGGATTTTTCCGTGTACAATTTCATTTGCAGTACACTGTGCAATCGCAAATATATCTTGAAGGGTTAAAATTAAAAGAACAGAAAATACACCCGCAAAAATAGCGCCTATAAGGTGTTTTTTTAAAGAAAAATGCCCCGCTCCAGGATAAACAATGGCGGTAAGTAAAGCAGCTTTTAGATCTTGTTTCATGGTTATTTCAGCTCGTAATATGTATTACACTAGACACCAACATAGTGAATTAATTCTCTTTAAAATCAAGTAAAAGCTAAAGTAGCGTATCAAATAAAGTTATTTAGAATTACTCACAGCTAAGATTGAAACTTTCAGCGTACAGTTGTACACTGAAATTAATTCCAATAGTGGTAGGAACAGTTATGTCGTTAGAAGCGCCTTATTCCCGTAAAGAAGAGAAATTAAACGTAATCAGCCATGCACTCGGTATTATATTTGCCGCGTTTGTTATGTGGGATTTATTTAGCCAAGCCACCAGCACTAAAGCGTATATTAGTACTGCAATTTATGGCAGCAGCCTATTTGTGCTGTTTTTGTCGTCCACTTTGTACCACGCCAGTATTCAACCGCGCTTAAGAGCCTTTTATAAAAAGTGCGATCACTGCGCCATATACTTATTAATTGCCGGCACCTACACTCCCTTTTTATTAATCTCATTAACCGGTGCTTGGTCATGGGCAACACTTACATTTATATGGACTGTGGCACTAGCAGGCGTTGCGTACAAAGTATTTGTAAAAAACAGTAATAAAAAAATATCACTCGCCACCTACTTGCTCATGGGTTGGTTTGCACTGGCTATAGTGTATCCACTTTATTCTAGTGTTGATGTAAAAGCACTTTACTGGCTACTTGCCGGCGGTATTTTTTATAGTTTAGGTACATTATTTTACAGCGCTAAAAGCACCCAATTTAGCCACGCTATTTGGCACTTATTTGTTATTGCTGGGTGTGTTTGCCATTATATTTCAATTAGCAATTACGTTTATTGAGCTGGTTAGGCTAATTAGAATGGTCTGGTTTGAGTGAAGAGCAGACCGTCAGCCTTTGTCTTTGCGGTAGGCTGTTTCAAGCTCATTGCTGCCGTTAATATTCAATTTTTGAACGTTCACTTTGAGCCAACAACAAATTGTCACTTAATAGCTTAATTCCTCCATAACTGACACTGCATTGTGAATGTGGGGGGCTCTTTCTGAGTTGCGATGCGGCCCCTAAGTTTAGTATGAAACTAGTCCTTTAATTTATAACCTCGTATTCCAGTTCGAAAAAGTTCTTTTCTGATAACATAGCTCTTCTTAATTCAATCTTCGATAAATTATTATCAATATTTTCATTAAGTCCACTGATGATGCTTTGTATCAACTTTATTGTACTTTCGGGGAACTTATAACCTACAGTAATGCTTTTTATGTAAGCATAAGCTCTATCGCCTGTTTTATAAGGGTAGCTGGCTTTTTCGTAATAAATTTTATCCCTTTTATATGCGAATAGCCGAACTTCCTTCTCATATGACCAATCTTTGTTTTTGGTAAGCATATATTGATTGAATAAGTAACGTTCTTTTTCTTTGTATCTTTTGGTGGTGTGAGAGTAGTTCACTTTATCAATACCAACACCATCAGGTAGTTCACCTTCAAAGTAATATTCCACCATAAGCCCTGTATGATTCTCAGCGTAATGCGACCACATTAGCATTGAATTCTCATTATTTGAAAAAGAAGCCAATCGGAAGTTGGGACGCAAAAATAAATTAGTTTTATCAGCACTCAAATTATCGTATGGTAATTCAATTGGATCATTGAGTTGTTCAGAAGATGCTAGATAAAAATATCCATTAACTAAAGCGTCAAGAGTGAACTGGTTGAAAGGGTAGTACTTAAATAGTGAATTCCCATTTTGGGATGTAGATAAAGTATACCTAAAATGACCAGCAATACTCTCATTAAAGCTATCTATATATTCATCGTATAAAGAGTCTGGAATAGAGTGTTCTGATCGATTTAGACAAGATAAATAGTTTGAGATAATTACATCATTCAGCTCTCCGCTGACTTTCATTGAGTCAATAGCCGATTTAAAATGCGTTAATGCTGTGTCAACTTTATCTTGTCTTTCATAATATATAGCTAGTAAATTAGAAACTGACATTGAAGGTTCTAGCTCTGTTAAAAGCGAAGGTGCTTCATCGTGCCTGTTAGTATCAATAAGATAAGATGCCAATCTAGTTTTGTCATTTTCGCTTAAAGGTTCATCAGTACTCTTCAACTTTTCTATTTCTATATTAATGACATGCTTATCCCATTTATCCTTCAGTGATTTAAGCTTTTCTACTATTGAGTCGTGCATGTAATGGTTTAATAGATCATCATGGCTCAGATATTCATCGGCTTCTTGATACAAGCTCCAATGTTCAATCGGATGAAGGTCATCTTTTTCAACTAGAGAAGTTTCTAATACCTTAATATTTTTTAATATCAAATAGGCTAAATATAATGGGTTGCAACTATATTTTCTAAAGAAATTTTGCTTGTTGATGGCTATTTCATATTCTTCATTTAACTCAATGTCTAAATATAGCGATGACAGTAGGTAATACAGCCTTAGTTGATTGTTAATTTTTCTTGGTTCTTTAATTTCTTCCTCTACTAATGAGATGACTTCACTATACTCCTCTGCCTCGAACGCGTATTTTATTATCGCCTCTTTAGTTGGGTTCGCATTTCCTTTTTTTACTTCTTTCTTCGCTTCTTCATAAATACGTTTAAAGTCACCTTCAAGATATTTAACACTTTCAAAGAAGTATGATTTTTGAACAGCGTAGTCAAAATCAATACATCCTTTATCAAGATATAAGTCAATAATACTTTTACTGACCCGTTCCTTTTCATTCATGAGATTAATGCCATTTTCGAGGTCGTCTAGATAGAAATAGCAAATCAATAGGAAGTCGTGACAGTGAGAAACATTTGTATCAAGGAATATGCTTTTTAATTCCTGCCAATCGGCCTTATCAAACTTTGCTTGTATCAATTGAGGAGCATATGCATTGAGAAGGTTATATGAAACTAGATCAAATTTCTTTGCTTCATAGTTTATTTTAATTGCAGTTAGGAAATAAGAAGTGTTTCTAGTTAAAGCGAATAAATTCCACAATACATGCGAGTCCCTCTCATCGTGTTTTAGTGCTTCTTTAAAATAATAAGTTGGTATTTTACGCTCATTGGGATAATTAAACAGTTCACGCGCTATGTCACCTAAATAGCTATACGAAGAAACATAGCTCTCTTTTATATGTAGGATTTTATTGAAAACCTCAGAGGTATCCTTACCTTTCAATTCTAATAAGAAAAAGTAAAGACCTAGATTATTATTATCTTCAGCCCAAGCTTTTTCGTTGGATAGATATTCTAAACTTGCAAACTTTTTGTTTTTAAAATTATTTTTAACTTGGCTATCCATACCATTTCCTTTGATTAGATTGACGGTCAAATAAACTCTTACACTTCTTTAGATGTTGCTATAAATTTTATCTGATCAGGAGAAAATCATACCATGCAACTATGGTTATTAGAATGGCCGTTTATGGCGCAAAGTTAGCGTTCAATGTACTGCTTCCAATGACTGCAATGGTGGCTTAGCTGTCCAATTCAGAGGTTTTTGAAAAGTAATGTCAATGTCTGCTGTTGGCACTTACCCGCCCGTAATAATCACAGTAACAAATAGGGTCAGCCTTTCTTTTTTCTTTTGACTAGGGAAAGAAGCAAGACCTGCCCCAAATTTTTACGGTAATTATAATTATCGAAGATAAATATATAATCTGTGGATAAAAACTATGGACATGCTCTATTCCTGCCATTTTCTTTAGCTATGTACAGTTGCTTATCTGCTTGTTTATATAAGTCTTCAATTGAGGTGTTTTCTTTATTCAGTTCAGATAGACCTATACTGATAGTTGTACTCATCGTAATATTATTATAAATAAAAACTTTATCTTCTATAATTCTACGTATTTTTTCTGTAATCACCTTTGCTTCATCAAGTGAAGCGTCATTGAGTAAAATAGTAAATTCCTCCCCACCAACACGAGCAAAAACATCACTTTTCCTTATGTTTTTTTCTATTTCTTTTACTACATTTATTAAAATAAAATCGCCCACTTGATGTCCATAATTATCATTGATATTTTTGAAGTAATCTATATCAATCATTAAAAGTGAAAGCTGTTTTTTTTCTCTAGCTGCTATAGCTATTAATTTTTGGGAAATTTCAAAAAAATAACGTCGATTGTATATGTTTGTTAGCTCATCAATCATCGATAAATGATGCAGTTTATTAACACTTTTTTCCAAATCATCATGAGCCTGAATACTCGATAAACGACTACTATATATAGCTTTTGAAAGTAAGATAGTAGCGGGTATATAGATAAGTGTTAATACAATTAAACTAATATGGTGATGCTCACCGTAGTAAATCATAATGAAAATTTGAGGAATAATCATTGAAAAGAAAAAAATCAAATATGCCTTATAAAGTGATGACATAGATAATGCCGCAGCCGTTATAATCCCTATAATCATAACAAAAACAACTAATTCATATGGTTGAGGCGCATATACAATGGATAAAATAGAAGACATTGTCCACATAATGGCTTGGAATACGTTAGAAATAATGAAGTATATTCCATTTTTTTGTATTCCTTCTTGGTTTTTTGTTCTTAAATATTTTTTAAAACTTTTTGCATTATAAAAACGACACGTAGCTAATAATATTTGAAAAACAAACCAAATAATTAAGATATTAAATGGTATATATTTAATAAATACACCAATATAAGCAAAAGAAACGATTAACATAGCAATCATCGCTCTTGGTGTTTGCTCAACTAAACTTTCTATAAGTTTAGGATGGACGGTTAACATATTATTCCCTGATTTTTCATTCTAAAGCTCCTTTTACACTAATGCTATTAGTTAATCTCGGCTTGTATAAAGTAGCCAACTAGCACTAGGCTTCCAATCATTAACTCGCGCTGAAATATCACTGGCAGGCATCTAGCAACGCCATAACCTTGTGCTAATTCACCGTCAAGTATCAACAACACCGTATCACGATCAATAGTTTCTACCCCTTCAACAATCACATCACGTTTGAAGAATTTAGCTAAACTATTACCCTCTCAATAATGGGAAATCAATCCTAATTAATCAATCTTTTACGCAAAAAAGCCGGGGCTATCTTAATCAAGCTAGCGGGTAAAAGTAGACAACGATACTATTTTTAATAGAATCTAAGAGTCGTTTGTAACAATGAAAAAGTTCATAGCGTATAATTATCGCTGTTAGAATATACCATCACAAAATACTATATTAAATATAATAATTAATAATAAATCATTATCACTGATTTTAGTTGCTATAAGCATGGTTGGTTGACAATTAACGTTAAGTATTCCTAAACCGGTCACTACAACATTGATTCTGGCTGAATACATCGAATCACCTGATTTTAAATGATATTTATAACAAATACATTCTCATCTGATGCCAGCTCACAGTGTGAAAAGCAGCTCAATAATCCTAATTACTTTATACCTTTAGCAACTGAGAAGTTTAAATTCTGTATCCATTAATACATCAACTAGCCAATATCAATTAGATGTTGATTCAACAACAAGCTCTGCTGGCTTGCCTTTGTAAAGGGTTGAAATAGATAGAATAACAGACATGTCATTATTTAAACGCTTGCAGCTAAGCGTTTCACCTTGTTCATTATTGATAGCAAAACACTATTATTTGAATGCAGGTCAATTCCATCATAGAGTTTCATACTAAGCACCTCCATGCACTGTCTATGTTTTGGTCAACACAACTGTATCGAAAAACCCGAGACGCTTTCTATGTGATTATAAAATCTTAACTCCACATGTCACGATTCATCAACGTTCGTTTATGGTACTTATCAGCCAATAATAATCATGTCACTCCCACCGGCACTCGCGCATATTCACTTTGTCGTTTTTAAACAGTACACCTTCTGATAGTAGCCTTTCGCGCTGTTCTTGGTATTTTTCGCTACCTGCAGGGAATGATATTTCACCTTGGCTATTCACTACCCTGTGCCAAGGTATAACCGAGTCGTTTGGCATCATTTTTAATAAGCGCCCGACCAACCGTGAGTTTTGCGGGTAGCCCGCAAGTGCTGCAACTTGCCCGTAACTTGCTACTTTTCCTACTGGTATGCCTGCGATAACAGTATAAATAAGCGTTTCTTTATCAATATCCATTGTTGTTAGAATATTCCTTACTTAATTGTTTAAATTGCTCCCAGATAGTACGCGCTACAGGGCCGTGGTGCATTGCATGCTGCCTAAAGGCTCTAATTTGCGCGCTAAATTTATGCTCTCGGTCAGTTATGTGTATTTCTTGAAGTAAGCCTGCTTTTATTTCAGGGTCGCAGTGCTCTAGGCTCATCATTGCCCAACCCGCACCTGAGAGTAAAAACGATTTTAGGGTCGATACATCATCAATTTTCATCATGGCGGAGCCTTTTGAGTACGATAGCCTGTCGCTGTCGATACTCAAGTCACTTTCAAACATGGCTAAACACGGATACGTTTGCAGTTCGCTATAGGTGAGTTTTTGAGGGAGTACGCCTTTAGCGCTCACAATGCCTATATCGAGCCTGCCTATGGGTACGCTTTCTAAATCGCCTGTCGCGTGAAATAAATCAAACCACGGACCAATACCTAATTCAGCTTGCCCACTGTTTACTTGCTCTAATGAAATAAAACGCTTCCCGCTTGTTAAGCTAAACTCTGTGCTGGTAAACAACCTAAAAGTATTACTTATGATCTCGTTATAACTCTGCATATGACAAAGTTGTTCGTAACAAACTCTAAATTGGGGTTCATTACCTAATGCCAATTCTTTAGCGAGCTGTGCTAGCTCGTCGTTGGCATGCAGTAGTTGCTGTGCTTCGCGGTGAAAAACACGCCCTTTTTCAGTAAGCTGTAATCGGTACTTACTTCTGTCTAGTAACTCAAATCCTATTTTGGCTTCTAAGTTTTTAATGGCTAGTGTAAGCGCTGGCTGCGTTTTATGTAGCTTTAATGCTGCTCCGCTTAAGCTTGCGCTTTGCACTATGGCATCTAAAATTATTAATTGATTCAGCTTCATATACCGCTCTGCAACATCATAAATAAAACTTATTGAGTTTCTAAAATTTAATGATTTTTATTTTATATGTTTGCAGCGTATGCTGCACTTAATTATTTTGCCATCATTGCAACGGAGAAGACATGAAACTCTTTCGTCTATGTTTATTAACAACGACCTTACTTAGCTTAATAGCCTGTTCTGAGCCAGAACAACAAGTTAAAGAAGAGCCTATTCGCCCTGTTAAATTATTCAACATAGGTCATGATACGCAAATTAACATTCGTAGTTTTCCTGCTGAAGTTGTTGCAAACCAAGGCTCGTACCTTGCTTTTAGGGTAAACGGCGAACTTGTTAAGTTTCCTGTGCTTGCTGGTGAACACGTTGAAAAAGGTGATTTATTAGCAAAACTAGATCCAGAAGATTTTCAATTACAGTTTGACGAACGTAAAGCGCGCTTTGAATTGGCAAAATCACAACTTGGCCGTATTGAGCAATTGTTTGAGAAAAAAATCACCAGCCAATCAGAATTAGATCAAGCCACTGCTAATATGCAAATTGCTGAATCTGCATTTAAAATTGCACAAACGAACCTTGAATACAGTGAACTACGCGCACCATTTTCAGGCACAGTGGCTAAGGTGTTTGTTAAAAACTTTGAAAATATTCAAGCAAAGCAAAATATATTACGCTTAGAAACACGCGATTTAATGGACGTAGAAATTCAGGTTCCTGAAAAAATAGTCGCTCGCTTTAAAAAAGGCACCGATTACCACCCTACTGTAAAGTTTGATGGCTTTGACGACAAAGAATACATACTTGATATTAAAGAGTGGGATACCCAAGCAGATCCTGCAACACTTACTTATAAAGTTGTATTTTCGCTACCAGTACCTGAGGACTTTAATTTACTAGCCGGTATGACGGGTAGCGTGCTTATTGATTTAAGTAAAGTAACGCGCTCGCAAGTTGCTTATACAATCTTACCTATCGAGTCGGTGTTTTCTGAGCCGCAAGAATCAATTGAAGATAACGCCTACGTATGGCTTTTTGATTCAAAAACTAGCCAAGTGCATAAACAAGCTGTAAAGGTTGGCCAGTTGCACCGCGATGGTATTGAAGTATTAAGTGGTATTGAAGAAGGCCAAATTGTGGTTTCAGCCGGTGTGCATTCACTAAAAGAAGGCATGAAAGTAAGAGCATGGAATAAAGAGCGAGGCTTATAATTATGAGCTTTGCACAACTCTCCATAGAGAAAAAAGTAATCAGTTGGATGTTTACGCTGCTGCTATTAATTGGCGGTAGTGTGTCGTACTTTGATTTAGGGCAACTAGAAGACCCTGAGTTTACGCTTAAAAAAGCCATGGTTATTACTATGTACCCTGGCGCGTCGCCGCAACAAGTTGAAGAAGAAGTTACTTTTCCGATTGAAAACGCGATTCAGCAATTGCCTTATGTTGATTACGTTACGTCTATTTCATCTAACGGTAAATCGCAAATTTCAGTAGAAATGAAAAGCAATTATCGTAAAGAGCAGCTTCGCCAAATTTGGGATGAAATGCGTCGTAAAATTAACGACCTTTCTCCGTCATTACCCAGTGGTGTTTACCCAAGCACTATTTTGGACGACTTTGCCGATGTTTACGGTGTTATGTATTCGGTAACCGGCGATGGTTATTCGTATGACGAACTTAAAGATTACGTCGATTTTTTAAAGCGTGAACTGGTATTGGTTAAAGGCGTTAGTAAAGTAACCGTTGCGGGGCAACAACAAGCGCAAGTAATGGTTGAAGTTTCTACGCGTAAACTTGCTCAATTAGGTATTGCGCCAAGCCATATATTCCAGTTATTGCAATCGCAAAATACGGTATCTAACGCGGGTAAAATTCGCGTGGGCGATGAATCAATTCGCTTGCATCCTACTGGCGAATTTAAAGATGTAAAAGAGCTTGAAACCTTATTAATTTCAAAATCAGGTGCCAATGAGCTTATTTACTTAGGCGATGTAGCAAAGGTTTACAGAGAGTACGCAGAAGTACCAAATAACATTATTCGTTATAACTCTCAGCAAGCTTTACTTATTGGCGTGTCGTTTATGTCGGGTGTTAATGTGGTTGATGTGGGTAAAAACATAGACGAGCATTTAGCATCACTTGAATATCAACGCCCTCATGGTATTCACATAAATTCGGTATACAACCAACCACAAGAGGTTCAAAAATCGGTTGATGGTTTTATTATCAGCTTACTTGAAGCCATTGCGATTGTTATTGTTGTACTGCTGTTATTTATGGGCTTAAAAAGCGGCATTTTAATTGGTGGTATTTTACTGCTTACCGTACTGGGTACGTTTATATTTATGAAGTTGTTTGCTATCGACTTGCAACGTATATCGCTTGGGGCACTTATTATTGCGCTTGGTATGCTGGTCGATAACGCAATAGTCGTCACTGAAGGCATACTGATAAACCTTAAACGTGGCCAAACAAAACTCAAAGCGGCTGTTAATATTGTTGAGCAAACAAAATGGCCTTTACTAGGTGCAACAGTTATTGCAGTAACTGCATTTGCGCCAATTGGTTTAAGCTCTGATGCCAGTGGTGAATTTGCCGGTAGCTTGTTTTGGGTGTTGTTTATTTCGCTTTTATTAAGCTGGATAACAGCCATTACGCTAACGCCATTTTTTGCCAATTTAATGTTTAAAGAAAACGAATTTAAAAACGAAGAAGGCCAAGAAGATGAAGACCCATACAAAGGCTTTATTTTTAACGGTTATAAAGCGATTTTAGATTTAGCGCTGCACTTTAGAAAAACCACGCTTATATTAATGGTTGTTTTGCTGTGTACAGCGGTTGTTGGTTTTGGCTCTGTAAAACAGTCGTTTTTTCCTGCCTCTAATACGCCTATGTTTTATGTAGATTACTGGCAAGAGCAAGGTTCTGATATTCGCTCAACCCTTGAGGGCGTTAAAAAACTTGAAGATTTTTTGCAAAAAGAAGACCTTGTTGAAGAAGTAACAAGTACAACAGGCCAAGGTGCACCGCGCTTTATGCTTACCTACGCGCCAGAAAAATCATACCCAGCGTACGGCCAATTAATTATTCGTGTTGCCGACAGAGAAGCCGTAGCAACTGTAATGCAAACAGTGCGTGATTACTCAAGCAATCATGCACTCTCTGCACAGCTTAAAATTAAACCGATGGAAATTGGCCCCTCTACTGATGCAAAAATAGAAGCACGTTTTTCGGGCCCTGATCCTGTTATTTTAAGACAACTCGCCGCTACAGCCGAAGAACTGATTGGTAGCGACGATGGTGCATACAATATTCGTGATGACTGGCGCGCACGTACCAAAATGATTCGCCCGCAATTTAACGAGCAAAAAGCACGTCGATTAGGTATTAGTAAATCAGACTTAGACAATGTATTACTAACGAGCTTATCGGGTAAACAAGTGGGCGTATATCGCGATGGTACGCAATTGCTACCCATTATTGCTCGCTCTCCTGCTAACGAGCGCTTAAACGTAGAAAGCGTACACGACCTTCAAATATACAGCCCAGTTCTTGGTGTATTTGTACCAGTGACTCAAGTTGTAGACGAATTTGATGTGCAGTGGGAAGACAGCCTAATAATGCGCCGCGATCGCAAACGTACTATTACAGTAATGGCCGATCACAATGTATTAGGAGACGAAACGCCCGCTAAATTATTTGCGCGTATTCGCGGTCCGATAGAGAACATGGAACTACCGCGTGGTTACCAACTAGAATGGGGCGGCGAGTTTGAGTCGTCAAGCAAAGCTCAAAAAGCAATATTTGGCTCATTACCGCTGGGTTATTTAGCTATGTTTGCAGTCACGGTATTACTTTTTAACTCACTTAAACAGCCACTTGTTATTTGGGCAACTGTGCCTTTGGCTATTATTGGTGTAAGCGCGGGCTTGTTAGCGATGAATGCTCCGTTTAGCTTTATGGGGCTACTTGGTTTGTTAAGCTTAAGCGGTATGCTAATTAAAAACGGTATTGTATTAGTTGATCAAATAAATCTTGAATTAAGGGAAGGTAAATCGCCCTATGAGGCCGTGTTTGACTCTGGTGTGAGCCGTGTACGACCGGTTGCAATGGCAGCTATAACCACTATTTTGGGTATGATCCCGCTGTTATTTGACGTGTTTTTTCAGTCAATGGCGGTAACGATTATGTTTGGTCTAGGCTTTGCTACAATTTTGACTCTAATTGTAGTGCCGGTACTGTACACGGTTATATTTAGAATTGATTACGAGCCACGTAAGTAGTTAAACATATAATCGGTTAACATTAAAAATGCCACTGGCTCAAGGTCAGTGGCATTTTTATTTAATACCGATGAAAAAAGAAAGGCTACATATTTAGTTGTTAAGAAACTAACCGCAACACTTTTTATATTTTTTGCCACTACCACATACACAAGGTGCGTTACGCTCTGGTACTTTATCAAATACTTGTGGTGTTGACTTGCTAAGCGCAAAGTCTAGTTCGCGAATATCTTCTGGTACGTCTGCTTTAACTTCAATTGAAGCAAACAGCGAATGCTCTTCTAGTATTGCTTCTATTTCTGATTGTCGTTCAGCTGAGCTTACAATTAGCGTTAACGGGTGCAACTCTGTGCCTACCTTTGCAGTACGATTTGGCGCAAATCCATTACTGTTATTTTTACCCATTATGTCGGGCTTACCCATAAAGAAAAATTTTGACATGTTACTTCTATAACCTTTCTACATTATTAAGACGGCGCATCTTAACAGCTTACCCAAAATATAACTAAGTGTACTTGCTAATGCACAATATAAATCAGGCTTTAGCGTATATACGCCTAATATAGCGACATAATGAGGCCATTTAATGGATTTAGGCAAAATTTAAAATTCGAAATATAGTAAAATTATAATGACTCAACTCAGTGGCGTTTTAGTATCTAACTTAATATTATGGAAAAGCATTGGAAAACTTTAAAATTGCAGTACTAATAGCAGGCAGTCTTTTTATACTTTTTGGTTATTTACGCTTTATAACTGACGATAATGGTAACGTGAACTTAAACAACTACCGTTTTACAGGGGGCATACTACTGGTTATTTCCGGTATGGTTGATGGCACACGCGACCTTGTTAAGCGCCTGCGCTCTAAAAAAGCATTATCGGCGATTGCAATTTATTTAGGTATACTCTTATTTTATATTGGCTTTAGCATTCAATAGCTAAACATTAAGCGCTAATTTGGGCTTTATACAAGCAGCATTTTATAAGTGAATACCTGTGACCTTTAAACAACTATTCAACAGCGCTCTGCTACTTTTAGCAACGGCTCCTCCACTGGTTTTACTTGCATGGGATGAACAAGCTGATCCCGCATTTATTCCCAATGGTATATATAACACCTTAACATTTACGTTATTTCCAATAATGACGATCGTGTTATCGGTTGCTTTATTTAGGCACTTATATAAAAAATACAATAATAACTTTGAATTTAAACATACGGTTAAAGATTATATTGTTGAGCACGGGAAATTCCGTTCAGTATTTATACCAATCGGTTTACCTATTTTAATTTACTTATGGTTGTGGACGTCAGTATGTATTTCAGTAAAGTTACTGGCTAATAAATACGGCGATAATATATGGCAGCAAGAATATCAGTTACTCGAAGTAGGTACTTGCCCAACTGATTATGAATACAGTTGCGCAAAACTGACTGTACTGGATTTAAAAAGCTATAAAAAGCACACTTTTAGATGGTATTTAGATAAAGGTAGATTGGTGAGTTTGCAAAATAACAACATAAACTTAGTGGGCGTTAAAAGCCCACTTGGTAATATAGTACAAGAAATACAGTGGTAGTAGAATACCACTTAGCTGCACATTATTTTTTTAGACTGAGAATACGGTCCGAACTAGGTTTTGAGTCTGATTTAGCATTAGACGACTTGTTCTCTTTAATGCTTTTTGGCTTACCCACATACGTGGTAGAACGCTTTTGGTAAGGAGTATTACTGCGCTCATTTTTGCGCTCTGTGTTAGCGTTGCTGCGCTCAGAGTTACGATTTGTATTTCGCTCAGTACTACGCTCATTATTTCGATCACCATTATTAAAGCGTCGTGGGTTTTCGCCCTGAAAATCGCGTTTTTTAGGTGCTAAAGGTGCATTATTTTCTGATTGCTTATTAGTATCAAGCGAATGCTCTTGAGTTTTACCTGAGTCAGAAATCGAGTCGTTTATTTGCGCCATTTCAATATCTGACAAGTGACGCCACTGCCCTACTTTTAAACCTTTAAGTGTTACGTTCATTATGCGCGTACGTTTTAAGGTTACAACTTCGTAGCCTAAGTATTCACACATGCGGCGTATTTGACGGTTTAAACCTTGAGTAAGTACTATTTTAAATTCTTTAGGGCCACTTTGCGTTACTTTACATTCTTTAGTAACGGTATCTAAAATAGGCACACCATTCGCCATTTTTGTAACAAACTGACGATTAAGCGGTTTATCTACCGTAACAACGTATTCTTTTTCGTGATTATTGCCCGCACGTAAAATTTTATTAACGATATCGCCTTCGTTAGTTAAAAATATAAGCCCTTCAGACGGTCTATCTAAGCGCCCTATTGGGAATATACGCGTAGGATAATTTACCGCGCGAATAATATTACTTTGAATTTTACTTTCGGTAGTACACGTTATACCAACGGGTTTATTGTAGGCAATGTAAACGCGCTTTGGCGTGGCTTTAAGCGGCTTACCATCAATTAATACAACATCGGTAGCGGCTACTTTTACGCCCATTTCTGGTGAGTAGCCATTAACGCTGACACGACCTTGCTCAATATATTTATCGGCTTCGCGGCGTGAACAAAATCCTGTTTCACTAATAAATTTATTTAAACGTTTTAATTCGGTCATGGCACTTATAGCGTAGTAATTTTTAAGGCGAGTAGTGTAAACCACCCACACTATTTTTTCGCCCCTAATTTACTATTTATAGGTGTTTAAGCACTAATTTTTACTTTAGTTAATTTACGCCATACACATTCAAGCGGACCTTGATTAAAATAGCGGCTGTATAAAAAGGTAAATATGAGCTGCAGCGCAACTAATGCCGTTGCAACTAACCAATAGTCAATACGATCAAAACTGAGCACCCAGTGGGTAAATAGCACTTTATATAACAACAGTTGTATGAGTGTTTGGCTAATATATAAAGTAAATGCTAAGCGCCCTGCTTGTTGAATAAGCATGCCGACGTGTGCTCTGTTATTGCAAAATTTAACAATTAAATGAATATACAGCGTAGCCATACCTAGGGCCGCAAACATATTTACAAATTCTTGCACCCCATATCCTAAGCTGCCATTAAGCTGTGATGCATAAAGCCTGATTCCACAAAAAACAAGGGTCATTGCACCGAAAACTATTAATTGCTGAGTCGTTAAGCCTTTACTAAAAACGTCTTGTTTATATAAATAAATGCCAATAAGCATAAGGCCCACGCACATCCACATTGTCATTATTGGCACCATAACAAGCATCAATGTGTTCATGGCGAGGTTACTAATAAAGTAATCAATATAGTGTGGGTTATATAAATCTATAAACTGTGCTGAATCGCGGTAAATCACTTCATCGGGTACGTTAGATACAATAAGCACTGTAGCTACACCCGATAACAAAATAAACTCAAGTCCTCTTTTTAAAAGAACAGTGCTATCACGCTCTAAATATTTAATAACAAACCAGCCAGATACACCGTAAACAAATAAAATATCACCTGCCCAAAGTAAAAAACCATGCGCTAAACCAAAGAGGATTAACCAATAGAGCCTGCTTTTTAACTGCACTTCAGACTTGTAACGTTGCCACTGAATATAAAGTCCGGCGCCAAAAAGCAAACTAAACAGTGTTCTAAAACGCCCGTCTACAAACAAACTGCTAAAGGTGTGAATAATTGAGTCGCTTACAGGAGGATTAGTTAAAGAGGTATACCCGTATTCAAAAAGGCCGAAGGCGTAAGCATTCATGTAAACTAGGCCAAGCACGGCAACGCCGCGAATAAAGTCCATATTATAATTGCGCATTAAAGCTATTATCCGTTAAATATTATTCTTATAACTGTCAGCCCAATCGACTGACTGCTGGTAAAGTGGAGGAAGTATAGCACTGTCTATATTTAGCAAAAGTACAGCTTGTTCAAGTGCCCACCAGCTTCCTGTTTCGTATGCTTTAACAACGTTTAAAATATAATAAAGTGTGTTTTTATCCCCTAATAATGCCGTTTTTATTTCATCAGGGAAAGGTAGCTTTTCAACAAGCAAGCTCATTGGTTGATCAAGGATTGCATCTAGCAGTGAAAATAACCCAGTTAAAAATGCTTCGCCTGACTGGCTTTTATTAACCTTTTTTGCTAACAACTCACAAAAACGAGCACGTACAACACACACTTGCATTAGCTCTGCAGGCTTTTTACCCGCTGTATGAGCAGTAACAATAAGGCTCACAAACTTTTTAAGGCGTTCATGGCCTAAATACACAAGCGCTTGCTTTAATGACGATATTTGGCTTTGTATAGGAAAAACACCGCTGTTAATTAAACGCAGTAATTTATACGCAAGTGCAGCATCAAGCTCAAACAGTCCAGATATAGCTTTTATATCTGGACTGTTTTTCATTATTTCGGCGTAAATAGCGACGACTAAACCATAATTATAATCAATGTCATTTTGTTTGATCATGGTAGGTTTTGCAAAAAAATAGCCTTGAAAATAATCAAACCCCAAATCAAAGGCGAGCTTATAGTCTTCTTGCGTTTCTATTTTTTCGGCTAGTATTTTTATTTGTTTATGCGTTTGTAACTTATTAATTATGGGCTGTATTTCGCTAAGAGGTGTAATTGCAATATCAAATTTAATGAGCTTCACAAGCTTTAAAAAACGATCCCACTGTGGTTTATATACAAAGTCATCGAGTGCGAGTTTGTAGTTACTATGAAATAAACCTCGGCACAGTTCATAGTTATCGTCGGTGGGTTCTATGGTTTCGAGTAACTCAATCACAACGTCTTGGCATGGTAGGAAAGCACATAAATCGAGTTTTAATGATTCTGGTCCTATATTAATAAGCGCTTTTTTGCCTGATGTAATATGGCGTGTACCTAAATTTAATTGATTTTCCATAATAAGCCTTGCTGTTGCTTGGCCTTCGGCAATGTCTGGAAAATAATTTTTAGGACTATCACGAAAAAGTAGCTCATAGGCTACTACTTTTTTACTTCGATTGAATATTGCTTGCCTTGCAACAAATACAGACACATTACCTACTTCTTAGTTTTTATATAATACTAAGTAATTAAACCCTAAGCAGGTACATTTGTCACTAAACTTTAAAGTACAGCAACGATTTACCGGTATAAGGTTGTTATATAATCAGTTGCCACTTGTGGCCACGAAAAACGCATTTGCTCTGCGCTGTGCTTAATTTTATGCCACTTTTTAGGATTTTGCTTTTTAATTAAGAGAGTTTCGTCTAAACAGCTAATTAAATTACTCGTTTGCGTTGCTAACGTATCTCCATTAAAGCTAAAACCATTTTCGTGGTGTTTAACTGTATCTTTTAATCCGCCAACACTGTGAACTAAACACGGTTGCCCCGCACGCATTGCTAACATTTGGCTAATACCACAAGGTTCAAACGAACTTGGCATTAAAAATAAGTCACCTAGTTGATACATTAAATCGCCAACACCTTGACCATAGCCCTTCAAAAATAAAAGATTAGAATTACGCGCCATTGCTTTGGTAAATATGCTTTCGAGCTCTTTATCACCCGAGCCTAGAATAATAAGTCTGCCGTTATATTCATTAATGACTTGGCACACTTTATCAATAGCTAAAGCCTCATTAACCTGCTGGCACAATAACAACACTTTTTGCTCTGTAAGTCGGCCAACGCTTGTGATTAATGGGCCATTATTAACCGTTGCTTTAAATTGCTGTAGTCGTTGGTGGGCAATATAGTAGCCGCTTTGTAACTGCTCGCTATATGCCATCCAAGTAAATAAAGTGTTCTCTGCTTGGCTATAAAAATCAGCGAGAGTTGCTCCTTCAAGTGCATTGCTTGGATATTCGCAGCCATTTAAAATACCGACAAGCTTACCTTGGCTTGCTGCATTTTGCAGATCTTGCTCAAGCCCTTCGCCACCAAAAAAACCATGCTCGTAATTACTAGGTTCAAGAACCTCTTGGCTGTAGGTTGGTGATACAACATGTATTTTATCGCAAAGATTTATTGCACTGCGCATAGGATTAAAGCAATGAGGGTAACGCGGGTCGCATAGTTGCTGGCCATTATAACTAAGTGACGGAAACCATGCCTCTAAGCTTGAGTCGTCGTGTTTAAAAGGTCTTATACCTTGCAGTGCAATATTATGCACTGTGTAGGCAATGGGTAAGGTATTAAGTGAGCTATAACGTGGCTCAAACTTAAGTAAAACTGCAACGCAGGCGCTGTGCCAATCATGTAAATGTAGCGCTGTAGGGCGCTTTAATATACCTTGTAATAATGCTTCGCAGACAGCTGCATTAAATAAAGCAAATTTAGTCGCATCAGTTGCAAAAGGCCTCCCCGGTGCATCATTACAATATACACTGCCTGATTCACTAAATAGCGGGTGGCTAATAACAATTTGGCTTACGTTATTTTGGGCTTGTTGTACTTGAAAAACTGTTAATACATGGGGTTGAGCATTAAATGCAACGGTTACTTCACCTATATAAATACGCTCAAGAGGCTCAAACCCGTAGTCAGGAATAACAACGTCAACCGTTATACCTTGCTTTGCGAGCGCCCTTGGGGCATCGCGTACTACATCTGCCACACCGCCTACTTTTGCGCCTGGTAACGCGTCATTTTCTGCTGCAACCATTAATACATGCATTAATTTACTACTTCCTTTAACCTGTGTGGGCTTGCTCATAAATGAGCAAGCTTTGTTGTCGTGCTTAATATTTAACGTGTTTTACGCTAGCTTTTTATTCTCACGCGCTTGGCGCTCTAACTTTTTTGCAAGCTCAGTGAGCATATCACGAGTAACAAGAACGATGCCTTTCTTAGATACTCTAAAGCCGTTTTCTTCATCTGTTTTTTTGTCAAAACCGATTTCGAGACCTGCCGGTATTTCACAGCTCCTATCTATAATCGCACGCTTAATTTTACAACCTCGATTTATAACCGCACCGGGTAAAATTACCGACTGCTCAATGGTACAAAATGAGCGAACGTGGACATTAGAAAACAAGAGTGACTTTCTAACCGCAGAGCCCGAAATAATACACCCACCCGACACGGTTGAGTCCAAGGCCATACCGCGTCTATCTTCGTCATCAAAAATAAACTTAGCAGGTGGTAGCTGCTCTTGATATGTCCATATTGGCCACGTTGGGTCGTATAAATCGAGTTGTGGTTCTGGCATTACTAATTCCATATTAGCCTCCCAGAACGAATCTAGTGTACCTACATCGCGCCAATAAGGCTGCCCTTCTTGGTTTGGATCTCTAAATGGGAAAGCAAATACATTATGCTCTTCTATAATTGCTGGAATAATATCGTGACCAAAATCTCGGCCAGAGCCTTCGTTTTCAGAATCTTTTTTAAGTTGCTCAAACAAAAATTCAGTATTAAAAATGTAATTCCCCATTGATGCTAAACATGTACCTGGCTTGCCGGGTACAGAGCTAGGCATTGCTGGTTTTTCATCAAAACGACACACTCTGTTTTCTTCATCAACGGTCATTACACCAAACGTATCTGCGGCTTCCTCTACGGGCACTTCAATACAACACACTGTCATATCTGCGCCCTTTTGCACATGTTCAGCCAATAAAGCGCCATAGTCCATGCGATACACATGATCTCCAGACAAAATCATCACATATTTAGGGAGTTCGTGACGAATAATATCTATGTTTTGAAAAACAGCATCTGCGGTTCCACAGTACCAATCATCACCTTGGCGCTGAGATGCAGGTAGTATTTCAACCGACTCACCCAACTCTTTTTTAAAGTGGCCCCACGCGCGGTTTACATGGCGAATTAATGAATGTGATTTATATTGTGTAGCAATACCAACACGTCTCACACCCGAGTTAATGCAGTTTGATAGTGGAAAATCGATAATTCGATGCTTACCACCAAAGTAAACTGCTGGCTTTGCTCGCCAATCGGTTAACTCATGCAGGCGAGAACCGCGACCACCTGCCAGTATTAACGCGTAAGTTTCTCTGGTTAGGCTACTTATGTAGCGATTTGCATAATTAGGCATAATACTCTCTCCATTTAGTCTAGGCTGTTAGTGGCATGGCTTTTAGTTGTCGTTAAGTCTGTTTCACTAATATTGAGGGGTTCTAAATGCCAAATATCTTCACTGTATTGGCTTATGGTTCTGTCACTTGAAAACATACCACTGGCTGCCGTATTTAAAATACTCATTTGTGTCCAGTAGGTTTGATCTGCGTAAGCTTTATCAACTTCTTTTTGAGCTGCTACATAACTTTCAAAATCGTGCGCAACAAGCCATGGATCGTGTGGGCTCTTAATTGCATTTGTAATATCGTCAAATAAGCATGGTTCAAACAAGTTAAAATGGCCGCTTTCGAGTAGTTGCATTACATTATTTAAATCGCTATTTTGCGCGATTAAATGCTCAGGATTGTAACGCGATTTAATATCATCAATTTGATGAGCTTGTGCCCCAAACAAAAAGAAGTTGTCTGCACCAACGGCGTCTCTAATTTCAATGTTTGCACCATCCAGCGTGCCTATCGTCAATGCACCATTCATCATAAACTTCATGTTGCCAGTACCAGACGCTTCTTTGCCTGCGGTAGATACTTGCTCTGACAAATCGGTTGCAGGACAAATAACTTCCATAGCGGTTACGTTGTAATTAGGTAAAAAGGCGACGCGTAAATACGGGGCTGCTAACGGATCTTTATTTATAACCTCTGCCACGTTATTAATAAGCTTAATAATTTTTTTAGCCATGTAATAACCCGGTGCTGCTTTACCACCTAATAAAACACAGCGAGGAACAAGCCCTTGGGTATCACCACGGCGAATACGGTCATATAAATGAATCACATGAAGTATGTTTAATAGCTGACGTTTGTATTCGTGAATACGTTTTACTTGTACGTCAAACATCATCGATACGTCAAAATCAACATCGCAGCGCGCCTTAACTAAATCAACTAAACGCTGTTTGTTTTCGCGTTTAGCATTTTGCCATTGCCCATGAAATGCTTTGTCGTCGTAAAAACGACGTAGGTCGCCAATTGTTGAAAAGTTTTTAACCCAGTCATGACCAATTTTTTCGCTGATTAATTTACTTAAAACGGGATTACAATGTGCAAGCCAACGTCTTGGGGTAACACCATTTGTTTTGTTATTAAACTTATCTGGCCACAGTGCGTAAAACTCTTTAAATAAACCCGCTTTTAACAGTTCGGTATGCAGTGCTGCTACGCCATTTACAGAGTAACTCCCTACAATGGCTAAGTAAGCCATACGAATTTGCGGCTCATCGCCCTCTTCAATCAACGACAATGCACGCTGTTTATTAACATCACCCGGCCATTGCTGTGCAACTTGTGCTAAAAAGCGTGCGTTTATCTCGTAAACTATTTCTAAAATGCGTGGTAATAATTTTGAAAACAACGAAACAGACCACTTTTCAAGCGCTTCAGGAAGTAGCGTATGGTTTGTGTAGGCCATTGTTTTAGTCGTGATTTGCCAAGCATCGTTCCAATCAAGTTCGTAATCATCAATTAAAATACGTATCAGCTCTGCAACAGCAATACTTGGGTGCGTATCGTTTAACTGAAAAACATGAAAATCAGCAAAGTCGCTAAAGTTCTCGCCATGTTGGGAAACCCACTGATCAACTACGTCTTGAATACTCGCAGATGATAAAAAGTATTGTTGGCGCAATCTAAGCTCTTTACCATTTTCGCTGCTGTCGTTTGGATACAGCACCATGGTAATTTGTTCAGCTAGGTTTTTTTGTGCGACGGCTTCTGAGTAACTGCCTGCATTAAATTCGGTCAAATTAAATTCATCTGTCGCTTCTGATTTCCATAAGCGTAGCGTATTTACAATATTGTTTTTATAACCTGGGACAGGTACATCGTAAGGTACAGCTAATACATCTTGTGAACTCATCCATTGACGATGCTCTCGGCCGAATTTATCTGTGTAACTTTGCACGTAGCCGCCAAATTTCACACGTTTTGCATGCTCTGGCGCGCTTAGCTCCCATGGGTGCCCTTCGCGCAGCCAGTTATCTGGTTGCTCAATTTGGTTACCATCTTTAATTGATTGGTTAAACATGCCGTATTCGTAACGAAGGCCATAACCAATTACCGGTAACGCTAGACTTGCACAGCTATCTAAAAAACAAGCAGCTAGGCGGCCCAAACCACCGTTACCTAAACCTGCGTCGTGTTCGGCATCTTCAAGCGTTTCTACTGTTGTGCAGTATTCTTGTAATGCAGCAGCAACTTGGTCGTCTAAATCTAGGTTTAGTATTGCATTACCCAGCGCACGTCCCATTAAAAACTCAAGAGAAAGGTAAGCCGTTTTGCGGCGTTTCTCTTGCTTAATTTGTTGATTCGTTTCTCTGCAGCGGGCAACAAGTCTGTCGCGAATAGTCAGCGCTAAAGCATGGTATAAATACAGTCTTGATTCGCCGACCTTATCGCGACCTAGGGTATAATAAAAATGCCGTGTTAAGTCATCTTTAAGCGTACTTTCATCTATAACAGGACCTTCTTGCCAGCCCTTTACTACACACACTTGTTCACTTTGTTTAGCCATGACTTACATCCTCTAAATTAGCACTAAAAACCCAACTACTTTGTGCTGAAATTTCAACCATCGCATCTTCATTACTACTCACAGATGCATTATTTACACTTGATAAAACCATTTGCCACGGCGCATTAATAGGCGAAGGCGGCATTTGGCAAAAAACTGTTTTTTTACTGGCATTAAATACCATCAGTAATGCATGATTATTTTGCTTATCAAGTAAGCTATACATTAAAAACTGTCTGGTATCTTCGTGCCAATGAGCGTCGGTCATGGTTTTACCTTGTTCAGTAAACCACTTAACGGTAAAACGCTCGTCTATATCATCTAAAAATACACTGTGTTTGAACGCACTGTGCGCGCGTCTAATTTTTAAAGCATCATCAATAAATCGTGTTAGCGAATGATTAAGTTGAGAATCTTTCCAGGCAAGCCAGCTAGTGCGATTATTTTGGCAATAAGCATTGTTATTACCCCCTTGAGAGTGCGCCATTTCGCTGCCAGCGGCAATCATGGGTACACCTTTTGAGAGTATTAAAGTAAGTAAAAAGTTCTTTTGTTGTTGCAAACGCAGTGCGTTTATTTTTGAGTCACTGGTAAAGCCTTCTACTCCACAGTTAAACGAATGATTTGCACTGTGCCCATCTCTGTTTTGCTCACCATTAGCTTCGTTATGCTTTTCTTCATAACTCACTAAATCGGCAAGCGTGAAACCATCATGACTCGTTATAAAGTTAATGCTATTAAGTGGTCCACGTTGGCTATGCTCAAAAATATCAAACGATCCATGCAAACGTTTTGCAACGTTGGCAATTATGCCCGTTTCACTTTGCCAAAAACGTCTAATTACATCGCGGTATTGATCGTTCCATTCTCGCCATGGCGGCGGAAATGCCCCAAGCTGATAGCCACCAGGACCTATATCCCAAGGTTCACTTATTAGCTTAACCTTATTAAGCACAGGGTCTTGGGCTACTGCTTGTAAAAAAGTATGTGCAGAGCTAAAGCCTGCTTTTGAGCGCCCTAAAATGGTCGCTAAATCAAACCTAAATCCATCAACTCCCATTACCTCAACCCAATAACGAAGGCTATCAAGTACAAGTTGCAGCGTTTTAGGGTGATCAATATTTATGGTATTTCCACAGCCGGTATCGTTTATATATACATTAGGCTGACCCTCTACTGTGCGGTAATACGCTAAGTTATCAAAGCCTCTTAGCGATAATATAGGGCCATCGGCCCCCGCCTCTGCTGTATGGTTATAAACAACATCTAAAATAACTTCTATGTCGGCAGCATGAAGCTCGCGCACCATTTGCTTAAACTCGTTTATATCGTCGTTTACTAAATAGTCTTTATGGGGGGTAAAAAAGTTAAGCGTGTTATAACCCCAATAGTTTTGCAGCCCTTTTCCTGTTAAAAATTGCTCACTAATAAAAGAATGAACAGGTAAAAGCTCAACTGCTGTAATGCCAAAGCTTTGTAAATGCTCAATAAAGCTTGGGTGGCTTAACCCTAAAAACTTTCCTTGTAGAGATTTAGGTATTTTAGGATGACGACACGTTGTGCCTTTAACATGGCACTCGTAAATAACCGTGTTTGACCAACGGTGGTTTGGCTTTTTATGCGTATACAACGTAGGAGCCGCTACTTTTGACTTAGGTATATCAATCGCATTATTTACGGTGCTTTTAGTGCCAATTGGCATTTGCCCATAATGGCGTTCGCTCCATGTAAACTCACCAAACAAGTCTTTTGCGTATGGGTCTATCAGTAGTTTATTTTCGTTAAATAGTTGACCATTTTTAGGGTTATATTCACCCTCAACTCTAAAGCCATAAAGTGCGCCGGCGCTTAATGGCGAAATATGAATACTCCAAATACCCCCTTCGTTAATATTCATCGCCATTTTTAGAATTTCTGAATGGCCACTTTTATCAAACAAACACACATAGGCTTGGCTTGCACCTGGCGCATAAAGCGCGAAGTTAACCCCATTATTAATAACACTAGAACCTAGCGGTTCTACATTACCGGGGGCTACATCAAATTGGTTACTCATCATCAACCTTTTGTAAGTAAATAGTTGTTAAGCCACCAATGGCAATTGAAATACTGTGTTTAAAGCCATGATTTGATTCATTTATTGCCTGAACTATCTGCGATGAATCTTTAGTTACTTCAACGCCAGAGCCAAAAAACTGAGTATCGTCTGTATTTAAAACAACTTTATAACGTCCTTTACTCGGTACGCCAATAACGTAGTTTTCATATGACGCGGGGGTAAAATTAGCAATAACAACCACAAAGTCTTTTGCGTTTTTAGCATAGCGAACAAAGCTTAAAATGCTCTGCTGATTATTATTGTTATCTATCCAGGTAAAACCAGCCGCGCTCGAATCTAACTCATACAACGCGGGTTGGTTTTTATAAACGGTATTGAGCGCTTTTACGGTGTGCTTTATACCGTTATGGCTTTGGTGCTCAAGTAAATGCCAATCGATAGAATGATCGTGTCCCCACTCTTTTCGCTGTGCAATTTCACCGCCCATAAACAAGAGTTTTTTACCCGGGTGTGCCCACATAAATGCGTAGTAAGCGCGTAAATTTGCAAATTTCTGCCAATCATCGCCTGGCATTTTTTCAATTAACGATCCTTTACCGTGTACTACTTCATCGTGGCTTAATGGCAATATATAGTTTTCACTAAAAGCGTATACCATCGAAAAAGTCATTTCGTGATGATGATGCTGACGGTATAAAGGGTCGTGCTGCATGTAATGCAAACTATCGTTCATCCAACCCATATTCCACTTATAGCCAAAGCCTAAGCCGTTGTGCTCAACACTTTGGGTGACGCCCGGCCACGCTGTTGACTCCTCAGCCACCATCATAATGCCTGGGTTGTTTTTATAGCTGCGCATATTGACTTGCTTTAGGCACTCAATCGCACCTAAGTTTTCGCGCCCGCCATAACAATTAGCAATCCACTCGCCTTCTTTTCGGCTGTAATCTAAATACAACATAGAAGCTACGGCATCTACACGCAGACCATCTAAACCAAATTGATGTAACCAATACATAGCATTTGAAATCAAAAAGCTTTTAACTTCAGGGCGGTCGTAGTTATAAATGTAGGTATTCCAATCAGGATGAAAACCTTGGCGCTTATCGGCATGCTCATATAAATGAGTGCCATCGAATCGATGTAAGCCATGCGGATCGCTGGGAAAATGCCCAGGCACCCAATCAAGTAAAATACCTAAATTAGCTTTGTGGCATTGCTCTACAAAGTATTTAAAGCTGTTGTAATCGCCAAAACGGCTGGTAGGTGCAAATAAACCAACAGGCTGATACCCCCACGAACCATCAAACGGGTATTCACTTATTGGCATAAGTTGAAGGTGGGTAAAATTCATTTCAAGGGCGTAGCTAACCAGTTTGTCAGCAAGCTCTGTGTAACTTAAATAGCGGTTGTTTTCAGCGCGTTGCCATGAGCCTAAATGCACTTCATAAATACTAATTGGCGCATCAATATGATTACGCTTTTGTCTGTTTTTAAGTGCCTGAGCGCCGAGCGTTATAGGTTCTGGTTTATACTGCAGTACACTTGCAGTACCCGGGGCTTGTTGCATTTTAAATGCATAGGGGTCGGCTTTTTCGAGTACTTCTCCACTTTGAGCGGTAATTGCAAATTTGTAGCACATGTCGGCTTTAAGGCCTGGTACGAATAGCTCCCATACACCACTTGCAGGATGAAAACGCATAAAGTGGCGATTAGCTTGCCAAAAATTAAACTCACCAATAATAGAGACACTTGCAGCATTAGGCGCCCATACACAAAAGCGCACACCCTCTACATTTTGTTGAGTGCTAAAATGTGCACCAAAATGAGAGTACGCATGTTCAAGGCTGCCTTCGTTAAATAAATACATTGCCTCTGCATCAAGTGTGCTTTCAAAGCTGTATTCATCATAAAAGGTAGTGCTGCTATTTGTGTACTGAGCAATGCATTGATAAGGCGCAGTGGGCAGCGCATCAACTTTGACTATAAATAAGTCACTTTGTTGGTAGCGCTGCGCCTTAATACTTTTATTATTTAATGTAACACTCACACTTATTGCACAAGGTAAGTAAAAACGAATTTCAACTTCGGCATCTGTTTTATGTGCCCCTAAAAAGCTAAATGGGTCTTTAAATCGTCCTGTATTTAATGCATGTACTTGTGCATCATAGCTATTTTCATGTACTGAGCTGTCCTGTGCTGACGATTTTTTATTAATTGTACTGCTCATTTAACTTTTCCTTATTGAATCGATAGCAGCTAAAAGTGAGCCATTTTTAGTAAATATTTCTTCACTGGTATGCGTTAATACACGTCGCCAATTAGGATATTCTTTATCTGTCCCGGGGATATTAACCGGATATTTCTGCTCATCTAAATCATCTATTTGAATTGCAAATAAACGCGATTGAGAACCCGCCAAACATAATGCTAGTGCGTTATATACTTCGACTGAATTACTATGTAATAAAAGCTCGGTTGTATTGGTATGGCGATTAATAAATCGTAGTATCCTATGTTGCTCTTCTATTCGTTGTTGCTTTAATTGCTCGTATTCATTGCAAGTAATAAGCTTGTATTGTTGCTTAATATTTAAATCAGCATGCTGCCACCAACCTGTAAATGGAGGGACATCATGATTGGCTATCATTAACAAACACTGTGTTGCTAGCTCATCAGTCGATAAAAACTCACCACTGTGTTGTTTTTCAAAATAAAATAAGCTGTTAGAAAAAATACCGCTAGATGCCAAAGCCTGCCTTACCTCTGGCGGCACAACGCCTAAATCTTCTCCAATAACAATACTCTGATTAATATGTGATTCAATTTTTAAGATGGCGAGTAAGTGCTCAAACGGGTAGTAAACATAACAGCCATCTTGTTCACTATTGCTTTCAAAGCACCACCATAGGCGCCTAATAGCCATTACGTGGTCAATTCTAAGTCCACCTACATTTTGCATGTTTGCGCGAATGAGCGAGCGATAGAATTGGTAGTGATTATTACTAAGACTTTGAGGATTTAGTGCTGGAAGCCCCCAGTTTTGGCCAGCTTCGGCCCATGGATCGGGTGGAGCACCTACACTTGCACCTTGGCTAAACAGTGGCTTTTGATTTTTAAACTCGGCCCCATCACCCGCACAACCAACAGCTAAATCATTGATTAAGCCAATAGCCATACCTCGCTCTGCACAACTTTGTTGACACAGTGCCAATTGCGTATGCGCTTGCCACTGCAGGTAATAAGCAAATGTTAAGTTATCTGATTCGAGGGTATTTAACGTAGTTGAATGAGTATTACAAAAATCAGTAAACGCTTGGTGACGCTCATCACTTGCCGTTAATTCAAACTGATTATAAAGCGCTTCAAATAACGCATACTTTATATGGCTTACATTTTCATAATCTATAAATTGATCATTACTTTTTATAAGTGTAATTACATCGTCTCGTTGCATAAGGTCATGTAGAACTGCGTTATTTTGTGCGTCTTCGCTTAATACTATAGAAATATAAAGAGGGTTTAATAAAGCCCGACTACTAGGGCTATAAGGGCTTGCACGCTCTGGCATATCAGCAAATAACAAATGCAGTGGATTAAGTAATATGTAATCCATATTTTGCGAGCTACATAATTTTGTAAGCGTTAGTAAATCGTCAAAATCGCCAATACCTAAATGCGCTTTATTTTTTAATGTGTAAAGCTGAATAGATAATCCAGTGCGCTTTGTGTCTTCAACTTGATAGACTTGCTCAGGCACGCACCAAATTTGTGTAATAGCGTGTTGCTCACCTACCTGAACATTAGCGTCATGATAGCCAATTGGCATATTACCAATGGGTAGTGCCAGCTCAATATAGCGAACGCCATGCAAGTAATATTCACCAGTGACAGCCAAATTATAAAGGTTCTCAACCGCTATATTAATCCCAAGAGAAGGGACATTAATGTTGGCGGCTAAATACTGCTGACGTTCGTCTATACGAAGCTTTAAAGCGCATTTTTTTTGGTCAACCAAACTCACACTGGGTACTAAATCCAGCCAAAGAGATGCATCTAAATCATAAGTTAGTTGAGTTATTTCGGCTTCGTTATTTGTATCAACACCGCAACATTGCAAAGCACGTTTACGCGTGTCTTCGCTAAAAAACACCTGTTCACCTGTATACTTAGTGAATTCAAAGCCAATACCATGCAGGTAAAACAACTGCGAAAGAGCATCCATTGAATCGCCTTAATTAATGCGTTGAGTATTTACTATGCTGTTTTCTGTACCAAATGTATTGCCAATATAACCATCAGCTTGGTGGTCGTTATCCCAAATGTCTCCATTTATTAAATAACGAAAGTGAAATTGTTGATCGATAGGTAAGCGTTGCTTAAATTTAAACACACCTTGTTTTTTATTAAGCTTCATTGGCACAGGTTGCCAATCATTAAATTCGCCTAGTAAGCAAACTTCTTCTGCCTCTGGGTGAGAAAATTCAAAGGTTACTTCAGCTTCATCTTTTGTTTTAAAAAAACGTTTATTCAACATAGCAGGCTCCAACTAAACCAAAAAGGGTACTTAATCTTTGCCACAGGCCATACAACTAAACAAAAAGGCGATGTGGATTCCATTCAAAATCATTAAACACGTTGTAAGTTAACCAAAACTTTATTTACGCATTATTACAGTGCAACAATTCATTTTTTCTGCACTTAAAAAGTGCGGTTAGTATATAAACAATCTTTTTTAAAAAGCTCAGTAGTACAGAGCAATATTTGAACCAACTAAGCGTACATCACATATTATTTATTTAATCGAATTTAAAGTTAAATAATCCAAAAGTATTGCCTAAATTTATAAAATTCTTTTGTTCTGTACTTTCATCAGCGATAATACACAGCATCTTAATACTCTGAAATATCATAATTTTCATGTTGAAAAAAAGCATTTTAATAACTATAGCCATCATCTTTTTAATAATAGCCACACTTGTTAGTTCTTCAATCTATACCCTTTATAGTAAAAAAGAAATCTCAGTTGATCCTAAATTAAAAGAAATCTCAGGTATTGAATTTGATAAACAAAAACGTCTATGGGCTATTAACGACGGAGGCAACGAACCCAAGCTTTACCGCCTTAACAAAGATGGTTCTATCGCCAAAGAAATTTTGGTTGAAAACGCTAAAAACATTGATTGGGAAGACATGACCCAAAACAAATTTGGGCACTTTTTTTTAGGGGATTTTGGTAATAACAAAAATGATCGTAGATGGCTCACTATTTATAAAATAGAAAACCCTATAGATATAAAAACAAACACAACCCAAGCCGAAATAATTAAGTTTACCTACCCTGAAATGGATGGCAGTCCAATAAAACCCAATGACCGCAATTTTGATTTAGAAGCATTTGTAGCACTAGGTCGTCATTTATATTTATTTACTAAAAACCGCACAGAACCTTTCGATGGTATTACTAAAGTGTATAAAGTGGGCGATCATGCAGCAAATTTTGATGCTGAGCTAATTGACTCTTTTAAAACGTGTACCACGCTTGAAAAACTATGCTGGATAACCTCTGCGGCGCTCAGCCCCGATCGTAAAAAATTAGTCTTACTTGATTCAACAAGTCTTTGGTTATTTGAAAACTTTGAAGGTGATAAGTTTTTCTCTGGTGATGTATCAAAAATAGACTTAGGGATTGTTACTCAAAAAGAAGCAGTCACCTTTTTTGATGACAATACGATTGTATTTACAGATGAAGAGTTTAAAGGCATAGGCGGTAATGCTTATTTTATAAAGCTTGATAAAGCCAAAAAAGAAGTTATAAGAAAAAAACCTATTTCAGAAAAAACACTTCCATAGCATATAGTTAGCTAAGCTGAAGCATTAAAGCTTAGCTAACTTATGTGAAAGGTAATGAGTTAATTACTCTTTGCGTTTGACGAATGAAGTGCTTTTTCTACATCAACACCTAAAATTAACACTCCAATATGACTATTATTATCATCTAAAACAGGAAAACTTAGCTGAACTTGAAAATGATGTGTTGATGCATCATATGTGACGCTATCAAAGTTAAAATCTTTTGACTGTTTAAATATTTTAGTAAACTTATTTTCATCTCCTTGCCAGTAGTCACTGGTTAGCTTACTAATAGCGATGTTTTTTCCTTGGTTATCAGTCAATATTAGCTCAGTAACAACACCTTTGAATTGAGATTGCCATTTTTTAAATACTTTAGATAACGGTAAATTAAGCATAGCTAATCCATCAGGGTGCTTTACTTGTTTACTTTCTTTTATCCATAGCTGGTCTAGTCTTTTAATTTCAGATTCACTTAAGGGAGACTCATTACTTATTTGAACTTGTTCTACTAAACTAGGTAAGTTTAGTAAGGTTTTAGCACTACTGGACAACCTATCAAGTATTTGCTTTTCTTCACTTTTTGATAGTGAAAATGGAGCCTGCGCGCAAGTATTTATATTTTCATCAAACTGCTGCATAAATTTAGGGAAGCGTTTAATAAGTGAATGCGAAGCAAATAATCCCAAAGGTACATACCTAAAAAATTCTCTTTGATACTCATCTTCATTAATGCCTAGCTTTGAGGCTGCTAATTCAAAATCGTCTAAATCAAGTAGAATTCTATCAATCCGCTTATGGTGCATAACATTTACTATTTCTTCTAATGAATTTACTTCTACCTCAGTAATAATATTCTGAGTTTTAAACCAATTAGCCTGGAAACTCCCTCTTACTGCACCATAACGCATTTTATTTTTTGGTTTATTAATGCTCTCTGGATGAGTAAACCAGTACCAGCTTTCTAAAAATATGGGGGATGATATGCGCCCATAGGCCTTCATTTCAGGCATTAAATGAGTTGTGAAATAACCGTCTAAGCGGTCTAACTTTACTTCTCGACGTGCACGTAACCATGGCAAGGTTTGTAGCTGAAAAGGGGCTCCCATTTCAAATAAAATACACTCAACTTGGTTGACTGCATTATCAGGTGCACTGGTGGGTAAGTTTGTTCCAAACTGAAGAGGCTCAGTTAAACCCAATAAGAGGGTAAAAAAATATGCAGGCATAATCCATTACTAAATATTGTACAAATTAAAATGAGTGTAGCCAAACAGATTAAAATTGCATTATTTGCTGTAATTATTAGGTAACAGCTCTAATTTCCTAGCTATGCAGCGCTTACACACTTAATAAACCGTTCTGTTAGCAGTGTTACTGTAGCTTTGTCTGTATAGTGCTGCTTAGCATTCTTCATAATATGCTTTGAGCAAACATTTTTAGATTCTTCAAATTGAGAATTGCAGCTAACAACAGTATTACCTAAAGCTTCCTGATAGGCTTTATCTGCGCACATAGTTAAAGCAAAATCTGTAGCGCCAGCAATTATTTCATTGATATTTACTGAGGATGTTTCGAGTTTAAAATAGATATCACTATACGTATTAACTTCTGTATTCTTTGACGAAAAATGACTAGCTTTGGCAGTTAAATAATAGCCTATAAGTATGATTGATAATATCACTGTAAAAACCGTTTTCATAATTACCCTTAACACAATAATTAGTATTGCATTGTTTATAAAATAGTTCGATTTTTTACATAAGTACGAGGGAGGGAGACTCTCTACATCCATGTAAGTAGTAAATAAATCCTTGTCATATAATTACTAAAAACGCAATTACCAACTAATTTTAATTTTAGCACGCAAGATAAATAAATCAAGAATTTATAAACTATTTACTACACGTTATTTACTAATGTTTATAGTCATTTCTAATATATAAACAGTATTAAACAACTCAGGGCTTAAATGGCGATTAACGCTTAAATTTAGTTTCTAAAATTACAGAAGATGTTGTGCGCTCTACTCCATCCAGATTTCCTATATCGTCTAGTAAATGGCTAAGCTGCTCTAAATTTTGAGCCTGTACTACAGCAATTAAATCAAACTCACCACTTATCGCGTAAAGCTGCGAAATTGCATCAATTTGCTTAAGCTCGATATTTGTTTTAGTTGTTAATTTTTGCCTTACTTTTATAGACACATGAGCTGATACCATTTTACTGAGGTAGTCGTCACCATAATCAACGCTATAGCCTTTAATTACACCCGTTTCTTCTAGTTTGAGCATACGGCTTTGTACCGTTGAACGAGATAAGTCAAGCATGCGAGCAAGATCAGAAATACTCGCTCTAGCGTTTGTTTTTAGTACAGAAAGTAGCTTTTCATCTTGTGGAGTTATCATAATGGTTATTTTCTTCGTTATTTTGTCTTTTATTTTAATCATTTTTCACAAAATAGCACTGCAATTTTAATAGCTAACCTTCGATAATGGCCTCTACAAGAAATAATAACGTGTTTGCTGAAGAATAAAGGCTATATTCTTCTTTGAGTTAGCAACTAATCTTTTATCTAAGCCCATTAAATTTAGGTGTAAAAATGCAAGTAACAAGAGACTTATTTAACGACGTAATGGTACCAAACTATAATCCATCAGCAATCATTCCAGTTCGTGGTGAAGGTTCACGCGTTTGGGATCAAAATGATAACGAGTTTATCGATTTTGCTGGTGGTATTGCCGTTAACTGTTTGGGTCACTGTCATCCTGCATTAGTTAAAGCATTAAAAGAGCAAGGCGAAAAAATTTGGCATTTATCGAATGTTATGACTAATGAGCCAGCACTTCGTTTAGCTCAAAAAATGGTTGAAGCAACATTCGCTGATAAAGTTTACTTTGCAAACTCAGGCGCAGAAGCAAACGAAGCAGCCCTTAAGTTAGCTCGTCGTTATGCATTGGACGTATATGGCGCTGAAAAAACGCAAATTATTGCATTTAATAAAGGTTTCCATGGTCGTACATTCTTTACAGTAACTGTGGGCGGGCAAGCAGCATATTCTGACGGCTTTGGTCCTAAACCTGCTGACATAGTACATTGTGATTTTAACGATATAGCAGCATTTGAAGCGCTGATCAGCGATAAAACATGTGCTGTTATGATGGAACCATTACAAGGTGAAGGCGGTATTATTTCACCAACAGATGAATTTGCTAAAAAAGTACGTGAACTTTGTACTAAACATAACGCGTTACTTATTTTTGATGAAGTACAAACGGGTGTTGGCCGCACAGGCGATTTATATGCTTATGAAGGTTTAGGTGTTGTTCCTGACATTTTAACAACGGCAAAAGCATTGGGTGGTGGTTTTCCAATTGGCGCTATGATCACTCGTACGCCAATTGCTGAGCATTTAAAAATTGGTACTCACGGTTCTACTTATGGCGGAAACGCACTTGCTTGTGCTGTAGCCGAAGCGGCATTTGATACAGTAAATACACCAGACGTACTAAATGGTGTTAAAGAGCGCGAGCAATTATTCCGTGACGGATTAAACGCAATTAACGAAAAATACAACGTATTTAGCGAAGTACGTGGTAAAGGCTTATTAATTGGCGCAGTACTAAATGACAAATTTGAAGGACGTGCACGCGACTTTTTAGTAGCCAGTGCTAATAATGGTTTAATGAACCTTGTAGCTGGCATGAATGTAATTCGCTTTACACCGTCTTTAGTTATCCCGTTTGAAGATATTAAAGAAGGCTTAGCGCGCTTTGAAAAAGCCGTTAGCGATGTAGTAAACGGTTAATATAGTTTAAATTAGCACGCCTACAGGCGTGCTATTGGAGCAAGCAATAAATGCAAGTATTACGTCCTATTACTGCCAATGATTTTGACGCGCTTAAACAAATAGCGATTGAGTCCGGTCATGGGTTTACCTCTTTACCTGTGGACGATGCACAGCTTAAAGAAAAAATTGAACGTGCTGAAAAAAGCTTTGCCAAAAACATTAACCAGCCACTTGATGAAAGCTATTTATTTGTTTTAGAGGACAGTGAAACAGGTGACGTTATTGGCACAACCGCTATAGAAGCTGCGGTGGGTTTATCGGTACCTTTATATCATTATCATTTAGGTAAAACAGTACACCACTCGCCTACTTTAAATGTATATAACACCGTTGATATTTTAAGCATGTGTAACGACTACACAGGTTGCTCTGAAATATGCACATTATTTTTGCGCGAAAATAGCCGTAAAGGTTTAACGGGTCGATTTTTATCGCGTTCACGCTTTTTGTTTATGGCTCAGCATAGCGAGCGTTTTGCCGATACTGTTATCGCAGAAATGCGCGGTGTTAGCGACGAGGACGGTCATTCTCCTTTTTGGCAATGGCTGCAAGAGCACTTTTTTAGTATCGAATTTCCAGAAGCGGATCACTTAGTTGGCTTAGGCGATAAGGTATTTATTAGCGAGTTAATGCCTAAATACCCTATTTATGTGAACTTGCTTAGCAAAAAAGCCCAAGCAGTTATTGGGCATGTGCATGAAAAAACAAAACCTGCGCTAAAATTATTAGAAAAAGAAGGTTTTGAGCACAGAGGCTACGTTGACTTATTTGACGCAGGCCCAACGGTTGAAGCAAAGCTTGGTAATATTCGCAGCATTCGCGACTCTCAAGTTTGCCCTATTACTATTGGTGAGCTTGATCACATATCACAAAATAGCTCTGATACGCTGGCTGTATGTAATCAAGGCGTAAGTGGCTTTAGAGCAACATTTACCAAAGACGCACATTACAATCATGCAAAACATACCCTCGTCATTAGCCAAGATGTAGCTAAGGCGCTTAATTTAAGCCAAGGAGATGCAGCGCGATTTTTCCGCCTGTAAATTATTTATGAATACACACCTAATTAATAATCAGTGGCATGTGGGCCTTGGTCCAGCATTTGAGTCAATCAATCCAAGTAATGGCAATGTGGTATGGCAAGGCAATGGCGCAAACGCCCAGCAAGTAGATTCAGCTATAAAAGCAGCCAGAGCAGCACAGGTACAATGGGCAGATAAGCCGCTTGAAGAGCGTATAGCCATTCTTGAAAACTTCGCAGCTCAATTAAAAGAACACAGTGAAGAATTTGCGACCATAATTGCACGCGAAACAGGTAAGCCATTATGGGAAACCCGTACCGAAGTGGGCGCAATGACAGGCAAAGTAGCTATATCTGTAAAAGCGTACCATGAGCGTACCGGTACAACCGAAAACCCAATGCCCGGTGCTAAAGCGTTTATTAGACACAAACCGCATGGCGTTGTGGCTATTTTTGGCCCGTATAACTTTCCGGGGCATTTACCAAACGGGCATATTGTTCCTGCAATTTTAGCAGGCAACACCGTAGTATTTAAGCCATCAGAACTAACACCGCACGTTGCAGAATTCACCCTCTCACTTTGGTTAAAAGCGGGCTTACCAGCGGGTGTTATTAACCTTGTCCAAGGTGAAATTGAAACAGGCAAAGCGCTTGCTTCTCATAAAGATATAGATGGATTGTTTTTTACCGGTAGCTCAAACACAGGTCACTTACTACATAAGCAATTTGCAGGGCACCCTGGCAAAATTTTAGCACTTGAAATGGGCGGTAATAATCCTCTTATTGTAAAAGACGTGAGTGATGTAAGCGCTGCTGTGCACGATATTATTCAATCAGGCTTTATTACCTCAGGTCAGCGCTGTACGTGTGCACGCCGCTTATTTATTGAAAAATCGCTCAATGGCGATGCTATTTTAGAAAAGCTAATAAGCGCGACTAAAAACATAGTTGTAGACGACAGTTTTGCTACAGAGCAGCCTTTTATGGGGGCAATGATAAGCGAAAAAGCAGCACTGGGTATGGTCGCTGCCCAAAGTGAATTAGTGTCAAAAGGCGCGCAAATCCTTGTTGAACTTAGGCAATTAAAATCAGGCACCGGTTTTGTAAGCCCGGGTATTATTGATGTAACAAACATTACCGACATGCCAGATGAAGAACATTTTGGACCGCTAATTAAAGTGTATCGCTACAACGACTTTGACAGCGCAATCATTGAAGCCAATAACACAAGCTTTGGTTTATCTGCAGGTTTACTTAGCGACAGTGAAGATGATTACACTCACTTTTTAAAGCGCATCCGTGCAGGTATTGTTAACTGGAACCGCCCTATTACGGGTGCCTCAAGTGCAGCTCCATTTGGCGGTATTGGCGCCAGTGGTAATCACAGAGCAAGTGCCTATTATGCAGCCGATTATTGCGCATACCCTGTAGCATCTGTTGAGTCAGACAAAGTGAGCTTACCGCAAACCCTAGCGCCTGGCTTGATAATTGAATAAGCAATAAAACCAAAATTTAGATTTAAGGATTTAACATGCATACTGATGTAAACACATTATTTGAGAGCCTTTGGAAAAACTACTTAAACGTAACACCATCGGCAGACAAAATTCATGACCTTTTAGGGTCAACGCAAAAAGATGACATTATTAATGATCATATTGCGCTGCGTACGTTTAATATTGAAAAAGTGGGCCTTGAAAAACTCGCCGCTCATTTTTTAGCAATTGGTTACAAAGAATGTGGTGAATACCACTTTGAAGCTAAAAAACTCTACGCAAAGCACTACGAGCATAGCGATCCGAATCAACCAAAAGTGTTTATTTCTGAGCTACTAGTAGAAAAATGCTCGCCAGAGTTACAAGCCATCGTAACCGACATGGTTGATAAAATTGATGAAAGTGCTGTTACTGCTGATAACTTTTTGTACTCAGGCACGCATTGGCAAGTAAGCACCGATACTTACAAACAACTGCTAGCTGAAAGCGAATATGCAGCGTGGATGTCGGCGTGGGGTTACCGTGCTAACCACTTTACTGTAAATATTAATACGCTTGCTAAGTTTAATAACATTCATGATGTTAACCAAGCTCTAAAAGACGCTGGATTTTCGCTTAATACGTCAGGCGGCGAAGTTAAAGGCTCACCAGAGGTGTTACTAGAGCAATCGTCAACACTTGCTGATGAATACTCAGTTACCTTTAGTAATGCTGATATGAGCATTCCTAGCTGTTTTTATGAGTTTGCTATTCGTTACCCTAAAGCAGACGGTGAGCTTTATACTGGTTTTGTTGCAGCCTCAGCTGACAAAATATTTGAAAGCACCAACGCTCGATAGCAAAACCTAAAGTACTTTATTTAAAAAGCCCGTTATGGGCTTTTTTTATGTCGGTAGGTTATGTTGATTAATTATAAAAATAACGGTTTATAATCGTTTTCTAACTTTTCAAACGATAAATCGCCAATAAAGCGGCCAAAGCTCAACCAAGTTGCCAAACCGCGTAAGTCTTTAAAGTGTGGTGGCACAAATTGTGGGCTCTCAATTACACCTAAATCATGAAGCTGCGATATTAATCTAAAATCATCTATCGATATTTTACCTACCAGTAATAAAGGAAGTCTATCGATTCGTCCAAGCTGTATTGCTACGCGTATTAAGTTATAAACCAGTACAAAGCCTTTAATGTAAGCAATATCTTTTGTAAAAGGCAAACCTGTTGGCGTACTGCCTCTAAATACACGCTGCGCGAGTGTGTAACTGTCATCTTTTGATAAACCTTGCGCTACGTAATCACGGTAAATATCTACAAACTCAGCACCGTCAATTACCTTTGTAACGGCTTGAATACGATTCACTAATTTAGATAAACGCCTTGGAGTCGATTTTAATGTAATAATTTCGGTAAGTACCGCTAAGCCTTCTTGGGTAATAGTAGAGCTAGGTGTGCCTTTACTTAAACATGTTAAATAAGGCTGAGCTAAACCATTTTGAGTGGTACCTACGTGTATCCACCCTTCGTGAACTTCTAAAATATCAAGCTCACGCTGAGAAAACTTAACATCTTGATTAAGCTTTATATTATTAGCACCTGCGGCTGCATCACTAACAATACCATCGCTAAGCATTACCTCTACGTTTATGCCTGCCATACTGGCATTTACTTGCTCAGACAAAATACGCACAGCATCAACAGCATCAATATTTTTAGGGTCGTCAGGCAGTATGTCGGCTATAAGTAAATTTTGCAGCGGTTTATCTAGCATATTAGCTAGCTCAGAAAGTGAGGGCTCACCAGCATGGAATAAATCTTTAGGGTGTCCAAATAACTCCACTGATAAGTCATGAAACTCTGGCGTTCCACGATACTCAAGCATACTTAATACCGTTTTATACTCGGTGCACATTTTTCCCATATATTGAGCAATCGGATTTAACTGCCCCAATTGGTTAATAATGTTACGGTGCAAAGTAGAAAATGCTTGGCGTAACTCGCTAGGTACAAAACCAAGGTCGCGCTGTTGATAATATGCACGATCGATGAGTGGGTTTTTTTGACATTTCTGTCTAAAAAACTCCTCTTTAGTTTGTTTATCCCAATTAATAGCATCGAGTATCCTAATTGGAGTTTGCAATGCAATTAATTGATCCGATAACTCACGAGTTTTTAGTAGTAACGCCTTGTCTATCATGCTCTAAGCTCAACAATAAATGAGTTTTGAGCATAATTTAAAAAAGCGAAATTACAAAGCAATATCACACTTTTTTAGCTATTGTTTTTAAGATGATCGACCCTCATATCTGTATCGTATGAGTTATTAAACGAAGGGCATAAAACATGAAAAACGAAATCGACAATAAACAGATTTTAGCCGTGTATGAACGCATAATTCAAAAAGGTGAAATGACTGATGAAGGTAAACATTATCAAGGCGTTACTGCTTATTCAGACGTAGATGGTTACACCATATACTTACAAGGTAGCGGCGTTGAACTGCGCTTTGGTTTTCACAATACTTACCACCTTGACTACGAACATGAAAAGCATAAAGACGACTTTTTAAAAAAATTATATAACATTGCAAACGAAGGCTAATGCAACCACGAAAACGCAGACACCGCCCTACCAGTAAGCTCAATACTACTTTTATAAACCAAGTAGTAGAAGAGCTTAGAGCTGATCCAAGCAAAGTCTCAATTATTCAAGAAAATTTAGAACAATACCGTGCTCAAACTCATTTAAAGCGTGGTTTTTTACTGGCTATAGAGCGCTTTGATTGGGTTTTTGAAGCAAGCAAAGATATAGACTTTATTTGCCAGCAAATTTTAGCTGATGACTATATTGGCAATAGACTAAGACGTTACCCCCTACTTTTTAAAGGCGTTATTAATAATGCCTGACCTTTCAAAACCAAGCGCTTTAAAACGATAAAACCACAAAGTTTACTCTCTATATAAATTTATTAGAGCACTAAGCAATTGCAGGTTTAGTGCGCTTTTGTATTAAATTAATACTATTAGTACTCTAACTATTACTGCACTAATGATTATTGATCATTTTATTCATTTATTGCTGTAAACAAATCATTACTATTATTTAATTTCAAAATAGAATTCACAAGCCTTTGTTTTAAATAAAATAAAACAAAGTAAAACCTTATCTTCTTTATCGCATTAGTTGCGCTTTTATTAATGATTAATCTACATTTTGGCATCTAGATATTTACTTCAGCCTTGAATTGTTAGAGCTATTACCTTAAGCTTATGTTTATTGAACGTTCAATTAATAAAAATTATGCCTAAAGTCGGAATGGAACCTGTCAGACGTCAGCAGCTAATTGACGCGACTATAGAGTCAGTTGCAACTAATGGACTACAAGGCACAACTATAAACAGCATTAGTAAAAATGCCGGTTTATCGTCAGGCATTATTAGTCATTATTTTGGTGGTAAGCAGGGGTTAATTGAAGCCACTGTTAGATACTTACTAACAAGCTTAAAACAAGGCTTGATAAGTAAAGTAAATAACCAAACGAATGCCATTGAACGTTTAATGATTATTATCGAAGCCAACTTTGCGCTTGTACAACAGCGTAATGATACAACCCGAACGTGGTTAAGTTTTTGGGCGCAATCGATGCATGATGAAGAATTACACAGACTACAAAACGTAAACAGTAAACGCTTGCAAAGTAATTTAGCATTTTCTTTTAAGCAATTAATGCCTATTGAGCAAGCAAAGCAAGCTGCAGAACTTAGCGCCGCAATGATCGATGGCCTATGGTTAAGAGCAGTACTGAGTAAATCAGACAATAATCAGTTTAAACACAGTGAAAAGTTAGCAAAAAGCTACGTACTTTCACTTATCAAGCAATATGGAGCCTAGCGTGACTACACCTGTCTATCAAAACTTTATTAACGGCCATTTTCTTGCAAACCAGAACGGCAAAACATTTGATGTATCAAACCCAGCAACGGGCGAGGTTATTTACGCAGTAGAAATTGCCGACGAATTTATTCAAAACGCAGCCATTGCCAGTGCAAAGCAAGGTTTTGCTCAGTGGTCAGCAATGACACCCATTGAACGTAGTCGCATTTTATTAAAAGCAGTGGCTATTTTACGCGAGCGCAACGATGAGCTGGCACTTGTAGAAGTACTCGACACCGGTAAACCAATGCAAGAAGCAAATTGTGTTGATATTGAAACTGGCGCTGATGTAATTGAATACTTTGCAGGCCTTGCGCCAGCACAAGTAGGCCAACAACAAATGGTTGGTGATGACTTTTACTACACACGTAAAGAGCCATTAGGTATTTGTGCGGGTATTGGTGCATGGAACTACCCACTACAAATTGCGTGTTGGAAGTCGGGCCCTGCCCTTGCAGCTGGTAATGCATTTATATTCAAACCATCTGAAGAAACACCACTTGGCGCAATTAAACTTGCAGAAGTATTTGTTGAAGCTGGCGTACCTGCAGGTGTGTTTAATGTTGTTCAAGGCGCGGGCGATGTAGGCCAGTGGCTAACGCAGCATAGCGATATTGATAAAGTATCGTTTACGGGTGAAGTAGGCACAGGTAAAAAAGTAGTGGCAAGCGCTGCCGGTACTTTAAAAGATGTCACGATGGAACTTGGTGGTAAATCTCCACTATTAGTATTTGATGATGCCAACATTGAGCAAGCGGTTAGCGCTGCTATGTTAGGTAACTTTTATACGCAAGGCGAAATTTGTACTAACTGTACACGTATTTACGTTCATAAAAATGTATATCAGCAGTTTATTGATGAGCTTAAAGCGCGCACTGAGAAAAACATTATTGCTGGTGACCCACAAGATTTAAATACTAACTTTGGCGCACTTATTTCTAAAAAGCACCAAGAACTAGTAATGAGCTACGTTAATAAAGGCATCGAAGAAGGTGCAACGCTATTAACCGGTGGTACAACGCTTTCACCTAAATCTGCACCTAATGGCTATTTTGTAGCACCGACTGTGTTTATTGATTGTAATGACGATATGACTATCGTTAAAGAAGAAATATTTGGCCCTGTAATGAGCGTGCTTGTTTTTGACGACGAAGACGATGTTATTGCACGCGCTAACGGGACTCACCTAGGCTTAGCTGCAGGCGTATTTACTAGCGATATTAAACGTGCGCACCGCGTGATTCATAAGTTACAAGCCGGTATTTGTTGGATTAATGCATACGGTAACTCACCTGCTGAAATGCCAGTTGGCGGTTATAAGCAATCGGGTATTGGCCGTGAAAATGGTATACAAACTCTTGATCAATACACGCAAACTAAGTCTATTTATGTTGGTATGGCCGACATAGAAAGCCCATTTTAAGGCGCCCTACTATGAGTAATCATTACGACTATATTATTGTTGGCGCGGGTTCGGCTGGTTGTGTTTTAGCAAACCGTTTATCTGAAGATTCAAGTAACCGCGTATTACTACTTGAAACTGGCGGTAGCGATAAAAGTATTTTTATAAAAATGCCAACCGCGTTATCTATTCCTATGAATAGTGACAAATACGCATGGCAGTTTCATACGCAACCTGAGCCTCATTTAGATAACCGTGAGATGCATTGTCCTCGAGGCAAAGTATTAGGCGGCTCGTCATCTATTAATGGCATGGTATATGTACGTGGCCACGCAAAAGATTTTGACGAATGGCAGCAACACGGTGCAAACGGTTGGGATTACCAATCATGTTTACCGTATTTTCAAAAAGCAGAAAGCTTTTACCTTGGTGAAAATACTTACCGTGGTGGCAAAGGCCCGCTTGGCGTTAATAACGGCAACGAAATGAAAAACCCGCTTTACCGCACCTTTATCAAAGCAGGTGTGCAAGCCGGTTATGCTTCTACAGATGATTATAATGCGTCGCAGCAAGAGGGTTTTGGCCCAATGCACATGACCGTAAAAGATGGCGTGCGCAGCTCTGCTTCTCGTGAGTATTTAGACCCAGTTAAATCGCGTAGTAATTTAACGATTATTACAGGTGCACTCGCACAACGCGTGATTTTAGATGGTAAAAAAGCCACTGGCATTGAATATAAAGTAAATGGCAACGTTAAAATTGCACATGCTGCAAAAGACGTTGTACTAAGTGCAGGGCCAATTGGCTCTCCACATATTCTACAACTCTCTGGTATTGGTGATACTCAAGCGCTTGAAAAAGCAGGCATTGAAGTACAACATCATTTACCTGGTGTTGGTCAAAATTTACAAGATCATCTTGAGTTTTACTTTCAATACAAGTGTAAGCAACCTATCACGCTTAACGGCAAGCTAGGCATTGTTTCAAAAGGGTTGATTGGCGCGCGCTGGTTATTAACGCGCTCAGGTTTAGGTGCAACGAATCATTTTGAATCGTGTGCGTTTATTCGCTCAAAACCAGGTGTTGAATGGCCAGATATTCAGTATCACTTTTTACCAGCGGCTATGCGTTACGATGGTAGAAGTGCATTTGCAGGTCATGGTTTTCAGGTACATGTTGGTCATAACAAACCAAAAAGTCGCGGTAGTGTCACTATTGCTTCTGCGAATCCTGAGCAACCACCAACCATTTTATTTAATTACCTTGAACACCAAGACGATATTGAAGGCTTTAGAGCGTGCGTTCGCTTAACACGCGACATAATCGAACAAAGTGCCTTTGATGAATACCGCGATGAAGAAATTCAACCTGGTAAACATATTCAAACAGATGAAGAAATAGATGCCTTTGTACGCCAAGCCGTAGAAAGTGCCTACCACCCTTCTTGCTCATGCAAAATGGGTGAAGATGATATGGCCGTTGTTAACTCAAATACGCAAGTACATGGTATTGAAGGACTACGTGTTGTTGACTCATCTATATTCCCAACAGTTCCTAACGGAAACTTGAATGCACCTACTATTATGGTTGCTGAAAAAGCAGCTGACATAATTTTAGGTAAAGAACCATTACAGAAATCGGATGTGAATGTTGCCATAACAACAAATTGGCAAGAAACACAACGTAGTACGGAGATCTAACTTTAGCCACATGCTCAGGTTTAGCCTCGTCGGGCTAAACCATTGCGTGCCTTGCAGTGGCACACGATGTAAATAGGTTACGTTGTGTTAATGCGAGAATAAAACAATAAAATACGGAGTGCTTATGAATTATTTTTATTCATTATTGGAGGGTAACAATGACTATTTGGCTTAATGCAGGCATCATTTTTACCTTACTTGCTATTATCACTATTTTAATTAAATGGGGTAATGTTCGCGTAGTAGGTGTAACACCAGTTCGAACCTTTACGTTTATAGCAATACTATTTACTTCTGGCCTTGATGTTGGCCTTATTATGTTTCCTTTAACTGAGTTTGCAGGTTATGCAGACATAAAAGCAAGCCCAGAATACGCGTTTGCAAATCCACTGGCTATTGAGTTTGGCTACTGGGGATTTTTGATCTGGGGATTTTACTTTCTTACGTGCTTTTATTTCTGTGTAATAGAACCTAAAGTGAAATTTTTCGAAATTCCTTGGGTTAAATTTATCAATAACGTTGTAATTATTGGTACATGTGCATTTACCGCTTATTTGCTGCTTACAAACCTACCGTGGTATTTACCCGAACTAGGTGATGGAACAAGTATAGTTTCTGAGTTTTACTTAATTGTGTTTGCTGCTATCTGTTTTGCTGTGTACTCAAGTACTGATATTAAATATGTACGTATTTTGAGTATTTCTACTACGTGGTTATTTTTAGCTTTAATCGCCTTTATGTGGGCTGGCGCATTTGTGATTGGTGATAGTCAAATGTCAGCATTTACAGATAACTTAGGCTCTATTGGTACTTACTTTGCAAACATTAATGAATTTGTTTTACCGCTTAATGATTACCATGAGTTTTACTTATTCTGGTGGTTTGCGTGGAGCATAATGATTGGTCAATTTACATCACGCTTTGTTGGTGGACTTAAAACATACCAAGTATTAGGTGCTATGTTGATTTTCCCTTCTATTCCTATTGCGATTTGGTTTAGCGTACTTTACCACTACCATGAAGCCGGCATTCCAACGCAAGGCATTAAAAACTTTGCAATGGTATTTGTAGGTATTGTATTTGTAATTAACTCACTCGATTCGTTAGTGCGTTTATATACAGATAACCTAAACTTTACCGTAAAGCGTTTTGGAAAAATGAAATACATGATCGGAAATGTTGTTGCTCTATCACTACTTACATTATTGTTTAAATTAGAATTTTTACAAATTCAGTGGGTAGGCGCATTAGTTATTGGCTTATTCTTTATCTGTGCTGCTTTTATTGGTTACAGTAAATTTAAAACAGTAACGAATATAGACAGCTCACCAAAAGCAAACGCAATTGATTATACAAAAATAGACACTGTACACTAGGGAATAGTAATGAATAACAAACTAAAACAACTTGTAGTAGCACTACCATTAGCACTTTTATCAACAACTGCAGCAGCTGATTGGTCAACAACAATCACTGCAGCGTCTGACTACACTTTTAATGGTGTAAGCCAAACAGATAGCAACCCTGCAATTCAAGGTAGCTTAGACTATGCCTTTGAAAGCGGTGTATATGCAGGTGCATGGGCTTCAAATGTAGATTTTGGTGACGATACCGATTTTGAACTTGATGCTTACATTGGTAAGTATGTACAACTTGATGAGCAATTTAGTGTTGATTACGGTATTGCTTATTACACTTATCAAGGTAATAACAGCGATGGTAACTACGCTGAGGCTTACACTAAGTTTGGTTATGCAAGTGAGTACGGCCAAACTGAGCTTAACTTTTGGTACAGCTGGGACTACTTCGGTTACGATACAGGGCATGTTATTTCGATGATTGCTCACACGTATGAGCTGGCTCCAAACCATGCACTACGTGCCAGCTTTGATATTTCAAACTCACTTGATGGTGATAAGTTTGAGTGGGATGAGATTAAGGGTGATAAATCATACCACCACTACCGCTTAGCATACCAAACAAGCTACGAAGGTTTTGGTATTGAAGTGGCCGCTGAAAACACAAGCTTAGATAATGATGCGTCTGACGAGCGTATTGTACTTGCTATTTCACGCACATTTGATCTTTAATTCAGTAATTACTGATTAAACAAAAAAATGCCACTCTATTTAGAGTGGCATTTTTATTTGTAAACTAACTAACTAACTAACTAACTAACTAACTAACTAACTAACAATATCCCACGCACTTGTACCCGATGCTGAAAGGTTACTAGTGTTGTTACGTAATACTTTATTACCAACATTAACCGATGACTCAGGGCGGCTAACTAAATATCCCTGAACAGAGCTCACACCCATTTTTTTAACGAGTTCAAACTGCCCAATTTCTTCAACGCCTTCTGCAACAATTTTAAGACCTAGCTTTTTCCCAAGATCACTAATTGTATTTAATATATCGTTATATTTTTGGCTTTTATTGGCTTGTGCTATAAACGAGCGATCAATTTTAATAACATCTATTGGTAAATCCGCTAATGTACTTAAAGAACTAAAACCTGTACCAAAGTCATCAATAGCAATAGTGATACCCTCTTCTCTGAGCCTGCTCAGCTCTTTAATAATTCTTGGACTGGCTTTAATGAAAGTTGATTCGGTAATTTCTAGCATCAAAGACGTAGCCGGTAAGCCGGTTTTTTTTAGCTTCTTCATTACCCAATCATAAATATCACGATGCTTTAGTTGAATGCCCGAAACGTTAACTGATATTTTTACTTTGCGCATACCTGCATTGTGCCAAGCAGCCATTTGCCGACACGATTCAAGCATAATCCAATCGCCAAGCTCTAATATTAAATTAGACTCTTCTGCTATCGGAATAAACTCTGAAGGAGGGATCATACCCTCAACTGGGTGGTCCCAGCGTGTAAGCGCTTCGAAATAATCAATCATACAATCTTCAACATGCACAATTGGCTGAAAAGATAAGTACAAATCTTTACACGCGACTGCTATGCGAAGCTCTTCGAGTAAATAATGGTAACGGCGCATTTTGTTACCCATTTCTGGTGAGTAAACTTTAAATATTCCCTTACCATCGCTTTTAGCTCTATACATAGCTACATCAGCTAATTGTAAAAGGGCCTGCGGCGTTGACGCACTTTCTGGATATGCCGCGATACCAATGCTGGCACTAATTTTTACTATTTTATTGCCTAGCACAAAGTCTTTTTCAAGTTCACTTAGCACGTGCTTAGCAATTTCAACGACTCTGTCACTATCATCAAGTAATTCTATAAAAATGGAGAACTCGTCTCCTCCTAACCTTGATAAGTTTTGCTCTAATTGGTTAGCACTATTTATGTTACTTAATTTATGGTGGCGTAAAACATTCGCAAGTCGGCTAGCAACTTGAACTAATATTTCATCACCAAAACTGTGACCAAACGAGTCGTTTACTTGTTTAAAACCATCAAGATCTATAAACAGGAGTGCGCACTTCAGCTCTTCTTGGTTTGCGTGATTAATTTGCCTGTCGATATGTTCAATATACGCATGGCGGTCAATTAACAACGTCAGTTTATCTTGGCATATACTTGTTTGTGTTTGTTTTACGTAATTAGCCACATGCGTATTTAAACTATTTATTGATTGGCTTAAGCTGCTTACACCCAAAGGATTCTCTGCCGGTTTTACTTGCAAATTAAATGCAGTGAGTAAGCTATTGGCTTGAAGATTAAGCTCCGCTATTTGATTTTTATAATGACGCTTTCTACGCTCTCTGCGTAAGTACAGGCCAGAACCAAATATTAAGATACATAAAAGTAAAAAATTAATAGGTGATGCAAGTGTCATTATAATTAACTTACTTGAATCAGCAGCTACAAACTGGGTGTCAGTGGTTTTAATAAGCAAAAAATCAGCTGTGGGCTGCTCAATTATATAGTGGCCATTTAATATCGGATTATACCAAGGAGCCATATCAAGAGAGGTATTCGTTATTTCAAAATTTCGTATATCAATACTGGTACTAAATAGATTTATACGGTTAATCTGATTCGTTAACCCTATATTTATGCAAAAACAAAATAGAATTATGATTAAGAAAATAAAACCAAGTGGTTTAAATTTATTCATAAAAAAAATCCATCTATCTTACCTCTCCCTTAAATCCATTTCCAAAAGCGGATTATATCGCTTGCATTTAGTACTACGCAAGCATTGATATAATCCTAAGCCATTAGCATAACAAAAAATCGTAACAATAATGGATTACCTAACTATATCTGCATATAGTATAGGTGGGATAAACAAAAATAAACAAAAAGGTTCTAATTGTTTAAAATTTAATACATACCGTCAATAAGCTCTATAATTTTTTCTTCGGCGTCTATAAACTTATCCAGTCCACCACCGGTGCGATAAGATGCTTGCGCTATTTTTTCATTCGTTTCAACGTCTTTAATCCAAATATTTGCGTATGCCATATAGAGCGCTAAATCCCAACGCCAATTTGCTACGTAGTAAGCAACGGCATTACACCCTGTTGTGTCTGCATCTGGTAACTCAGTCTGGTAGTCTTGATGCTGCAATACATAATTAGCAGGAATAACTCGGGTTTCTACCTCATGCTTTGCAAAACCTTTTTTCATCGCATCAATAACCCCCTCTTTAACAGCCTTATGTTCAGCAATACACACTGTTTTAGGTTTGTTTGTTTCAAAGCGAGTAATGTCTTGCTTGGCCGCACAACCCGCCAAGGTAGCAACCATTGCAGCTGCAACTGTTATTTTTAAAGTTTTCATATTTATTCCTTTTTTAATATTTAAAGCCGCCATGCATAGCTAACTTTTGTAAATAAGGTACGTTGATCCCGCTCAATATTTTTAAGTGAATCGTCTTGGTAACCTCTATCTGAGTAACCCAAATAAAACAACGTTTGCGCATTAATTTTATATGAGTAAACAAGCTGACTACCGTAGTCTTTGTTAATTTGACTAACTTGATAAAAGTAGGCATTTTCGTCTCTATCAATATCTTCAAATTGTAAAATTAATTTAAGAATTGAACGCATGCTAAATTTATAATGAAGTCTAAAGTCGACCAAGTTAGCAGTAAACACCCGCTTCCCTTGCGGGTTGTCTAATTGACTGTAGTTATGCTTTACATCGAGTTGCCAATGGTCGTTAATGTCCCAAACCACTTGGGTTTGAGTGTCAAACGCGTCGCCTAATTGCTCATTTGCATAATCAATGCGGCTAGCGTATTCAATATATAACGAAAGCTTTAAATCTTTAGTGGGTTTAAAGCCCGTATAAATAAAACCAATATTTTGATTATAAAAATTGTCGTTATAGTTTTCATAGCGGTGCACTAAACCAATTTCAAAAATAGATTGTTTTTGGCCTTTAAAGCTTAAAAAGCCTTCGTATTCTTCTTCAAGTAAGTCGCCGTTTTGCGCCCACGTTTTATCCCAGTCAGCTTCGTATGACCATGAGGTAAGTAAATCAGATTCATCTCTGTACCATGTTTGTCCGCCACCAAAGCCTACTTTTTCATAATCGACTTTAGCTTGATAACCTAAATCGGTGCGGTAGTCCTGCCCAATATTTTCATAAGATGCAAATAATTTGTAATCACGTTTATCGCGGGTAAGTTCCAGGGCATATGCTTCATCTGACTGAGTTTCAGATAAGTTATAATTTTGAATTAAAAATTCAGAGTTACGTGTATCAGCAGATGATACTTGATACAAAAGAGTATCCGATTGATTAAACCAGTAGCTACCATCCACTGATAATACAGTGTTGTGATAGTCATCACTTTCTCTGTGCGTGCTTGAAAGGCCAATAGTACCCTGCTGACCTAGATCATATTGATAACGCCCTGCGGCAGCATTCGTTTTTTCGTTTAAGCTTGCAAAGCCAGAGCCCTGATTCGTTGGCAGTAAAATATTACTATTGTCGTCATCAGCGAGCATTAACGCATAACTATGATCACCCGTTTTACCCGTTAATTTTGCACCTAAAGTAGGCTCTGCAATTGTACGTGTATATAAAAGCTCAAATAAGCTGCTTTTAAAGTAAGAAGCTCCATCTAAAAAGAAAGGACGTTTTTCAGCATAATAAATAGAAAAGGTTGTATTTACATCGAGCTCTAAAGAGTCTGTTTCTACTTGCGAAAAATCTGGGTTGATAGTCGCATTTAAAACAGCGTCCTTGGTTAAACCCCAGCGCAAATCTAAGCCCACTTCGGTATCTATATCACCATTATCCCAGTTACCCGGTAATTCAGATTTATTATCGTTACGAAGTGCTGTCAATGTAGGTGTTAATTGAATATTTTTACTCGATTCAATATCGCTAAAACCCACTAACTTATCAAACTGACAAAGGCTACATTTTATATTTCTATCAAATCCCATATTTGATAGCTGATATAAAACATCACGTTGGTAGTTTCTCATTACTGAAAAACCCCACGTTAGCTCTTTTTTATTTTCAGGAAAGCGCAGTGCCTTAAAAGGAATACGCATTTCAACAACGTAACCTTTCTCGTTAATTTGTCCCGCGCTATCCCAAATAGCATTCCATGAGGTATCTGAGCTCCACCCATCGGTATCGGTCATTCTTATATCGCCTTGTGCGCCAAGGGGATTTACATGAAATTCATAACCACTGCGTTCATCATTAAATGTATCAATAACAAGAATGACTACGTCGTCTTCCCATAGCGTATCGCGGTCACGAAGTGATGCACGAATTTGTTCAGGGTTTGGATCCTCTGCAATAAAGGCAACATATAAGTTTGTGCCATCTTCGTAAATAAAGGCATCAGTTTTTACAGGAGGTGTGCCTTTTTCGTTAGGCTCATCTTGGTAGAGTAGAGGTATACGTGTCGCATTTTGCCAGTGCGCTTCATCCATAACACCATCAATAGTGATATTTGAATCAATACGAGATAAGGATATTTGCTGTTTACTAGCCGCTACATCAAGGCTTGAGAGTAATAAAACGAAACTTAAAAATAGGAAAGTAAATTTTTTTATTATAGTTATAAAGTACTGCATAAACATCCATTTAGACTGTAATTACTCATAGGGAGTAACTTAAGCTGGGGATTGTAATTTATCCAGGTACATTTGTTAATACTTTGAAATAAAAAATCAACTATTTAATGATAAAGGAGTAACTAATTGTTACGTATTATGTTTCGAGTAGTTTAAGTTTATCGTCTATGCCATTCCATATATCAGCGTCCTCTGGTGCAGGTTTAACCTCTGTAATGCGCGGCCAGACCAGTGCAAGTTCAGCATTCAATTCAGCAAACTCTTTTTGAGATTCTGGTAATTCATCTTCTTGGTATATAGCATCAGCTGAACACTCAGGGACACATAAACCACAATCGATACAATCAATCGGGCTAATTGCTAAAAAATTAGGGCCTTCAAAAAATGCATCTGCTGGGCACACTGATACGCAATCGGTGTACTTACATTTTATACAATTTTCGGTGACTACAAACGCCATACTATTTTAATACCTAAGATTTTAAACAACAGTTGTGGATCATACCCATCCACTCCAAAAATACAATAAATAAGTGCCATATCACCCTATTTTAACGTAAAATACGCGCCTTATGTTTGCACACCCGTTGTGCCCTGCATCCCCTTATTGTGAGCGGTAATAATACCCCGCTATGACACCTAAAAGAGATATAAATGATACGTTTAACCGAAATAAAGCTGCCACTTGATCATGACGAAGATGCAATTGGTCAAGCAATTGTAAATAAACTAAAAATCCAACCAGAACAATTGCACAGTTTTAATGTGTTTAAGCGTGGTTATGATGCACGTAAAAAATCAGCTATTTTACTGATTTATACACTCGATATAGAAGTTGATAACGAAGCCGAGCTACTCGCGGCATTTGAAAAAGACCAACATGTAAAAGTAGCGCCAGACACAAACTATAAATTTGTAGCCCAAGCCAGCGAAAATATAACAGAGCGCCCTGTTGTGATTGGTTTTGGCCCTTGTGGTTTATTTGCAGGCTTATTACTTGCTCAAATGGGCTTTAATCCCATTATATTAGAGCGCGGTAAAGAGGTACGTGAACGTACAAAAGACACGTTTGGCTTTTGGCGTAAACGCACACTTAATACCGAATCAAATGTACAATTTGGTGAAGGTGGCGCAGGTACATTCTCAGACGGTAAGTTATACAGCCAAGTAAAGGATCCAAAACATTACGGTCGTAAAGTCATTACTGAATTTGTAGAAGCAGGCGCACCCGATGAAATTTTATACGTAAGTAAGCCACACATTGGTACGTTTAAACTTGTCACCATGATTGAAAAAATGCGCGCTCGTATAATAGAACTAGGCGGCGAAATTCACTTTAGCACACGTGTTGACGATATTCATTTAGACGACGGGCAAGTAACAGGTTTAACGCTTTCAAATGGCGAGCAACTAAACACTCGCCATGTTGTATTAGCCGTTGGTCACAGCGCACGTGACACGTTTGATATGATCCACAAAAAAGGGATTTATGTTGAAGCAAAGCCATTCTCAGTCGGTTTTAGAATCGAACATAAACAATCAATGATCGATGAATGTCGTTTTGGCACAAATGCAGGAAACCCAATTTTAGGCTCTGCCGATTATAAACTTGTTCATCATTGCGACAATGGCCGCACAGTTTACAGCTTTTGTATGTGCCCAGGTGGCACAGTAGTCGCTGCAACCTCTGAAAAGGGCCGCGTTGTTACCAACGGTATGAGCCAATATTCACGCAGTGAGCGCAACGCTAACAGCGCTATTGTGGTAGGTATTTCTCCAGAGCAAGATTTCCCAGGTAATCCACTTGCTGGAATAGACTTACAACGTAAACTTGAAGAGCAAGCGTATGAGCTTGGTGGTAGCAACTACGATGCACCAGCCCAGTTAATTGGCGACTTTTTGAAAGGTAAATCATCAGAAAACTTAGGTGAAGTACAACCCTCTTACACACCCGGTATTAAGTTAACTGACTTGAGTAAAGTGCTACCACAATTTGCTATTGATGCCCTTCGCGAAGCGATACCAGCGTTTAATAAACAAATTCGCGGCTTTTCAACTAACGACGGTTTACTAACCGGCGTTGAAACACGTACTTCGTCGCCTATTAGTATTAAGCGTGATAAAACATTCCAAAGTATTAACACCAAAGGGCTTTACCCTGCAGGTGAAGGCGCAGGCTACGCTGGCGGTATTTTATCAGCGGGTATTGATGGTATTAAAGCGGCTGAAGCGGTCGCACTTTCTATGTTAGAAAACGCTTAAACCTCTTTTTTAAGCCGTTTATCGAAAAGCCTCACTTTGTGAGGCTTTTTTGTGCTAAATGTATAGAAAATAATAACACCTCAAGCACCTCAACAATGATCAAAACATTTACCTTTTCGTTGCTTAGTGTATTAGCAATTTTTAACGCTAAAGCACAAGAGCTAAAAACCATCGATGAAATTCACAGTGCATATAAAAATAATTCTATTAATGCACAGCAACTCACCCAAAATTATATAGACCGAATTAATAAACTTAATCCACACTATAATGCGGTTATTAGTTTAGAGCCTACAGCTATTGCTCAAGCTAAAACGTTAGATGAACTTGCCGTCAAAGGAACTTGGGCTGGGCCATTACATGGAATACCTGTACTTCTTAAAGATAATATAGAAACTAAAGGCACACTTCCTACAACTGCTGGCTCTTTAGCACTTAAAAATAACGTTACTGATAATGATGCTTTTGTTGTTAAACAACTACGTAATGCGGGCGCTATAATTTTAGGTAAAGCTAATTTAAGTGAGTGGGCAAATTTTCGTTCATCCTATTCATCTTCAGGCTGGAGTGCCGTAGGCGGACAAACACATAATGCGCACGATGTAACACGTAACCCATGTGGTTCTAGCGCAGGTTCTGCTGTTGCGGTAGCACTTAACTTTGCGCCTATAGCATTAGGGACTGAAACAGACGGTTCAATTACGTGCCCTGCCTCAGTAAATGGAGTGTATGCAATAAAACCGAGTATGGGCCAAGTATCACGCTCAGGCGTTGTGCCTCTTTCAAGTAGCCAAGATTCTGTAGGGCCGATGGCGCATTCACTTAAAGATGCGCTGCTGGTTTTATCAGTTTTGCAAGGTGAAGACTCCCTTGATGCGACAACTACAGGGTTTGAATTAAAAACAGGTAATATAAAATCAAAATCGTCACTTATTATTGGTGCACTGCCTAGCGACAAATTTACAGTTGAAACGCAGCGCCTTTATGCCAAGCAGTTACAAGCATTACAACAGGCTGGACACACTGTTATTAATGTAGATATTACTGATAACTTAGATACGCTATTTGCTGATGAATACTATATTTTACTTTACGACTTCAAAGCCGAAATTAATCATTACCTCGCAAACACTCCAAAACAAGTGGCTGTTAAAAGCCTAAAAGCACTTATTAATTTTAATATTAAAAATAAAAAAACAGAAATGCCCCACTTTGAGCAAGATATCCTAGTTCAATCGCAGGCTATTGATTTAACTAACAAACAAAAATATCAGGAGACTAAAGAACGCTATCGCACTTTAGCAACGACAGCCATTGTTAATGTATATAAAAACAACAAGCTTGATATTGTTATAGCGCCTACAGTATCACCGGCCTGGAAAACAGACTTAGTTAATGGTGATAATTTTAATGGCAGTAGTAGTTCGTTATCTGCTATTGCTGGCACAACGCACATAACCCTACCGGTCGGAAAAGTAAGTGGTTTACCGGTTGGTTTGTCCATAATAGCAAATAAAGAGGACGAGCAAGCGGCTTATTTATACGCAAATATTATTGATGAGGTGTTATCACCAGGCACAAAAAAACCTGAGTAAACTCAGGTTTTTTAAACTAAACGGCGTTAACTATGACTTTTTAAGTGACAGTTTTTCGCCTTTTAAGCTTTTACGAACGCTTGAAATACGTGAGCGATTTACTGCTCTCGCTTCACCGGTTGCTTGTCCTGATAACTTGTTAGAACGTGTACGGCGTAAATGCGCTGGTTTTTTACCAATTTTATCAATTAGTACTTCACGGTTACTTACTTCATAACCTTCTAAATATACACGTTTGATTTTCTGGCCGATTAGCGTTTCAATTTCAAACAAAGTGTTTTCTTCTTCGCGGCTAACAAATGAGATTGCTTGACCTTGGCGACCAGCACGACCTGTGCGGCCAATACGGTGAACGTAATCTTCTGCAAGCCAAGGTAAATCAATATTAATTACACGAGGTAAGCCATCAATATCAATACCACGAGCAGCGACTTCTGTAGCCACTAATACGCGTACCTTGCCTTCTTTAAATTCACGTAAAGCACGACGACGGTTACCTTGAGATTTATCACCGTGGCAAACGCCTGCCGGGATACCATCAAGGTTAAGCTCTTTAACAAGCTCATCAGCTGTTTCTTTCATGTTTACGAAGACAAGCACTTGTTGCCAGTTTTTCTTACCAATCAATTCAGAAAGTAGCTCTTGCTTACGACGCTCTTCAACAGGGTAAACAACATGCTCAACGGTGCTTGCTGTACTGTTAGTTTGATCAACACGCACTATTTCAGCTTGTTTCAATACTTTAGATGCAAATTGTTTAATTGCTGCAGGGAATGTAGCAGAGAAAAGTAAAATCTGGCGCTCTTCTGCACAGCTTTTAATCACGTTTTGCATATATTCAATAAAGCCCATATCAAGCATACGGTCAGCTTCATCAAGAACAAGGTGCTTAACACTTGCAAGGCTTAAGTTACCTAAACGAATATGATCAAATAAACGACCTGGCGTTGCAACAACAATATCTACACCTTCTTTTAAAGCATTTGCTTGGCCGGCAGTGCTAACACCACCAAATAAGCTAACGACTTTAAGTGATGTATGCTTTGCAAAATCTCTAAAATTATTTGCAATTTGTTCTGCAAGTTCACGCGTTGGAGCAAGTACTAATGCATGAGGTGCATTCGTTGTGCTGAGTTCAGACTCAACCAATTTTTGGATGATAGGTAAAGCAAACGCGGCAGTTTTGCCGGTACCAGTTTGTGCACTGGCTAAAACGTCTTTACCTTTACGAACAGCAGGAATTGCTGCGCGCTGAATGGGCGTAAGAGTGTGATAGTTAAGTTCGTCCAACGCCTGGATGATTTCAGGAGCGAAACTAAAAGATTTAAAATTCATGCTGTATAACCTACGGCCACATTATCAAGGGTCGCAAATTATACAGCAAAAAAGTGCTAACAGTTAGTTATAACTTAACTAAAGTGCCTTTTAATGCAACACCAGCCATAATAGTACCTGCACCACATTCAAATTCAGTACTACTGACAAACTCACGTTTTTTGTAATATGACTGAATATTAACAACTGCATTCATGCCTTCTTTTACAGCACGCTCTTGTAATGCTTTAAGTGCACTTAACATTACCCACTCACATGCCTCAGTATCAGACTTACCAAATGCATTGGTTTTTTTATTAGTGATTACTTCACCGTATTTGCTGCTTTCTTTTGAATAGCTTTGATCAGCAAAGTAAAGTGGTATATCCAATAATGCATTTTTTGCTTTAGTTGTTTCTAGCAATTTTTGAATTGGGTATTTACTAATATCATCACGGGCTTGAGCAGCCGATGTCATTAATACTGTGGCAATAAGCAACGTACTTATAATCGTTTTCATTTTATCTTCCTTCTCGTGTATAAAATTTCCATGCAACTCCAAAGCCAAGCGATACATTACTGTTTTGCTTAACTAAAGGACTCTGTTGCTGCTTTGTATTTGCTAGGTAATCATATTTTACAAAACCACCTAACCAATATTTTTTAGTATCAAGATTTATCCCAATGGATAAATCTGATCCTGAATATCCGGAACGGTTATTAAACTCAGCTCGTTCAGCACTACTATCAAGTAATGAAATACCATAATAATAATTTAAATACCGATCGTCAGCAAAATTAGCATTTGCTCTAATACTGGTGCTTAACTCATAGTCATTCGTTATTAAAAGTGGCGACTCGAAATAAACACTAGGTCCATAATGCCAACCTACATTAGTGATAGACCCAAAATCGGTAGCCATAGCTTTTCGAGTAAAAAGCCCAAAATATAGGTGGCGTTTTGTTTGTGGGGTTCCTATTAAATAATAATTTAATGATGGCCCCAGCTCAAACACCCAATCTAAGTCATCTAAGCCTTCTCGTGCAGTGTTATCTTTACTGTCAATAGCAATACTTACACCGGCAGAAATGTCTAAATGCAGGTTCCCATGCTGCCACAAGTAGCCTGTAAAGCTATTGCGGTCGATATCTAAATCATCACTTTGATAACGGATATAAGGTACGGGGAGTGCATACTGTTCACTTTGATCAGAACCTAGGTAATGTGGGATGTCAGCCATAAAGATACCGCCACCTACTTCAAGCTTTGATGCACTAAACGAAAACGTACTAAATAAAATTAATAATAAGTATAACCACTTAACTTTACTCACCTTGAAACCGTTTAAAAATAAGAGATGTATTAATACCACCAAAAGCAAAGTTGTTACTCATTACAAAATTTGTATGGATCTCTCGACCTTTCTCAGTAATGTAATCAAGAGGTGCACATTCACTGTCTATTGTTGTTAAATTAATAGTGGGTGCAAACCAGTCATCATTCATCATGTTTATACTTGCCCATGCTTCTATTGCACCACACGCACCAAGAGTGTGCCCTAGATAACTTTTTAGTGAACTAATAGGCTTAGCACCTAATGCATTAAATGTTGCATGAGATTCTGCAATGTCACCTCTATCGGTTGATGTACCATGTGCATTAATATAACCAATTTGATCCGCTGAGATATTAGCATCTTGTAGTGCCATTTCGATTGCAACTTGCATTGTTTCAGAAGTTGGTTGTGTTAAATGTTGCCCATCAGAGTTACAACCAAAACCAACAACTTCAGCTAATATGGTTGCACCACGTGCTTTAGCGTGTTCATACTCTTCTAAAATGAGTGTACCTGCGCCCTCACCGATAACTAAGCCATCACGGTTTTTGTCAAACGGTCTTGGTGTATTTTTAGGCGTTTCATTTTTTGTACTCGTTGCATACAAAGTATCAAAAACAGCTGCTTCTGTAACACATAGTTCTTCAGCACCACCTGCGACCATCAATTTTTGGCGACCGAATTTTATCGCTTCGTATGCATAACCAATTCCTTGTGAACCCGAAGTACACGCTGAACTTGTTGTGATCACACGACCTTTTAAACCAAAAAATACGCCAACGTTAACCGGTGCAGTATGAGCCATCATTTGAATATAACTCGTCGCGGTTACGCCATTCATAGAACCACTTTCCATCATGCGACCAAAAGAGACTAAAGGCTCTGTTGAACCTATTGATGAGCCGTATGACACACCGGTAGAACCATCAGTTAAAGCTGGGTGATCCAACAATTGTGCTTGCTCTAAGGCTCGCTCAGTTGCAACTGTAGACATAAGAGAAACACGTCCCATAGAACGAACCATCTTTCGCGTATAGTTTGCTGGGCGACTAAAACCTTCAACGGGGGCTGCTAAATTGGTATTTAAGCCATCAATATAATCCCAGCTAGGCATACGTTTTACTGCATTTTCACCTTTTATTAAAGCCGCTTTGAATACATTCCAATCATCACCTAGCGCAGTGATAGACGCCATTCCCGTTACTACTACACGTTTCATTACGCCATTCCACCATTAACTTGAATTACCTGACGGGTAATATAACTTGCGCCATCAGACATTAAAAAAGCGACTGTTGCAGCCACTTCATCTACATTTCCCATACGGTTAGCGGGAATCATTTTTTTCATTTCGGCTATTGGTAAATCATCAGTCATACCAGTATCAATAAGACCAGGTGCCACACAATTCACTGTTATTTTTCGCTTTGCAAGCTCGACAGCAAGAGCTTTCGAAGCTCCAATAATACCTGCCTTTGATGCGCTATAATTAACTTGCCCACGGTTACCAGCAACGCCAGAGACCGATGACATAGCGACAATACGCCCACCTTTACGATTACTTACCATTGGCATAACTAAAGGATGCAACACATTATAAAAGCCATCTAGGTTTGTGTGTATTACGCTATCCCACTCTTCATCTGTCATTGCAGGAAATGCAGTGTCAGCTGTAATCCCGGCATTGCATACCACGCCATAAAATGCACCATGTTGCTCTACATAACCATCTAAAATTGTTTTAGCTGATTCTCTATCTGCAACATCAAATTGCAAAATATCAACATTGACACCTAGAGCAATAATTTCAGATTTAACCTGTTGTGCCGCTTCTATTCCTGAGCGACAATGCAAACTAATATCAAAGCCATCTTTAGCAAGCTTTAAAGCAATGGCTTTACCAATACCTTTACTCGAACCGGTTACTAGTACACGTCTTGACATTAAATTTGCTCCGCTAAAAATTGGCTAGGGTTTTCTGGTTGAAATACATTAATTTTGGCATCCACTAATAGCGCGTCGCCTTCTTTAATTTTGCACTCAAATGCACTTAAACCACTTTCTTCACTATATAATTTTTCAACTTCAATGGTTAAAGTGCTATTGAGAGAAAAACCAGTGCAATGCATTTTATACTTACGGCTGCTTACTAAAAATCCAACTTCTACTTTAGCACCACTATCTACTTGGTTTGCGTTAGCATAAGCAGCAATAGTTTGTGCCATATATTCAATTCCAACATGGCTTGGTACCTGCTTTAACTCAGGGTCATAAAAATTACTTTGAGGAGTAATTGTAACAAGGCAGCATCCTCTAATTTCGTCATAACTTTCTAGGCTATCGATTAAAATCATTGGTGCAGTGTGAGGTAATACACTTTCGATTGGGTGATGAGGGTGATTCATAGCTTATAGTCCGATTAATACACTGACGTTATTACCGCCAAATGCAAATGAGTTTGATAAACAGGTAGTTATTGTAGAAGGGTGTTTAGCACCAACTGAAACAAGGTTTATTTTGGGTAAATTGGTATCTTGTTCACCATCCCATACATGAGGAGCATAATCATTGCCCCCTAGTAATAACCAACATAAACCTACTTCAGTCGCGCCAGCGGCACCTAATGTATGGCCAATCATACCTTTAGATGAGCTACATGGTGTTTTAATGCCAAAAACATTCATTACAGCAATGGCTTCCATTTCATCATTTTTAGGCGTTGCAGTACCATGCAAATTTACATAGTCGACTTCATTTATATTAATATTGGCGGCAGCTAACGCACTTTGCATTGCCATTGCAGCTCCTTCACCTTGTGGATGAGGTGCCGACATATGATGCGCATCACTGGATTCACCAACGCCTAATAATTTAACTTTTCCCTGCTTTTGTACAATACATAAAGCAGCGGCTTCACCTATGTTTATTCCATCACGATTTTTGCTTGATGGGTTTGATATACCTGCAGATGTTGATGCTAAGGCATGAAAACCATTTACCGTCATCCCACACAGGCTATCTACACCACCTACAATTGCAGCATCGGCTAATTCACAAGCTATCATTTCTTGCGCTGTCGCAAATGCTTTAGAGCTTGATGAACATGCTGTAGATAATGTAAAAGCAACGCCTTCTAAACCCAGCTCACTTTGAATAAATTGCGCTAGGTTGTCCATCTCTTGTTGCTGGTAATGATACTCACTCGGAAAAAGACCATCCCGCTGTTGAGTTTTCATTGCTTGTTCACCTTGAGCAATACCTGATGTACTTGTACCAACAATAACTGCAATTCGCTGTGCACCATATTGTTTTTTAAGCTCAGTAACGGGCTCTCTTAATTGCTCAAGTGCATGTGCTGCCAATTGATTATTTCGAGTTTGAAACTCAAGAGGTCGGTCAGTTAACTCGGGTAACTCTGCATCCACAGCGCCAACATAAATAGGACCTTCGTCAAATAAAGTATTGTTGATAACAATACCCTCTTGACTACCTGCAAGTAAGTTACGTTTTATACTTTGATTATCACACCCTAGTGCATTTATCATGGCGTAATGGCTAATAAATAGCGGTTGTTGCATATTAATATTCTTCTAATCTTTCTATAGTTAAGCGATAATTCTGTTCGTTATCAACAAGTTGAGTCTGTGATGCATTATATATAACTTCACGAATTAATGTATCGCCTCGATAAAAACGACGTGTTAGTTGCCCTGCAATAGCAGCTTGTGTTATTTGGCAGTTTTTACACATATGTTGTTTAAGTAGTGCTAATGGCCAAAATGCACTTTGCATATCATAAATAATTTTTTTTCCGTCAAGGTCAACTCCTAACGAATTAGTCGTTGTTAACTGCTCCGTGAGGGTATTAAACTGCAACTGAGATAGTGGAACACCTTCAAAACTCAATGCTGCAACTTTGATCATTTTCTCAGAAAATTCAGTAGACACTAGCATTGACTGCTCAACAACACCTGAAAATTGAAACTTCTCAAGCCAGCCTTTGCCAACCATTTCATTAGGTATTGGCATTAACTCAAACAATGCAGTATCAACTTTTGGTTTATGAGTAATCTGGCAAGCATTTAAAAACACAATAAAAATGATAATAAATGCCGCTTTAATACTTTTATTAAACAACATACTTATACAACAGCAGCATCATTATCAGCCATTTCAGAGTCACATATTTTTTCTAAAATATTAAGACCTCGTTTAGTGTTTTTAACGAACGGATTTTTTTTATCCCATGCATAACCCGCTAAAATGGAGCAAACCATTGCTTTTACATCAGGCTGACCATCTGCAAAAAAGATAACTGATTGTAAACTCGTATCATACCAAGAGTTCACAAAGTATTTGAATACAGTGATCCCTTCACGCAGTGGTATTTCATATTCATTTTTCCAATCAACAGTCTCACCTTGTAATTGTTTAACCACAAGTTCAGATGCCTGTACCGCAGAACGAAGTGCAATTGTAACCCCAGAAGAAAATACGGGATCTAAAAATTCACCTGCATTGCCCAATAACGCAAATTTATCACCATGTAACTGTTTTACATTTGCTGAGTAACCGCCAATAGTGCGAACAGGAGCAATTATTTCAGCATCAGCTAACAATGATGATAAGTTATCATCTTCATTAATAAACTTAAGTAATATTTGCTCAAGGCTCATATCTGGATTTTCTATCTGTGCGGTTTCACCCACAACGCCTACGCTCACCGTACTGTCACTAAATGGGATAAGCCAATACCACACGTCAGGAATATCTGGGTGAACTGTAATAAGTATTTTATTACGATCAAATTTAGGACAATCTATATTATCTTTAAAATGTGTAAATACGGCTTTACGAGGTGATAACTCACTCGCTTCTTCTAAATCTAATAAACGAGGAAGAACTCGACCAAATCCACTTCCATCTAAAGTGAAACGGGCTGTTATTTTACTTTTTTGCTCCGTTTTTAAATTAGTAATGTCAATGCACGTACCATTTTCGTTAGTTGTGAAGTTTGTAACACGGTTCCCAAAACGAATTTCAGCTCCTTGATTAATCGCTTCTTGAGCTAATAAATTATCAAACTCAGCGCGTTTAACTTGATAAGTTGTACCAGGGCCTTCACTAAACTTTTCTTCAAAATTAAAGTTGGTGTGATGACCACTTCGGTAAAATGCAGCGCCATTTTTAAATTGGAAACCCAGTTTTTCAGCATTTTCTATTAATGTGTCTAGCATATTTGCTTGGCGTAAATAATCCATTGATTGTGGTAATAAACTCTCACCAATAGAAAAACGAGGAAACTCATCTCGCTCTACTAAACATACACTTAAACCATGCTGCATTAATAAACACGCAGCAACTGTTCCTGACGGACCAGCACCGATTATAGTTACATCAAAATCAGTTGATATCATTAAATATTCCTTTTCGATACAAGAGTAAGGCGCGGGGCCATAATGAACACCATAACAACACCTATAAATACAGTGAAACCAAATTGGCTCACCGCGGGTGTTGAGCTAACAATTAAAATTGCAAATACAAATAAAGAACTTAAAGCTGAGATGAGCGTGGTTAATGTTATTTTTTCACAAAGACCATGCTCAGCATAAAATACGCAGTAGTCTAAACCCAATGCCAAAATGAGTATGCCCGCTACATAATTAAACACACTTAAGCTGTCAAAAAACCATGCACTAATAACAAGTGCTATTACCATAGCAATTGCAGGTCGGCTTACGGCAATAAACGCATTAAGCAATCCGTATCGTAGCCAAAAAACAAGCATTGCAGCACCAAGTGCAAAAATATAAATTAAAACCAAATGATGCCTAAACAAACCTACCTGCTCACTTACAGCTAATACTTTATCAACAAAAAAAACATCTTTGTAGTTATTTAAGGTCCTTTCGAGCATTTTTGGATCGTTAATACCTTGCAACTTAATAATACTGTAGTAACGACTATTAATTTCGACCCATTGATCTGTAAATAAGTGGGCTATTTGGCTTTTTTGCCATGTTGGAAAATCTAACTGAGTTAATTCTGGATTATTTCGCATGTAAGGTAATTCTAATAATGTTTTTAATTGATTGAATAAACCGTCATTCTCGGCTTGCAACATTAACGCTTGCGACTTTTTCTGCATAGCAATTGAAGGCAACCACTGGCTGATACTTGAATATCTGGAAAAGGCATTATTTTTCTTTAGTTGGCTTAAGTCTTCAGCTAATTGTTCAGAGCGTTCCAATGTTTGCTGAGAAGAATCCCCCGCCACTAAAATATATGGGCTGTCCCATTGTGCATTTAATATTTCTGAAATTTTCTGTTGTTGAGTCACTAAGCTAGCTGAGCTTTTATAAAACGTACGCGGATCATCAACATTATTAACCACACTTAAAGCTACTATCGCTATAACTAAAAAACCAGCCTGCCACCAATAGTTTAAGCGTTTTTTGAGGAGTGCTTTTTGCCAATTATTAAGTTGAGTAACAAAGTGAGGAATTACGCTTGGTTTTTTTACAATAAAACCAGCAATACTTGGGTAAACAAGTAATACCGTAAGCAAAGCCCCCAATAAACCAGCCATAGTAAATACGGCAATTTGCTTAAATAGTACTAAAGGTGTAAATACTAAAATTAAATAACCGACTGTTGTCGTAATAAAACCCAATAAAAGTGACGAACGAATACTGAGTAAGGGGTTAAACCTGTCAACTTTACTAAAGCGTAATTCGCTCAATGCATGAAAACTATAATCAGCAGCAATACCAATTAATGTAACTGCAAATACCAACGTTAATATATTTACTTCAGTAAAAAATAAACGCAATGCACTGTAACCGTAAAGCATACTTATAGAGATGACAAATAACGTACAAAAAATACTTAACGTGCTTCTATAAACAACCATAATCAACAATAAAGTAGCAATAATGGAAATACTGCCAAATACAGTCATCTCGTTCTGAGCCGTCATACTTGCGTCAGCGGTAAAAAATGCGGCTCCGGTAACAAGATAATGTACACCGGATTTTTTTTCGTCATTTTGTCTTTTTATATCGTTAACTTTTGCAGCTATGTCTTTGGCTATATTTAAATCTAAGCCAGTATCAGAACTAATAAAATTAATAAGCACATAGTAAATTGTACCGCCAGAACGACCGTTTTTTATCTCATCTTGAGCAATAAGATAACCTTGGTAGTTTTTAAGCTTCATTGAGGGGGCGTATTGTTGATTAAAAAAATCAGCTAAACCCAAATTAGGATCAGAAGATAATGTTGCTGCCACCCACGGCGACCCCATTTCATTTAATAAACTAAATTGATAATTAAATACAGCATCTGAATTTTTGTTTTGTAATAGCTGTTTATACTTTTCACTCAGAAATGCATATTTATAAGGTAGGTAATCCTTAACTACAGATTGCAGTTCTGGAAGTGCTCCAAAATGAATATTAACTTCAATACCATTAATATCCCTTAGCGCAAATGCAGCTTGCTCTGCGTACTTTATCGCGTTGCTACGCTTTTTATGACCAACAAGCATGACGTGTTGACGCAACTGTTGCTGCTCAACTTTATCACTCACTAATCGCACATCCTCACTTTGTTCCACCGTAAATATCTGGTTAATATCTGCCACAATAGCAAAAGGCTTAAATAGCCATAAATAACTTAAACCAGCGAGTAAAATAAGTAATTGTAATCCCCAAAGGAGTAACTTAGTGCGTGAGTTTAACGACATCCATGTCATTTTGAGTCAGCTCCTTGCTGGTAAATACCATCATTATCTCTGTTTTATTATTTTGCTGGTCTGTTAATACTATACTGCGTTGACTTTCACCAAGTGCACACAAGTTAACATTGGTAAATAATGCAGCAACGTCTTTAAGTTTTGGTATTAAGTTATAACAACGTTCATTGTCTAAAGCGGTTATGTTCCAATCACTTTCATTAATTTGCCCACTAAGGAGCTTTGCAAGTAAATTGTTTATTTGCTTATCTTGAGTAAGCGTTTCATACGCTTTTGATGTATCTAAGCGACGATAAATCCCACTAGGCAGTAACAGCATTTCACTGCTAACCGGTGATATGGTGTGCCAGTAAACATGTTGATCATAAATAACAAATTCACCTTGCGATTTAATCGCCCGCTTTAAAAATGTAAAATGCTTAGCTTGGCTAAACTGTCCTTTACCCTGCAATACTTTAAAGCGACTAAAGTCATTAGCTGCAGCATGCGTACTAAAAAAAAATAAAAATACTAAAGCCAGTTTATTCAACATAAACCATCACTTTATCAGTAAATATACTTGGCGATTCAAATTGGAGATCTTGAGTATGTAAGTCCATCGCAACTTGTATCGTATAAGCTTTAGTCAGAACCTTATCCGTATCAAGGCATTCAATACGGTAATCAATTTTAATCCGCATCTCAAATTCAACCAAAGAGGCGTGAATACGTATACGAGATCCAAATACAGCCGATGCAACATACTTTAATCGCATATCAACAATCGGCCACATAAAGCCTGACTCTTCCATCGCATTATAGTTATAACCAATTTTATCTAGCAATGCGCAACGGGCGTCTTCTATGTATTTTACATAGTTACCATGCCACACAATTCGCATTGGGTCTAAATCATAAAATGGGACCACCATATCTATGGAGGCACTAACAATTGCTTTGGATTTTTTCATTATTTACCTTTAGCTATTTTGATAAAGTGCCCAACGTTGAGTTTGAATATACTCAATCGTTTGACGTAATATCATATCTGTTGGGCGATCTTCTTCTAATAAATCAAAGAAACTTGCTACATCATCAATCATTGCAGTAATTTCAGGGTTTAATGCAGAAGCATCAATTTCATTATTCAAAATACGAATTCGAACACCTTGCACAGCAGCCAATAAAGTTGCCGCGAGTACCTGTTCTGTTAGTTGTAAAATACGTAAACAGTCACGTGCAGCAATGGTCCCCATACTAACTTTATCTTGGTTGTGACACTCTGTAGAGCGTGAAAACACGCTGGCTGGCATCGTTAATTTAAGTGCTTCAGCAGTCCATGCAGAACAACCAATCTGAATAGCTTTAAAACCATGGTTAATAAAGTGACGTTCACTTGAAGCCGCACTTAAATTGGATGGCAAACCATTATTCATCTTAACATCAACCATCGTCGCAATTTGTCGATCTGCTAAATCAGCTAAATTTGCCACACAGTTTTTCATCGAGTCCATAGCCATTGCAATATGACCGCCATAAAAATGACCTCCGTGTAAAACATGCTCGCCAATACCATCAATAATAGGATTATCGTTAGCACTGTTAAGTTCATTTTCAATCATATTTCTTAACCATGGTAGGCTATCTTCAAGCACACCTATAACGTGCGGAGCACATCGAATAGAATAGCGATCTTGTAAGCGGTCTGAATTACGAGGATGCTCAACATGGTTTAAGTCATGCTGAATGCGTTTAGCAACATTTTGCTGACCAACATGCGGCTTAACACTAAATAAAATATCATCGAAGTGATTGCTATTACCTTTAAGCGCAATACTTGCAAGTGCAGTTATACGCGTCATTAAACGACTTGCGTACTCAGAGCGGTCGAATGCTTGACATGCTAGCGCCGTCATAACGGCGGTGCCATTCATAATAGCTAGCCCCTCTTTAGGGCGTAACGTAATTGCTTTTAAACCCTCAGCCGAAAATGCCTCTAATGAATTAACGACCTGATCTTTATAGTACGTATCACGTTCACCAATTAAGCTACCAGCAACATACGATAGAGGTGTTAAATCACCACTTGCGCCTACTGATCCTTCTTGTGGAATAACAGGAATAATATCGCGGTTGATCATCTCAACTAATAATTTAAGTAAATCCCAACTTACACCGGAATAACCTTGTGACAAAGACGCCAAACGACTTGCTAAAATAAGCTTACCTTGCTCTGGCGTAAAAAAATCACCCAAGCCACAACCATGAAAACGCGTTAGGTGTATTGGCAGCTCATTAACGAGTGATAAAGGAATTTCAACGGTGCATGAATCACCGTAACCGGTTGTTACACCGTATATATGACCTTCTTCAGCTAATAGCTTATCTAAAAAAGCGACGGCAGAATCAATTTTTTTTGCAAAGTGACTATCACCAGAAAGCGCAACTCCGCGCTTATCTTTTACAACACTGATAATGTCTTCAATTGTTAAACGGCCTGCACCAAATAATAGGTGACTTGATGTATTACTTTCCATTTACTACTTCTCCAGATATTTAGCTAGGCTTTGAATCTTTGTCTGTGGCTTTTGGCCAAAAATTAAAAAAATTGTACCATTGATACGGCGCTTTTTTACAATAAAACTCGAGTCGTTGAGCGAACTTAGTAGCCATTGACTGAAAATACGCTTGACGCTCTTTACGTTTAACCTTGATAGGGTCTGCAAATTTTTCAATGTACGTTTTATAACGTCCTTGCTCATTAATACAAAACATTAAAAATACAGGGCATTCCATAATGTTTGCAAGAGCAAATGGACCTACAGCAAACGGAGCATCTTCTCCTAAAAACGGCACATGATGTACACTATTTGGGTTATTAACCGATGTACGGTCAGCAAATATAATTACGGCTTCACCGTCGTCTAATTTTTGCTTTAATTTAATTGTATCATCTGGACCAAAGTTATTGATATGAATAAAATTAATGGCTGCATCTTGGTTAACCTTCTTCAAAAAATTATTAAATGAAGGTGTATGCTCATTATAAGTAATCACGTTAAGCGGTCGTTTGTTATCTCCCATGCTAAAAATAGCACGACAAATTTCCATATTACCTAAATGAGCACTAAAAATAACAGCGCCTTTAGCCTCTAGTAATTGCTGATAACCTTCTGGTGTAGCAATTTCTAAATCTTTAATATTTACTTTACCAAGCCAAGCATCAAATTTATCTAAAATTGCCATACCAAACGAGAAGTACAACTTAAAACCTTGTTTAAAACGCGCCCAACCAGTGCGTTTATCCTCACCCATACTGACATTAAGATTATCTAAATAGTGCCAAATAGCTTGACGAGATAAACGACCTGTAACGTAAAAATAAAACATAACTGGTGTTAAAACTATTTTAAACAGCCACTTACCAAATACCTTGTATATAAATACCAATACTTCGATACCAAGCATAGAGCCGCGTTCTTTTAATTGTGACCAATGAAATGGTTTATCAACGTCGTTATGCGGTGCTTTTTTTTGCTCTGACACGCAATAAATCCCTCTATTTAAATTTGTTTATAATTAAACGTGGTAAACGCCACAACATGCCAAAAAAGAGTCTCGTATGCATTTTTGAAATTAACACGTTATCTTCCCACACATTAAAGTGTGATACTCCATTCTCTGGGTAATGAACTTTAGTTTTGATAAATTCAACAGGCGTGCCTTGCCAATAAAGCTTTACCATTACCTCTATATCAAAATCCATTTTATTACCCAAACGAGTACTATTTATAAGCGTTATATAAGCATCTAACGGATATACACGAAAACCACACATAGTGTCCTTTAATGCAAACGATAACGTTTCTATATAAACCCAAAAATGAGTTATAAAACGTCCATAATAACGTCCTTTTGATATTGACTCATCGTAGATAGGTTGCCCACTCACTAATGCTTTAGGGTAAAGCTTAGAGCGAGTCACAAGTTGGTCTACATCGTTTAAGTCGTGTTGACCATCAGCATCAATTTGAATTGCATGACTCCAGCCTGCTTGATGAGCATGAACAAGACCCGTTTGTACAGCGGCTCCTTTGCCACCATTTTCAATGCGGCGTACCAATGTAACCAAAGCAAACTCTGCATCTATTTCTTCAAGCACATTTTGCGTTTGTTCGTTGCTTCCATCATCAACCAATATAATAGGTAGATTAAAATCAACTAAAGCAGATATCGTATCGTGAATCACTAAATCGTGATTGTAATTTGGGATAACAAATCCATATTTACTCGACATTATAAAGCACTCTTATTCATCATTTAGCACTACTTTGCCTGATGCATGCTGCCCATGCTCTGAGCTGTAACTAAAGCTAAATTTAGTATTTTTAATTTTTTTTAATAATAAATCTACTTCGTAATTTGGTTTAACTATAATCTGAAATTTTAACGCATCAACTGAAATTGCTTTTTGGCAATCTACATTCAAATATTTAGTCAAATAATGCATCACCCAATCAAGTTGAGCTACACCGGGTAAAATTGGTGCTAGCGAAAAGTGACCTTGAAAATAAAATAAGTTTTCTGGTATTTTCAAACGCAAAAGCACATGTTCAGGGCTTTGTTCTATTACTTCACAAATAGGTTTATATACAAAATCAGTCAAACATTTTCTCCAATTGCATTTTTTCGAGTTTACCTTGCGTGTTATAAGGCAATGCCGACAAATAACGAAACTTACGTGGTACCACTAAAGGTTCAAAAAATGCTTTTAAATGACTCTTAAGAGCCTGTGAAAACTTAAATTTACCGTGCTCTGCTAATACAGCTTCACCCTCTTGGGTTAGCACTAATACTGCGGCAATTTCACTTCGTTTGTTTTGCTGCTCACTTTCAAGAAGTAATACATAGCATTCGTTAACCAAAGTGTATTGATTTATCTTCTGTGTTATCTCATCTAATGAACAACGTTTTTCTTCAATTTTAACAATGCGATCTGCTCGACCTAATAACGAAAACTGATTACTGTTGGTTAATTGCGCTCTATCATCTGTTTGATACCACTGACGCTGATCAACATAAGGCGATGAGATAATAAGTCTTTGTAAGTCATCTGTTTTTATTTTTATAGGCGTAAACGCTTGCCAGATTATAGACTCACTTTGTTGACGCCAAGCTATTCCGCCAGTTTCAGTACTTCCAAGCACTTCAACCGGTGAATAACCAAATTGCTCGCTTAGTAAATTAGCAGCAACTGATTGTAGTGGTCCACCAGATGAAAAACAGCAGCGTAATTTATCTTTAACAGATACTAATACGTTATCTTGAACCAATCGATGATAGTAAGCTGGGCTACTAATTAAGGTAATGTCACTTTTAACTGTATTTTCAATAAACGAAAGTAAATGCTCTGGATATTCAAAGCTACTAAAACAAACATTTCGACCAGAGTATAGAGGCCAAAGTACTTTAAATAACAATCCATAAATGTGTTGATGCGACACAGTAGCAACCAAAGTCGTATTTACAATTTGCCCGCCAAATTGATCTTCAAGTACATCAAGTTCTAAAACTAATTGCTTAAACGTTTTATCTACCGCTTTAGGTTCTCCACTCGAACCCGATGTAAAAAAACGAATATTTGTAAGCTCGTCAATATCAAGCGCAGCTGTAGTGCTACTTCTTAAATCTGGCGTAAATGTGATGTCAGCAGATGATAAGCTAGCATCACCACAAAATGCATCGGCATGGCTTAAGCATTGCGTGAGCTGAGCAGGTTGTCCATTTTGGGGCAAAACAATTGACTTTTTTGCCACTAATAAAGCAAAAAACAATACGCTAAACTGGTAGCTATCAGCATCAAAAAGCAACCACGTAGTTTCAGGTTGCTTAGAAAACTTTTTAGCGTGCTCGTTAACCTGCTCACGCCAAGTTGTAAAGTCATGGTTCTCACCATAAAAATAGTTATTATTATTTGGCCACTTCATTCGATTTATTTTTTGCCTTTTGCCATTTTCTTACAATCAATTCTATGATCATTAATAACCCCATCAGCAGATACGAAATCAAGCCATTATAGGTAAGCCATACTTTTGGATTTGGGTGAAATACGGTTACAGTCGCAATAAAACCATTCAATATAAAAAACACACACCACACTTTAGTTACTGATCGTGTGTAACGCTTTCCATGTTCATCTAGGGTTTCAAATTTGCCTGCAATAATTTCAATTACACTTGGGGGTCTATATAGTGAATAAGCAAACACAGCTAAAAAGCAGCAGCTAATAACAACAGGGTAAAACTTTAACGCTAATGCTGAATTTGCAAAAGTAGCAAAAAGTAATAACCCACACCCGCATGCAGTCATAATTTTTAAATGAGGAATTGTTGCTTTGCTGTCTTTAACCAACCAATGTCTTAGCAATAAAACGGCAACAAAAACACCACCAATAATTACCGGTTCACTGTACTGTAAGCCAAAATATACCGCAAAAGGGTAAGTTAATAATAAGCCAGCTAACAACGCCTTTTTCATTAAGCCTCAACAACCATTAGCTTTTCAATTGCGTCAATTACATCTTGTACGGTACGAACTTGTTTAAAGTCATCAGGTTCGATTTTTTTACCTGTTTGTTCGCGTAATTTTACAACCAAATCTACGGCATCAATGCTATCAAGATCTAAATCTTCATATAAACTTGCTGTGCGAGTAATGTCCTCAGGCTCTATCTCAAAATATTCCTGTAAAATATCGCTAAGCATCACAAAAATTTGCTCGCCGCTTTTCATGTTTTCATTATTCATATATATATCCAAATACTGTATCGCTTTATAAACGCAGTATGTTATGCCCTTGTTGCAGCTATAAAATCACATAAAGTTTTAACCGAGTAAAAATGCTTTTTACTGTCATCGGTATTTCCATCAATTTTTACATCGTATGCTTTCTTAATTGCGACACCTAATTCAAGTGCATCAATTGAATCTAAGCCTAAACCATCAACAAAGAGTGCTTCTTCATCGTTAATATCTGCGGCTTCAATGTCTTCTAAATCTAAAGTTTCGATAATTAGTTGTTTAACTTCAGTGCTTAAATCACTCATATTTTAATTTTTCCTCGTTAAGATAAGCTTGTAAATCGCGTGTTAGTTTGCGTACCGAATTAGTTATCTGATCGTCTTGTATATAAGGCGCAATCAAATAAGGTGGTAAAACACGCATCTTAAAGGTAAAACGGCGATCAGTTACCTGATACCACTTTTGTCCTTTGGTTAATGTTATTGGGTTTACATCAATTAAGATTGGTAAAATATCGACTTGAGTTCGAAGCGCAATGTTGCCTGCCCCTCGTTTAAAATGCCAAGGTTTACCTGGTATACTTCGAGTTCCTTCAGGGAACACTATAAGGTTGTTTCCACTAGCAAAGCTTTTTTTGCATTGCCCTAAAAAGTAATCTGGCTCAGCATCATTATTGATATAACCAGTGGCTTTAACTACACCTTTTAGAAAAGGGTTTTTCCATAGATCAGCTTTAACAACACAGTCTGCATGGCGCACAATAGAAATAAGCACAACAACATCGATTAAAGATGGGTGATTAGCTATTATTAACTGCCCTTTTGCTTGTTTTATTGCATCGAGCTTATCTACGTCTAAGCGTAATATGCCAACTAAGCGCATATAACCAACAAAAAATTTAAATGAATAATGCACTGCAGTTCGTGCAGCTTGATTTCGTTTATTTATATCACGATAAATAAGTCGTTGAATTGAAAAAATAATAACAGACAATGCCAAACCACCAGCACTAAACAATGCAAAGGCACTGCCTGTTGCAATAATACGGTATGCTTTTATCAATTGAGTCTTCATTAGCGCGATAGCTGCCATTGATATCTTTTTGAGTTTATTTCTAACTTATTATTTTGTGAAAAATAAAACTTTAAAAAATCGAGAGCTTGTAACTCAGCTGCTTCACTTTCTTTTACTTGATGATGACCAGTGCATTTTAACTCAAAACCGTTACTACTTTCACACGGTTCAATAAGCAACCCTACTGCTATATTGTCAGGTTTTTGTTGTACATAAGGTTGGTAATGTTCAGGTACAGCTTGGTCACTATATACATATAAAATACGCTCATAGCCACGAGTTTTTAGCTTTGCTACAGCATCTACTAATCCCATAAAAAAACTATCTTCACCTGCGGACATAGCGCAAAGTGGTGCTTTATTTCCAGCATAAATACTAAACAAACCACCCACAGCATTATGTACTGATAACGCAAAGTTAGTTGGGGAAAGCGTTTCTTTAGCTGCAACAGATGCAATTAATTTAGTCGTTTTGTGTAGGTCGCCATGGCGAGAAGAAAATACACTAGGAATGTTATGCTGAAATGCTTCACTTGCCTCTAAAGCACAGTGAAGTGTCAGTTTAGCAAATGCACTTAAACGTCTTCGCTGCATCGCAGGTATCTGTTTTAATTCAGGAAGAGTTAACGTTTGTGGGTTTACTATCATACCGTTAGAGTATGATTGCCAATCTTGGTGATTTATTTTTCCGTCGCCCCAAGCGATGCATTTTTTGATAATAAATTTCAATGTAATAATCCCTATTACAGCAGTGGTGACAAAAAGAGGCTAGATTCTACAGTCGCACTTGTTTTGATTCAAGGAAAACTCTCATATAACCCCACGTTCGCCGAAAAAACCATCATCTTGGATTATTTTCGCCCAACATTCTCGCTGGTTTTCATCTTCTTGCCAAACCAGTAAAATAGCGTGTTCAATCAAACCTAAACTCATATCGGTTTCAGCTAGCAGCTTATTTTTTTCTATTGCTTGCTTACTACTACCTATAAAAATGTTTGGACCATCAATCGAGTACGTATTAGCTATATAATAGTTTGCTGCATTACCAACACTTGCTACAAAATTTAATGGCTTTATAGGGTTGTTTTGGTGTACATCAATTAACATCGATTGCATTGAATCACTCGAAAAGTAATCCGCGCAGCTATACAAGCCACTCTTTGCACTTAGTTCAATATCACCTTTAGCACGGTATACAGCAAGCAATGCAATTAGTGTAAAAGAATCCATCCTACGAACCTGTAAACCGGTTTCTTGTTTTACGAGTTGCCTTAAGCTTTTTACATCTAGCTTTTTTTCAAAACTTAAATAGCTACTGCCTACTTCTTTCATTCAGTCCCCCTATAACACTGAAAAACTAAAGCCGCATTATTACCGCCAAAACCAAAGTAATTAAATAATACAGTGTTCACTTGTGAAAAGTCATTTCCTTTATAAAAGGGCCACATCAAATCGTTATTTTGAGTTATATACTCAGGTGGTATGTACGATTCTTTACTTAAACAATCAGCAAATAGTGCAATTTCAATTACACCACATGCGCCTAATGTATGTCCTGTAAAAGGTTTAAAAGCAATAATAGGAGGAGGACTCTGAGTTATTTCTGATGTATTAAATAATGTAGTTAAAGCATTGCACTCTGCTTCATCATTACCAAGCGTGGCAGTACCATGTACTTTAATTAGGTCTATATCAGTACTTTGAATATTTGCCTGTAGTAAACAATCATTAATAACTTGTGCAATATGACTGCCATCTTCCTGAGTCATTGTTAAACTATAAGTGTCGCATGACGATGCACCACCCAGCATTTTGAGACTACACTGCGCGGTAGGCGTCGATGATAAATAAAGAGCTGCAACTCCCTCCCCTAAGATTAAGCCCGAACGACCTTTAGCAAATGCAATTAATTCTGTTTTACTAATTAAATCTAACGACTTAAAGCCTTCAACTGTTAGGGGGTTATAAAATTCGCAACCTATAACCAATGCATGTTCAATTTTTCCGGTACTTATTAAACGCGAAGCATACAAACATGCATTAGCACTTGCTGTACATGCTGTGCTAAAAGTAAATTCCAATTCATTTAAACCGTATCGTTTTGCTAATGCTTGGCTAATTTTATCTGTTTTAGATAGCCATAGCTTATCTTCATCCCCAACTTTCACAGCACTGATATCTAAAGAAGTCGATCCTAAAAACAAATTAGTTTTTGCTAAGTCACTAGCTGATAAATTCAACTTTTTAAAAAGAGGATATAGCACAGCATCAAAATAACTTAAAATACTCGTAAAATCGCTACAATTTATTTCTTCTCGGAATGATTTAAATGCCACACTCACATCTTCAATAGTGCTTACAACACTACTTGTTTTATTACTTAATGGTGCCGATAGCACTTCGCTGGCATTTAAATATACATCCCGTTTATTCATTACTTAGCACGCTCTTGAATAATGAAGTCGGCAATTGTATCTATAGACTGTAAATGTTTACGCGTTTCTTTAGAGCCTTCGACTTTAATGCCAAAGTTTTGTTTTAATACTAATGAGAGTTGTAAAGCATCTAACGAGTCTAAGTTGATGCGTGATTTACTTCCAAACAATAGCTCTGAGTCAATAATATCAGCGGGCTCAAAATCATCTTCTTTATCACATTCAGTAATAATCAATTGTTTTAACTGTAGTTTTAATTCGGCTAATTCCATGTCAAATTCCTCATTTTTTTATTAAATATACATAGTGCAGCAACAAAGCATAGCAATGAAAAACCCCAAAGCGATGCTGTATATTGCCAAAAAGTGTGATCAACTGATTCACTCATCAGTTGTCGTAATAGTTGAGCTGACCAAAACATTGGCGACCCATTTGCCAGCGCGGCTAAATTATCCGGCATAATTTCAAGCGGCACCATAAAGCCACTTAACGCAGCTAAAATTATATTTACTCCACCACCTACAACAATAGCTTGCTCATAACTCGACACCATACTTGCTAATAATAAAGCAAAGGCAATCGCAGTAAAACTAACGGTTATAAATGTAAATATACTAAGCAATAAACCATGCAGCGGTAGCAAAGGTACATTCAAAAAATAGGGAATTACAATACAACCAATAATCGCAAGTAAACAACCTTGTATAATACTTACAATTACATAAGCACACGCTTTGTTATAAAAATAGCGAGCCATACTGATTGGATACGTTTTTAATCTAACCAAAGTGCCATTATTACGCTCATTAATAAAAGTGAGCGAAATAGGCAAAACAATAAAGTAAATACCAAATACCCACCAAGCAGGAATGCTGTTCAACGCAGGGTTGTGTAACGCTTTAGCTAGCGGCTTTTCTAATAAATAACTTACATCTGATGATTCAACAACTTGATTAACTTGCTCATCTAACGATAAATCCTGAGATAAATCACCTGTATCAAGCATATACAAATAGAGTTTTAATTGAGATAAGCTCGCTTTCAATTTTTCAGTCATTAGTAATCGCGTTTGCGGAGCGAATTCGTCACTTATATCTAACCGTAACTGGCTATTACCTTGGCGCATTAAAATTTGTTTATCTACACCGGCTTCTATTGTTAATCTGTTATCGGAATTATTTTTATCTATAGTAAAACCCTGTGCAATTAAAAGTGCGATTAAAACATTGCTATGCGCACTATTCTCTTGCCCAATTACACTGAGAGTTAGATTAGCTTGTATATTTTTTTGCGACTGACTGCTTGCCATCGTCATAATAACCATAAATACAATAGGCATTAGTAATAATACAGCTAAGCTGTGTAAGTCATTTATAATTAATCTGGCTTCTTTTTTTACCGTATGGATTAACATGATGACTCCGAAAATAAGTCTCGATACAGTTGCTCTATATGACTATTTGAAAATGTCAGTGTTTTAATATCATGACTTAAATTAGCAAGCACTATAAAAGCTGATGCTAGCTGCTCGCTATTACTCACTTTTAATTGATGTCCGCCATTTTCTAAAATGGTTATCGGCTGTGTAAAAAGAGTTATTTGAGTAGGGGATAAAGGCTTAACAGTAGTGAAGTTTAAAGACGGTTTTTGAATATTTAAAAGTTCATTTGCTACGACTTTACCATTATTTAAAAATACGACTTCATCGCATAGCAATTCAACTTCGTGTAATAAATGAGAGGTATAAACCAAGGTTTTACCTTGTTGTTTTAAATCCAATAATAAATTAATTATTGCATCACGCGATAGTGGATCTATGCCTACCGTTGGCTCATCTAAAAATATAATGTCTGGCTGTTTACTCAAGGCAATTGCAATATTTAAGCGACGCTTATATCCACCTGATAAAGAACCCGCCATTTTATTAGTAACATCATCAAGCCCGCATGCTCGTATAGCCGATTTAATATGGTTTGAATGTAAACTGCGATTTCTTTCACTTATGGACACAAAAAAAGCTAAATTATCGTGCACACTAAGTTCATGATAAAAGGCAAAATCTTGCGGTACCAAAGCAACTTTTTGCGCGATAGCTTTTTTGGTCGTGTACTGTGAATAAAAAGGGTAACTAATATGACCTGTTTGAGCAGTCAATAGACCACTCATTAATGAAATTAATGTTGATTTTCCAGCTCCATTAGGACCTAAAATAGCGGTACAGCTACCTTGAACAAGATTGAGTGATATATTGTCAACACTCAATGGCATATTTGCTTTATAACCAAAGCTCACTTGTTTTAGCGCCAACATAATAGGCATTAACTGCGTCATACCTTTCCCTGTAACATTAATTATTCCTTTATATTTTTAATTATATTAATAGTGAACTGCGTAACCAGCTATAAACTTTGCGCAACAGAAAAAGCATCGCCAATCGCTCTTTGTAAGTCTAATTTTTCAGAGTTTAACGCACCACCTATATAGCTAACTGGCATTAAACTGTTTAGTTGATGATGATACTCTGGCAGTACCGACTGCTGACCACTACAAATTACAACATGGTCCACACTTAATACTCGTTCACGGTTACGTATATTTAAATGCAAACCTTCTTCATCTATTTTTTGATAATTCACAGCAGCAAGCATTTTTACTCCCTGCTGTTTTAAATGCTCTCGGTGTATCCAACCAGTCGTTTTCCCTAAATCTGCACCATGCTTTCGCAGTTTACGTTGCAGCAAATACACTTCATTTGATACTGTTGATTTGGCAGGTTTTTCTTTTATACCACCAGCATTGCCGACGCTCAAGTCAATACCCCATTGCTCACTAAAACGTGCGTTTGAGGGGGTCATATTCAAACACCGATTTTTCATTGCAACTATGTAAGCGGCGACATCAAAACCAATTCCACCAGCACCAATTATTGCAACTTTTTCGCCTGGCTTTACTTTAGCGCTAAGCACTGACTCATAACTAATTACGTTTGGTAATTTAATACCTTCTATTTCCGGGGTTAAACCTGTGACACCCGTAGCAATAACGCAGTGATCAAAACGAGCTAAAGCCGCTATATTAGCTTTTATATTTAAGTTAATTGTAACATTTAGATTTTTTAAACGGCTTTTAAAATAACGTAACGTTTCTCTAAATTCTTCTTTTCCGGGTACATTGGCGGCAAGTAATAGTTGCCCACCGAGCTCTAATGCACTTTCAAATAAAGTAACTTGATGGCCACGTTCTGCGGCATAAATAGCACAAGCCATTCCTGCAGCGCCACCACCGACTATAGCAACTTGTTTTACCTTATTAGCTTTATTAACAGGCATTAGCGTTTCATTACAAGCTCGAGGATTAACAATACATGTGGCTGGCAAGTTAATAAAGATATTATCTAAACAAGCCTGATTACAGCCAATGCAAGTATTAATTTGGTCAGAATTACCCGCTTTCGCTTTTGCGACAAACTGACTATCGGCTAAAAAAGGGCGTGCCATAGAAATAAAATCAGCATGTTTACCTGCAAGTAATTGTTCTGCAACTTCTGGAGTATTAATTCTGTTGCTCGTAATAACAGGCACCGTTACTGCTGTTTTTAACCGTTGACTTAAGGATGAAAAAAATGCTCTTGGAACACTCGTTGCTATAGTTGGAATGCGCGACTCGTGCCAACCAATGCCAGAATTAAGCATATCAACACCTGCAAGTTCTAGCTCATGCGCCAACTGCAATACTTCATCAAAAGTACTGCCGTCTTCAACTAAATCAAGCAAAGATAAGCGAAATATAACTATAAAGTCACGCCCTAAAGCAGCGCGAACTTGTTTTACAATACTAACTGCAAAGCGAATACGGTTTTTATAACATCCGCCCCATTGATCATCTCTATGGTTTGTCGCTTTAACAATAAATTGATTTATTAAATACCCTTCAGAGCCCATAATTTCGACACCATCGTACCCTGCTTTTTTAGCGAGCTTGGCGCATTGCACAAAATCATCTATTTGTTTTTCTATTTGTTGATGGGTTAATTCTGCTGGAGTATAAGGGCTTATAGACGCTTGAATAGCTGATGGAGCAACTTGCTTAGAATGGTAACCGTAGCGCCCTGCATGCAATATTTGCATGCAAATTTTTGTATCGTGTTTTTTAACAGCCTTTGTAATTAACGTGTGTTGCTCAACTCCCTCTATAGAATCTAAAACACTTCGATTAGGCGCTAATATCCCTTCTTGATTTGGAGAGATACCACCGGTAATAATCAAACCAACACCTGCGCGGGCACGTTCACCATAAAAAGCGGCTAAACGCTCAAAACCTTGAGGTAACTCTTCTAAATTTGTGTGCATAGAGCCCATCACCACACGATTATTTAGTGTAGTGGAACCTAACTGATAAGGCGTAAACAAATGGCTATATAACATAAAAACAACACAAAGTGGCTCAAAACCGCGCTAGAGTAACAAGCTTTAATTATGACTGCAAAATTTACTGCAATATTTTAAAATTAACGACAAAACAGTTTGATTTAAAAACAAATAAATAATATATCTTGTTGTGTAGCAAAGTGATGACTATGATAGTTAACAAGTTTATTATACTAATTAACTTTCAAATACAGAGTGCTATATTTAAAAAATTAACAATATAGTATTACTCTTTTTACTCCCTCTTATACAAGGAATCGTTATGTTTTCATTAAAATCATTATTAATGGGCTTAGGTTTAGCTGCATTATCAAGCTCTGCATTTGCACTAACAACAAGTGAGCAGCTCAATTATGACCGGTTAATTTCAGGCGATATTAATCAAGTAAAACAAGCTGCTCAGTCTATTGTATCCAGCAATAACAGCAACCCTGAGGTGCTAGATGCTTTAGCCCAATACTTAGCCAAAAACTACTTAGCTGCGGCTGATTACCAATTAGATACAATGGCGTGGGCATGTCGCGCTTTAGGTGAGACAGGAAACGCGCGTTACCGAGATTTACTCTCTACTATAGTTAATAGCAATGCACATAAAAAAATCCGTAAATATGCAAAAAAATCATTAAAGCGTTTACCTTCTGATAGTACTGAGCAATTTGTAATTGGATCTGTAGATTTATCAAACTTACAAAAAAATGCTCCTAAGTCGGATATTCCCTCGCTTAAAGGTGACGATAAAGTCCTGTTTGATATAGCAAGTGAAAATTTAACTGAAATTAAATTGCTCGCCCAACAGTACACATCTAAAGGCCTACCCTCTAAGAAAATAGGCGACACCCTTGCTGAGTATTTTGCTCAAAATTACAAAACAAGCGAACAACACAAATTCGATACTTTAGCGTGGGTATGCAAAGGTTTAGCAACCGATGCAACCGGACGTTATAAAACACTAATTGAAGACGCTGAAGAAAACAGCCCTATTCGTGCAGTTAGAAAGCATTGCCCTGATGATATTGATGGAAATGGCCCGTATTACAAAGCAGGTGATGTTGATTTAGCTGCAATTATTAAACAGCTTAAATAACGTATTTATAAATAACGCCGTAATTTAACGGCGTTTTTTGTAATTAACGTTTACTTTAATAGATTTACTACTTGTAAGTTCAAACACGCTATTTTCGGGTGATGGTAGCCCCATCATTAAATTAGGGTTGTTCGAAAACCCAACTGGTTCTTTAGGGATCGAACTCGACGATACATCAAGTAGACCATTTCCATTTAGATCTTGAAAAAAACGCAAACAATAACGACCTTCAGGTAACTCATTCAGCGTTACTTTATGCTCATCACTCGTTACTGTAAAATTTTGTACTCGAATCTCTGGTAAATCATCCCATGCTAGGGCTGTATTATTGCAATCAAGCACTTGAAAGTGTAATTGACCTCCCACTCCCCTAAACTTAGCGAACGAAATATCAAGAGAGTAACCTTGCCCTACAGCAAATAATTTACAGCTAAATAGTATAGTAGAAACAAAAATAACTATTTTATACATCAAGTAATCATCCAATTTAGTATGGTTTGAGTTTTTATATTGGGTATAATAGCCGACTATTAGGAAGTTATAAAAGGTAAAAGGATGCACAAAGTACTCGTTATTCATTATTCTCAAACAGGTCAACTCACCAAAATTGCAGATTCAATTGTAAAACCTCTGCAAAATGATGATGAAATTACGGTAGATTACCTTAATTTAAAACCTGAAAAAGAATACCCATTCCCTTGGCCTTTTTTAACCTTTTTTCATATTTTTCCTGAATGCGTAAAAATGACGCCGCAACCAATGGAAGTTGTTGAGCCCGATCATAGCGATTACGACTTAATTATTTTAACGTATCAAGTATGGTTTTTATCTCCATCGCTCCCTATTTCATCATTTATGCAATCGCCACAAGCAGGTAAACTACTAAATAATAAACCCGTTATTACCGTTATTGGTTGTCGTGGCATGTGGTTAAGCGCACAAGAAAAAATGAAACAGCTACTTAAAAATGTCAATGCTAACCTAATCGATAATGTGGTGCTTAGTGATGAATGCGGTACTGGCTTTAGCTTTTTAGCAACACCACTTTGGATGTTCACAGGAAAGAAAAAACCTGTTTCGTGGGTACCTGCAGCAGGTATCGCCGAAAAAGAAATTATTGATGCTAGTCGCTTTGGTATCGCAATAAAAAAATCAATTAACAATTTACCCAATACGCAACAACTTCAACATTCTGTGTTAAAAGGATTAGGAGCAGTTAAAGTAAATGAGAGATTTATTGCCAGTGAACGTGTTGGTCAACATAGCTTTAAGATTTGGAGTAAAATCCTAACAGCTTTGGGTCCTATGCACTCAAAGCGTCGAAGTTGTGGGCTTATAATCTATGTGCTATTTTTGCTCACCTTAATTATTACTGTGGTGCCAATTACAGCAATAATAAAAAAATTAATTGCCCCTTTAACAAGAAAAAAAATTGCAAAGCAAAAAGCCTATTTTGCTGAGCCTTCTGGAGAGTAGTTTTACGTTATGGAAAATGCCGTATACATAAATAACTTACATGCTGTTTTACCAAATAGCCCTGTTAATAATAAAGAAATGGAAGTTGTATTAGGTGAAGTTGGAGGGCAACGCTCGCGCGCTAAACCTGTTATTTTACGCAGCAATCAAATAAAAAATCGTCATTACGCTATTGATCCACAAACTGGCGAATATAATTACACAAATGCATCGTTAGCGGCTGAAGCTGTAAAAGGATTATTTACTAAAGAAGGTACCCAACTAGAGCAACTAGACTCTTTGGTGGCAAGTACCTCTATGGCTGATCAGATCATGCCTAATCACGGTGTAATGGTCCATGGAGAGCTTAAAAACCCAAGCCTTGAAGTTATCTCAACTGCAGGTATCTGTTTGTGCGGAATGACGGCTCTTAAATATGCTTACTTAAATGTTAAGGCTGGTGAGAGTAAGCACAGTGCAGTCGTTGCCAGTGAGCTTGCATCCAATGTAATGCACTCAAGAAACTTTGCCGCCGAAAGCGATTATAAAGTTGATATGCTCAACCAGAAACCTGAAATTGCTTTTGAAAAAGACTTCCTTCGTTGGATGTTATCTGACGGTGCTGGCGCAGCATTATTAAGTAATCAAGCTAACCCTACAGGTTTATCACTTCGTATTGATTGGATTGATATTGTTTCTTATGCAGATAAACTTGAAGCGTGTATGTATGCAGGGGCAGAAAAAATAGATGGCGTATTAAAAAGTTGGACCCGTTTTGATTCAAAAGAACGTGAACAACAATCAATACTTTCTGTTAAGCAAGATGTAAAACTACTTAATGAAAACATCGTTAAATTTACGGTTGAAGATGCACTTAGTAAAATAATAAAAAAACGCGCCATAAAAGCCAGTGATTATGATTTCTTTTTGCCGCATTATTCGTCAGGTTACTTTCGCGAACGTTTATTTGAAGGATTAAATAATATCGACTTTCAAATCCCTTACGACAAATGGTTTACTAACTTAACAGAAAAAGGCAACACAGGGTCTGCATCTATTTTCATTATGCTTGATGAGCTTTTTAAATCAGGCAAATTAATAAATGGTCAAAAATTACTGTGTTATGTACCTGAGAGTGGTCGTTTCTCAAGTGCATTTATGCAATTAAGTGTCTTAAGCCAATAGTTTAGAGTCCATTATGAAAAAAGATGAAGTACCTCAAGATAATAGCAAAAGCTATCAGGGCCAAAACAAGTTACTTTACGCGGTAGACGACAGCGGACATTATCACGGTGTTAAATCATCTGGCTGGGAAGTAGAGAATTTTGCAACCCAATTAGCGGTAGACGATTTAAATGAACAAACAAGCCAAGCTCTATCTGATGCTCATTCGGGGCTAATTTCTCCGCTTGGTTATCATATGCTCGCAAGACGCTTTGATGTTTCAACCCTTGCTGCCGCGAGTGGTTTTTTTCAATGGCAAATTAATCGTCATTTGCGTCCCGCTATTTTTTTAACGTTATCTGATAAAAAAATTAACCGCTATTGCGATACACTAAAAATTAGTCGTGACGCTTTACTCTCACTGCCCTCACTATAACGAACCTTTCATGCCTGACATTATTTTACCTATTAACCACCTACAATCTTCACATTGTGAAACGGGTGTAGTTGCCACACTTTTACAAAGTAAAGACATTAATATGAGCGAGCCAATGGCTTTTGGTCTTGCTTCAGCCCTTACTTTTGCTTACTTACCTTTTGTAAAAATTAGTGGGATGCCATTAATTGCTTATCGCATGCCTCCAAAAACAATCATTAAAAAAGTATGTAAAAAATTAAATATTGAATTAGAAGCTCGCAAGTTTTCGAATGCGAAAGATGGTATGCAAGCACTCGATGACGAGCTAGCTAAGGGCAATTTAGTTGGTTTACAAAGCTCTGTATATTGGCTGCCTTATTTCCCTGAAGATATGCGCTTTCACTTTAATGCACATAATCTAATTGTTTATGGGAAAAACTCTCTTGGCGAATATCTTATTAGCGACCCTGTTTTTGAGCATCCAGTAACGTGCCCTGCAGAGGATTTAAAAAATGCGCGCTTTGCAAAAGGTGCACTCGCGGCAAAAGGATTAATGTATGTTATTCGCAGTACACCATCGAATATTGAGCTCAATGAAGTGATTAAGCCCGCAATCAAAAAAACAGCAAAAATGATGAATGGGTTAATATTGCCGTATTTTGGTCTTAAAGGCATTCGTCATATGGCAAAAAAAATACGATTGCTTGATAAAAAGACACCTAAATATACCCGTCTTTATTTAGCTCATATTGTGCGTATGCAAGAGGAAATAGGCACCGGTGGGGCTGGTTTTAGATTTATGTACGCCAGCTTTTTAGAGCAGGCAGCCGATATATGTAAAATACCAGCACTCAACCAATGTGCAGTGCACACTACCTTAGTGGGTGATTTATGGCGAGAATTTGCAATGGATGCCGTAAAGTATTGTAAAAAGCGCGGTGATATTAGCTTAGATGATATCGCAAAAAAGCTTGAACAAGTAGCTGAAGAAGAAGCAAAACTAAGTAAAATGCTACTTTCAGCTATCGCTTAAATATTAAAAGTCACCTTAGAGTGACTTTGATTTTAATAAACAGATTAAAGCTGCCACCTAATTACTAAGAAAGTAGTGCTATATCACCTTGCTTAATGCACTTAGCTGTACCGCCTACAACATCGTCATTATCTAGCGCATTAATTAATACTTCGCCTTGGGCTTGCTGCTCATCACTAAGCGGTAAATACGGTAATCTAAATACTGGGTTTACTGCGCCAGTCATCATCAATGCGGTATTAATAGCAATCGGGTTTGGTTCACAGAACAACCAGTTCATCAATGGTTGTAACGACGCATTTAGCTCGTTACTTGGCGTATCCATTAACTGACGGAATAACCCAGGTATTAAGTTAGAAGTAACCGAGATAACTCCGTGCGCTTTATGTGTGTGGCGCGCATCATGACTTTCGTCATCATTACCCGACCAACATGCAATACCTTGTTGCTCATAATGGGCAATACGTTCATTACCGCCACACTCTTTTACGCCAATAAAATATTCATGCTTAGCGAGTGGCTCAATAATATCAGGTGTTAGGTCTTGACCTGTTCGCCCTGCTACGTTGTAAATAAAGGCAGGTCCAATATCAAGTACGCGTTTAAAGTGCTCTTTAACGCCTGCAATAGACGTACGTCCGTAATATGGATTAATTTGCAGTGCTGCATCCATACCACTGGCAAAGCCATATTTAGTTGCTTTAATCGCTTCACGGGTGTTGTTACTACCGGTATTACCGACAATAACCAGTTTGTCACCATACTTGTTTGCACTGTGCGCTATAAGCATTAAATGCTCTTCCCAGTTCATTAACTGGCCTTCGCCTGTTGTGCCACCAACTACAATGCCGTCAACGCCTGCTGCAATTTGTATTTCTACGAGCTCATCGTACTTTGCTAGGTCTATTTCACCGTTTGCTAAGTATGGCGTTTTAATAGCTGTAATAAGGCTTGCTTGTTTAATTTGGTCTAGGGTGCGCATAAAAAATCATTATTTATAAAACTTGCGCTATTTGTAACATAATTGCCGGTACTTTTGGAGGTGTAAGCCTACATTTAATTATAAAATTTCTTGTGTTATTAAGTTTGGTAATACAAAATGAACAACTGTATATATGAACAGTATTTTATTTTTAACGATACCAGAGGCTTTATGCGTTTATCTGACTACTTAGCAACTCATTTTTATAACACCGATGAACTGTGCCAAGCATTAAATATAGATGCAGATACACTTTTAGCTTGGCAAGAGCGAAGTGTTTTCCCCAAACCAAGTTACTGTATTAAAAGTCAACTTAGCTGCAGCTCATATTCAGGCTTGTATGAATGCGAAGAGTATGACGACTATTACCCGCGCGGCTGTGTTAATTGGGGTCAAGGTCTTTTAAAACAAAAAATAGAATCATCAAGCCATGCTTTTAATTATTTTGCACAGCAATATACTGCAAGCCTAACTAAACTCGCTCAGCAAGGATTTACGTTTAGCGAAGAGCTATTTGGCTGCGAAATAGACGAGCACTTGCAGCAAATTTGGCAACAGTTTTTATGCAGTAAGTACGGCGTGCTTACTCAAAATGGATTAATAGACGAAATAGTCTCGGTAGATATTGGCAGGCTATTAGTTGACGACATTACAGAACTGCGCAGTAAAGCGAGCTTAAACCAAGAAGAAAGAGCGCTACTGCACCCTGCCATGAAACTTTTAAACAAAGCATTAGGGCATGGCGCCGATCATGAAAAACAACACACTTTGCGCACCCGTTACATAGATGCGCTTATTTTAAAATACGATTTATCTATTAAGTGACGTTTAAATTTACTTTGATAAAAACGTAGTGCTAACAGACCCTAAGTCTTCGTAACTAACCGTGGTTAACTGATCAGTATTAAGCTCAACAACACCACAATAAGAGCCTGTTATAAACACTTGCCCTGCTTTTAAGTTAATTCCCTTTGCTGATAAGTAATTAACCGCCCAATAAAGTGGAAGCTGCGCAAGTTTTGCAGGATGCACACCCGCCAGGTTTAACTCCAGCTCAGTTTGCTTAACATTAATATTTACAGTACTTGCGTTATACGCTTTGGCTTTATCTATTTGTGGGCCTAAATACACACCTTGATTAGATAAACCATCAGCCAGTTTTTCAATGTGAGTGCTTGGAGTGTCTTCATCAAACCTTTTTTGAATAAGCTCAAGTGCCAAGTGGGCGCTGGCAAATGCAGTATCTACGTCTTCATTTTTATAGATTTTATTACTTGGTAAATCGCTTTGTAAAATAAATGCAATTTCTGGTTCTATCAGCGCTTTGTTGTTTGTTGTATACAGTGGGCAATTTTCAGCTTGTTTTATAGGTGCATGTAAAAGAGGCGCTAATATAATTGAGCCATCATCTAAAGGCAGCATACACTTCCAGCCATATACAGTTTGCTCATTTAAATAAATCATCAACTTTTGTACTTCTATTGCATCGTCAGTCGTATCTAGTACTAACTCTTTAGGAAAGTTTGAACGCGCTGGGTTTTCTTCTCTTTGTGCTAATAAGTGAGTAGCAATTAGTTTGAGTTGTATTGAGTTGTTCACATAAATCTCTTTAAAATACGTTACTGGTTAAGCAGTAAATAGGAAGGGTTATATTATTAATGTATTAGCTTAGGCATTAGAACATCATGTTAAATGCCTATAATTAAAATTGTATTTAAAACAAAGCGTGGGAATTATTTAAGTATCAATAGATTTAAGCGATCGTAAAAATAGCCCTAAGCCGCCAAACGCTAAAATTATAATAACAATCAAATCAAACGACGTCATAGTTCGCATACTAAATCGAACACTCGATATAACGCCAAATATTAGTGCAGTTAACGAGCCAAGAGATAGCACCCAGCCTAAAATATTTTTAGAATTGTAAAAAATCAGACCCACACCAAAAATAAATGGGATCATAACCATGCCGCCTGTAACGCCAAAGCCACCTAAAGCATTAACACTATAAATGCGAGAACTTAGTCCAAAATTAGAGGTCACCGAAATTGCGTTTAGCAGCATATAAAAGCCACCGCACATCATAATCAAACCAATAAAAAAATGCCCAATACCACCAGAGCTTCCACCCGCACCTTTCATTATTAATTATTCCTTTTATATTTTTAACGTAATCGTTTTAAATGGTAATTACTCGACTATTAACATTGACCGCGGTCTACATAATCAATCAGTGCACACGCGAAAACACTTATCGCGTAATTACATGCCAAATAACATAAAACCAAGATAAAAAACCATGCAAAATTGCCCATAACACAGACTCGTTAGCACTCCATGAAATAGCAATTGCTAGTGCTGTACCAAAAGAGACTCCATATTTTACTATTTCATTTCTTGAGTTTCTCATTAATTATATTCCTAATTTTTAACTTGTTAGCTGCTTGATTTGCTTACTAAAACTGAAAGCTCTTTACCATCAATATTGATACTTGCTTCTTTGCCTAGTTCAACAACTAAAGAGGGAGCCATATGTTTTTCACCTAGCTTCAGGTCAGTTGCTAAACTAACAGTAGAATCATCAATTGACGTTACTGTAAGAGCAAAACTATACGAATTATCAACTGAAACAGACGCCTCTTCATTTGAATTTACAACTAAAGTAGGTGAGCCAATTAGGCTTTTATTATCATAAAACTTGGCCTTCACTACAAAACTATCATTAGCTTGTGCAAATGAGGCAAAGCCTAACAACGCTACTATTGCGATTAATTTTTTCATTATTATTTCCATATAAATTATACAGCTTAAAGATATTGGGGCCTGTTGACCTTTCAGGATTAAAATTTGTTCAATCTAGGGGCTATTTAATCGCGGCGCGAGGTTTGTAACCTAGTGGGCTAAGTAAAAACCGAGCAACAAAGAGTAAATAGCCCCTAAGCAAAACCCTTCGGGCAGCGCATGTTTGGCATTTGTGCTACGTTATCACCTATTTATGGGGAATAACCACACTACATAGGCTTTGCCTTGCCTAAATACCAAACAGTCTGCTGCAAATTTAACCTCGAAAGATAAACAGGCCCTAGGCTTTATTGGCTGTGATTTTTTAGCTAGTAATTTACTAGTGATTGATGTTACATCATTCACTATACTCTCCATGCGCCAAGGCACGTAACAGTGCCTATTAGTGTTTCTATATTTACACCAGAGAACTTTAATGTAAACAACAAATTAAATAGGCTATTTATTAGAGTGGATTGTGATACCAAAACGACTTTTAATAGTGTTATTAATCTCTTTAAATTTTGACGCACTACACATTAACAAAAAAGAGTCTTATTAGGTTTCATTTGTATATTGGGGAGGTTGAGTATTTAGGCAGGTTGGAGTGTAAGAATAAAAGGTGATGTAAGTTAACAGCACCTATTTGGGTATTTACTTGGTTATATGTAATTTACTAAGTATTTTGAATACATACCATAATAGGCACTATAAAAATTCTTAACCAATTGATTTATATACATCAATACTACTATTGGTTAAAAGCCCAGTAACTTGCGTACCAAACGCTTTAAAGTGTGGCTCGTTTTTATGCGCTTCAAAGTGCTCGTCAGACGCCCATTGTTCGCTAACAACGTAATCGGTATGTTTATCATCATTTTTTACCGATAATTCATAACGTAAGCACCCTACTTCTTGGCGCGATGACTTTTGTAAGTTTTCAAGTGCTGTAAGCATCACATCTGCATCAATATTTTTGCACGACAGTGCAGCTATAACCGTTAACATGTGTATTCCTTTTTAAAAGTTAAGGTGTAGATAATCTACACCTTAAAATATTTAGTTTAACTTTGCGTTTGAGGTAAGTTTACTGATCCCACTGCGGCGCAAATTCTGGTGTTGCTTGGCGGTCGCCACAATCTAGGCCATCAATGCGGGCTATGTCTTCATCATCTAATTTAACGTGGTCGTTAAAGTTATCTTCTAAGTTTTTACGCTTAGTTGATGATGGAATTGTCGTCATGCCGCTGGCGTTAACCCATGCTAAAACAACTTGTGCTGGACTTGCATCGTGCTTTTTAGCAATGTCGATAATGGTTTGATCTTTAAGTACTTTACCTACTACAAATGGCATGTACGCTGTCACGTGTATATCGTGCTGAGCACAAAATGCACGCAATTTAGTATTAGTTAAATATGGGTGCACCTCAACCTGATTGGTAAATATTTCACGCGAGTCAAGCGTTTGCATTGCTTCATTTAAGTTTGCAATGGTGAAGTTTGATACACCAATGTGCTTAGTTAAACCAAGCTGCTTCGCTTTTAGTAATTCAGTGAGGTATTCACTCATTGGCTCGTCGTTAGCAGGCGATGGCCAGTGAATTAGCAGTAAGTCGACCGAATCAACTTGTAGCTTTTCAAGTGACTTTTTAACGCTTGGGATAAAGTCGCTTTTATTTAATTTGTTATTCCACACTTTGGTAGTTAAGAATATTTCACTGCGCGGAATATTACTATCTTTTATGGCTTGACCTACTTGCTCTTCGTTGCCATAAATTTGTGCGGTGTCAATATGGCGAAACCCAACTTCGAGCGCCATTTTTACTGAGTTATAGGCCGTGTCGCCCTCTAAGCGGAATGTTCCCATACCGAGTTCTGGCATTTCTATTACACGTTTTGTCATGGTTTATCCTTATAAAATAATCGGTTTTGAAATACAAACTTCACTGAAGTTTTACGAAATACACCTTTTACTTCTTATTACGACTGTCACTTAAAAATCTATGACCTCATAACAGGTATGAGGTCATTAATTTTAGTTTCAAGGTTAGGGTCTGTTAATCTTTAGAGATTACATTTGCAGCAGTGTATTTGGTATTTAGGCAAGGCAGAGCCTATGCAGTGTGGTTGTTCCACATAAGTAGGCGATAACGCAGCATAAATGCCAAATACGCGCTGCCTGTCGGTTCTTCCTAGGGTGGATTTACTCTTTGTCCCTCGATTTTTACTTAGCCCACTAGGTTACAAACCTCGCTCCGTGATTAAATCCTCCCTAGATTGAACAAATTTAATCCTACAAGGTTAACAGACCCTGCTAAGGCTTTATGCTTGCTGAATTTCACGTTTATCAAGCATACCGCTGTAGCGTGTAACACCAAGTGCTAAAACAGAGATAACGGCGCCTATCCATGCTGTATCTTGCAGGGTCATGTTCTCTACTACGCTACCACCAATAATTGAGCCAAGTGCAATACCAATATTAAATGCGGCTATGTTCAAACCTGATGCAACATCTACCGCATTTGGCGTGTGCTTCTGCGCTTGCTTTACTACATAAAGTTGCAAGCCTGGCACATTGCCAAAAGCAAATGCGCCCCATACTAAAATAGTAAGTACAGCGGCAATTTTTGATTCCATCGTAAAAGTAAATATCAGTAAAATAATACTCAAAGCGCTGAATATAATGCTCAGTGCGCTAATTGGACCGCGTTTGTCGGCCAACTTTCCACCCCAAATATTACCTATCGCTACCGATACACCGTAAACAAGCATTATTAAAGCAATAGCCGAAGGCGCAAAACCTGTTTGTTGCTCTAAAATAGGTGCTAAATAAGTAAACGCTGTAAACGTGCCGCCGTAGCCCAATATCGTCATTAAATATACGAGTAATAAACGCGGTTTTACAATTACTTGTAGTTGTTCTTTAAACGTGGCTGGTATTGATTGTTTTAAGTTTTTTGGCACTAAAATAGAGCTGCCGATTAATGCAATTAAACCTAATACCGACACAACTAAAAACGTTGCACGCCAACCAAAGTGTTGTCCAATCCATGTACCTAATGGCACACCGGTTACTAGTGCTACAGTAAGCCCGGTAAACATAATGGCAATTGCACTGGCTTCTTTGTCTTTGCTTACTAGACTTGTGGCAATCATCGATCCGATTGAAAAAAACACACCATGGGCAAGCCCCGTTAAAATGCGCGCAAGTATTAATGTTTCGTAACTTGGCGCTTGCCAAGCAAGTAAGTTGCCCAATACAAACAAGCCCATTAAGCTTATTAAGACCACTTTACGATTCCAACGACCCGTTAAAGCTGTTAGCACCGGTGCACCAATAGCAACGCCAACCGCATATAAACTTACAAGCAAACCCGCTGAAGGTAGGCTTACGCCTAAGTCGTTTGCAATGGTGGGTACTAATCCCACTATTACAAACTCAGTTGTTCCTATTGCAAATGCGCTTAAGGTAAGCGCCCACAAAGCCAATGGCATAGTTATATCCTCATTAATATTTGAAAAATGTAGTTTGGCTAAAATATCGTTTGCAAAAAATAGCATTAGTGACAAAATACTTTTGTTAATAATGCAAAGATGGTGTTGGTATATTATGGCGGTTCATTCAAAAACTGAAGATTTAGAAACATTTATAACGGTAGTAGATTGCGGAAGCTTTTCGGGGGCAGCTAATTTGCTCGATCAACAAGTGGCTAAAGTGTCGCGAGCTGTATCACGCCTTGAAAATACACTGCAATGCACTTTACTAAACAGAACAACACGCCGATTAGAACTTACAGAAGAGGGCCATACTTTTATAAAATATGCGCGCGAAGGGTTAAATACGCTTTATACCGGTGAAGAAGCCATAAAGCTTTTAAAACAAGCGCCAAGTGGCAAGCTGCGAATAGATGCTGCAAGCCCTTTTGTATTGCACCAACTTACGCCTTTAATTGGCGAATTTGCTAAGCAATACCCTCACATAACGCTTGATATAACCTCACACGACAGCATTATTGATTTACTTGAACATAAAACCGATTTAGCCATACGCATTGGTGATTTAAAAGACTCAAATTTACATGCTCGTAAACTCGGCAGCAGTCAGTTACGTATTGTAGCCAGCCCAAAATATATAAAAAACAACGCAGCAATTACACAAGTAGATGACTTACAAAACCATAAGTTAATTGGTTTTAGTGACTCCCCTAAATTAAACACTTGGCCGTTAGTAAAGCCCGCTTTATTTACGTTTTCGCTTAGCGCAAGCAGCGGCGAAACAGTGCGCCAACTATGTATTGCAAACCAAGGCGTTGCGCTACTTTCTCACTTTATGATTGGCAATGACCTAAAAACAGGTAAATTAGTTGAAGTGTTACCCAGTGCAGTTAGCTCACCTAATAACCGAGAGGTTGTACAAGCCGTGTATTATAAAAACAGTGCGGTATCGTCTCGAATTGTGGCTTTTTTAGATTTTATAAAGCCACGACTAAGCTTATAACTATATTAAAAAGCAAGTTAAATTATGCTTGGTTATTAAAAAGCAAACCTGAGTGTTTACTATCCGAAGATGATGAAAACATTGAATCCATTAAAGTAGATACATTTTTACGCACTGATAATTGTATTGACGATAGCTCACTGTCGAGTTGCTTTTTAAGTTCGCTTAGCTCTTCTACCGCTTCCCCTGTGGGCGTATCAGAACTATTGGTCATTTCTCTTATTTTACTCTGTAAATCTTTAATTGACTCGATCGCTTTATTCATTTGAACTGCTGAATTGTCACTCGAATCTTCTGTTTCGCTGCTAATGATAGACTTTGCGTCTTCAGTAGCTGCAGTAGAGCTCGTAGTTTTTTCGGCGTCTTTATTTAAAGAAGAGTCTGCTTTAGCCTCTGGACTTTTACTAGGATCATCCGTTTTTACAGTGTTTTTATTTAAATTACTTAGGCTTGAATAGCCATTGTCATTGTATAACTGCGAAGAAAGAGTTCCAAAATTCATTTTTGCCTCATGTGTCTAAAAATTGACGACTTTATTTTTATAATTAGAAGCAATTATCATTCCAAATATGGTAACAAATTGACCATCCGTATTTTAAACGGGAACAGGACTTATAAGTCGCCACGGGGTATTATTTTGCTTAATTTAAAATGCGAGGAAAGCTATACTTTTAAAATACGCCTGCGAAAGGCTAAATATTTTATGCACAGATGAAAACGCCATAAAGCTTTAAAACAAGCGCCAAATGGCAAGCAGCTAATAGATGCGGCAAACCCTTTTGTATTGCATCAACTTACGCCTTTAATTGGTGAATTCGCTAAATAATACCCTCACATAACGCTTGATATAACCTCACACGGCAGTACTGTTAATTTACTCGAGCATAAAACAGACTTAGCCATACGTATTGGTGATTTATAAGATTCGAACTTACATGCTCGTAAACTTGGCCGTTAGTAAAACTCATTTTATTTACGTTTTCGCTTAGCGCAAGCAGCGGCGAAACAGTGCGGTATCATCGCGAATTGTGGCTTTTTTAGATTTCATAAAGCTTAGGCTTAGTTTATAAGCTCTGTATATTAATATTGATATGCTTATTAAATGTTTTAACCGATTTTTTGACGCTTTTTAATAATCAAAAAGTATAAATAATAAAAGTAGTAATTAAAGGTATTAATTAAAATGGATTCTTTAACGCAGGTAGCATTAGGCAGTGCTGTAGGTTATGCGGTATTAGGCAATAAAATAGGTCGAAAAGCCGTTTTATGGGGAGCAATTTTAGGCACGCTCCCTGATTTAGATGTATTTTTGCCATATGGCGGATCTGTAGAAGCATTTACTTATCACCGTGGCTTTAGCCATTCGTTATTAATACATTTATTAATTAGCCCGCTCATTGTATGGCTAATATTAAAAGTACACGCGGGAATGCAAATTTATAAAGTGCGCTGGTTTTGGCTAGTATTTTTAAGTTTATCTACACATGCCCTATTAGACAGCCTAACGGTATACGGTACACAACTACTCTGGCCTTTTACTGAGTACCCCTTTGCGGTTTCTAGTGTGTTTATTATTGACCCCGCTTACACGCTTCTTTTATTAATTGGCGTAATATGTACGCTAATACCCAAAATAAAAGCAGCAACGGCTTATCGTATAAATGCAGCGGCTTTAGTTTTAAGTAGTCTATATTTATTTTGCGCTTTAATTTTAAAAGTAAATATTGATGACAAAGTAAAAACGGCTCTCAACAACAGACAAATACCAGTAAATGCGTATGTTAGTACGCCTGCACCGCTAACCACTTTGCTGTGGCGTATTGTTGTGATGTCTGACGGACAATACTACGAAGGTTATGCATCAGTATTTGACGCGCCCAGCGATGTTACATTAACGGCTTATCAAACAACGTCTTCACTGTTAAATAATATTAGCGATGAATGGCCTATAAAACGCTTGCAGTGGTTTACTAAAGGGTTTTATTCGGTGCGCCAACAGCAAAGCAATATTGTACTTTCTGATTTACGTATGGGCATGGAGTGCAACTATGTGTTTAATTTTGTAGTGGGTAAAAAAAGTGATTCAGAAGTGAGCATTGGTAACTTTGAAAAAATAAGTCAAAGACCAAACTTAAACAATCTTCATAAAATATGGAACAGGATTTGGCAACCAAATGTGTCTTTAGCATCACCCGCTGCAAAAAATGACTGCAATAGCGAATAGCGGCATATTATAAAATTCGTACTAGCATGAGGAAGTTAAGTGAAGTTCAAGCAGCAATTAAACTAAATAGCTCACTAAAGTGATTGCTGCTTTTTTTGCTGATACATTGCAACATCAGCATCTTGAATCATATCCTCAATCGATTTACCTGTATCGTGTTTAAAGTGTGTTACTCCTACACTGTAGTCAATTTTGTATGGCTTATTTAAGGTATTATTAGCATGCGCTATTGCATCCGCAAACCTTTGTAAAACAAACTCTGCTTTTGTCTCGTCTGAGTCGCTTAACATCGCAACAAATTCATCTCCGCCAAGTCGACCTATGACTTCACAATCACGAAATGAACTAAGCATAATTTGTGCAAATTTATTTAATACAAAATCGCCTTCGTGGTGTCCATAAATATCATTAATTTGTTTAAACTTATTGAGATCAAACAATATAAACGACATTGATACTTTGTTTCGCCTACATACATTTAGCGTATGTTCGGCAAGGTTTAAAAAGCCACGTCGATTAGAGATTCTTGTTAGCTCATCAATTGTGGCTAGTTGAATTGATTGAATTTCTCGCTCGACTAACGTGCCTAAATCTCTTAGTAATTGTTTTTCTTCATCATCGAGTTGTCTAGGTTTATTATCGGCAAGGCACAAAGTGCCTATAGTGACTCCTTCCCTTAATTTTAAAGGAAAGCCTGCATAAAAGCGTACTTTAGGATCGCCTGTAACAAAGGGGTTATCAAAAAACCTTTTGTCTTGGGCTGTATCTGGGATTATTAATAACTCGTCTTGATTTATGGTGTGGCCACAAAATGAGGTTTCGCGAGGAAGCTCAGGCGCATCAAGCCCCTGCCTTGATTTAAACCACTGGCGGTCTTCGTCAATCAAGGTAACCAATGAAATAGAAACATTAAACATACGCTTGGCAATACGAGTAACACGATCAAAGCGCTCTTCATGAGACGTATCTAGAATTTTTAATGCTCTAAGCGCGTGTAATCGCTCGGCTTCGTTACTTGGGATCTCAGGTTTAATCATTAAAGCTCTGTTAATTTTAAATGTTTTATAAATTATGAGATGGGAGCGAATATTTTCGAGTATATAACCCGATAAACTTATCTAAACTATAAACAGTCTGCCTATTAAAACTAGAACATTACCTTAAAATAGCAATAAATACTTATGAATGTCAGTAAGTCGTACCTAAATAAAGATAAGATTAAATCCGCAAAAAATTATGATGAAAACAGGTGGGAGTAGTGGTTGATACAACATAGCTACTCTTTAATGAAAAAGTAGTAGTGGCTATTTAGTTTTATTTAAATAACCACTGGATTTGGCATACTTACAAAAATAAACACTTTAATTTTGGTGCTCATATTGTCCACGGTAAACTTCAAATACTTTTAAAACAGTATGTTGCTCTTTAGTTAGGTTATCAAACCAATCATCAAACAGCTCATCATCTTCTTGCTCGCTTAGTGCCATATACCTTGCTAGTAACTCTACAATATCATTGTGGTTGCAGGTTAAAGGATTTACTTGTTGCGCCAAGGTACTGTGGTCGCGCTCTCTTAGGGTTTCCATCACCCCTTGGTCAATTTGTTCTTGTTGTTGTGTTGCGTCACTCATACATAACCTCTGTAATAACTTTATAACCGTATTTGTTAACGTTTTAACTCTTAAATATAGTTATAACAGCCTAAACGCCAATAGCCAGCATTTTTGATTCAAGTGCTTATTTTTTGATTTGTTTGCACAAATAGCCAGCAATTACAGCCTTTTTGAGGAACATTTAAATAATTTGCAATGGAAGAATAAATACGTTAAATTAAAATGATATACTATCACATATCATTTATTGAGGCGTATTATGAAACCAAATATTCATCCTGATTACCACGTGGTTGCTTTTCACGATACCGCTGCCGATTCTTACTTTATTATTGGCTCAACCATAAAAACGAGCCGCACAGTAGAAATAGACGGTAATACATATCCATACGTACCTATTGATGTATCAAGTGACTCGCACCCATTTTATACAGGCAAGCAAAAAACAACCGCTACAGATGGCCGCGTTGCGCAGTTTAATCGTCGTTTTAAAAGTTTATCGACTGTTAAAAAGGAAAAGGTATGAAAGTACTAAGCTCTCTTAAAAGTGCTAAGCAACGTCCGGGGTGTCAAATTGTAAAACGCAAAGGCCGCGTATTTGTAATTTGTAAAAACAACCCACGCTTTAAAGCAGTACAAGGAATGAAAAAGAAATAAGTTAAACGGGAATGCTCAACATATAATTAGGTAGCTTGCTTAAGCTACCTAATTTAGGGGGGACTATTTTACCACTACTGAAAACTCTGGCACTGCCTGAATTACTTTTTTTACCGTACAGGTATTAACGGCTGCAATAAGCGCCTTTTTATATTTATCAGGGAAGCCTTCTGGTAAGTTAATCTCAATTGAAAATAGCTTTTTACCGTTGTCATCTACATTTTCGTTATTTTGAGTAAGCGTCATACCTTGCGTTGAAATATCACGCTGCTCGCAAAACTTACGCGCATAAAAACCTGCACATAAAACCATACTTACTAAAAAATAATCAAACGGTTCTGGATACTCTGCATTGCCACCAGCGTTTACGCTTTGATCGCTTATTACTTCTAGGTCGCCAAATTTAGCGCTTTGCTTTTGGCCTTCTAACATTGAAACTGAAATTTCCATTGTGTTTCCTTATATTTATTGCTGCAGATACCTTTAACGCAATTAGCTTAAAAGTAGCTACTAAAGATACATATAGTCTAGGTTTATGAACCGAACAGTAATTCAAAGAACCCTGGAGGCTCGTGTAACTCATGATATTTTTTACGTAAATTATCTATATTTTTCAGTGGTTCTTTTGCCGCACTTAGCCCCTGCTCGTTTGCTGCTTTTTTTGCAAGTTCAGCTTGAGCAATCACTTTATCAAGGCCCTGCAATGACTGCTCAGGTTTTTTGTAAAACTTACCAGTTTTACTCACTTTAACCAGCTTTATAAATTCATCAATCGCAGTATTAAATTCACTAAGTTGAGTTGCCTGCACCGCTTGTTTATATGCAAGGCCCGTGTTTTTCATATTTACTTCAAGATCGACTTCTTGCTGCGCAAAAGACATTGAACTAAACGCAAAGGTAAAAATAATAACTAAATACTTCATGGTCAAACCTATTAATTAAAAACACCTAAATTGTATCAAGTTTACGTAGCAAAGTAACTTTACGAGCTGTTATGAGCACTTTGAGCTGTAAAGGGGGTTTACAAATCAATCATTTTAAAGCCGCAATAGTGAAAAATATTCAAATAACGATTTTTTTGAATAAAAAACACCTAATAAAAATCACTTTAAAAGAGTAATAACACACATAACCTTTACAAATAAGTACATATAACATTCGCTGGCAACTTCATATAAATAAAAATTTATATATGAATAATTATAAACTGCAAAAAACTGACTTAAAAAACAACTTAAAATTTAACAAATAAAAACCAATGTTAATAACTAAAACATATAAGAAAAACTAAATGTAAAAACACCACAGTAAATCATTTAAAGGGCCTTTGTAATTAATACCAAAAACCACAACAACCGTCCTTCAGATTAATTCAAGTTGCTTATTTTACAGTGAGTTAGCTCCTTTTAATAAAATAATCAGCATGCAATAATCACCGCCCTCATAAAAAAAGTTATAGGGCTTTATCCAAATACAAACTGCATTTGGATAAAACTACATTGTATTTAATTACTATAAAATGTTCTCTGGGAATCAAATGAAACGTCATAATTTACTTTCTACTAGCATTAAATGTGCATTAATTACTGCTGCTGCAACAGCAAGTAATTCTGTGCTTGCACAAGATGAGCAAGCAACAAAAATTGAACGTGTTGAAGTGACGGGTTCACGTATTTTACGTGAAGGTGCTATTGCACCTGCCCCTGTAACAGTTATCAGTGGCGAGCAGCTAATGAACACTGGCGCGGTAAACATTGGTGAAGCGCTAAATAACTTACCAGCACTTGGCAATACATATTCTATGGCTAACTCTGGCCGTTTTATTGGTACTGCGGGTTTAAATATTCTTGATTTACGTAACATGGGTACAGATCGTACTTTGGTACTTGTAAATGGTAAGCGTCATGTATCAAGCTCTGCAGGTTCTCAATCTGTAGATACCAACACTATTCCAAGTGTATGGGTTGAACGTGTAGAGATAATTACTGGTGGTGCATCTGCTGTATACGGTGCTGATGCGGTAACAGGTGTTGTTAACTTTATATTAAAAGACAACATTGAAGGCATGGACTTTAGCGTTACACGTGGTTTTGCCGATTTAAGCAGCTACAACAACGAAAAAGCAACGTTCTCATACGGTTCTAACTTTAACAACGACCGTGGTAATGCTGCTTTTGCTATTGAGTACTCAGGCCAAGATTCATTAAATGCGCTTGATCATCCTTGGACAAGTACTTCTTTTAGAAGCTTACGCAATCAAGCTCAAACTGATAGCAATAAAGATAGCAGTGCTTTTCCAGATGACATTTTAACGCCTAACGCCGGTCTTTACGCTATTAATAACGCAGGTGTTTACGCACTTGAAAATACTTTATTTACCAATAGCTTTAACCCTGATGGCAGTGCGCACAATTTATATATAGGCGATAACGTTGATGGCACAGCATGCGCTAACTGTGACTTTTTTAACTTAGGCCAGTTTGAAGAAATTCAGCCTGAGTTTGAACGTTACAACGTAAACTTCAAAGTTAACTACGATGTAACCGACGACTTGAACGTTTACTTTGATGCGAAATATGTAAATAGCCAAGGCGAAAGCATTGGCCAACCAGCATATTTCTACCGCGACGATGATAACAGCATTAAAATTGATAACCCTTACCTAGACCCAAGCATCAAAGCGCGCATGGAAGACCAAGGTGTTGACTCGATAATGGTTAACCGCATGATGAGTGACCTCGGCCGTCGTATAGAAAACAACACCCGTGAAACAACGCGTTTTGTAACAGGCTTAAAAGGCACTGTATTTGATGATTGGGAATTAGATACCTCAATAGTATACGGCCAAACTGATCTAGAGCGCGAAAATGGCGCTAACATGATTTTAGCTAATTACTTTAATGCGCTTGATGCTGTTGAAGATAAAAATGGTAATGTTGTTTGTCGTAGTGCAGCAGCCCAAGCTGATGGCTGTGTTCCTGTAAATATTATGGGGTTTGGTGCGCCATCTCAACAAGCCATTGATTACATTAATACGGTATCTGTTGGCACTTCAACTATTAAACAAACGGTTATTTCTGGATCACTTGCAAACGGCGCTATTTTTGAGTTACCAGCGGGTTATGTGGGTGTTGCATTTGGTGCTGAGTACCGTAAAGAAGAAAGCGAAACTAAAGAGCCTGATAACGCAGAAGGTACGTTCTTTAACGCACTGGGCGAAGATAAGGGCTCGTTTAATGTTCGCGAAGTATTCTTTGAAGTGTCTATGCCAATTTTAACTGACTTACCGCTTATTCAAGACTTAGTGTTTGATACAGCAGTACGTCATGCTGATTACAGCACTATTGGTGATGCCACAAGCTGGAAACTAGGCCTTGATTGGACTGTAAACGATGAGCTACGTGTGCGTGTAACACAATCTGCTGCGCTTCGAGCTCCTAATATTAGTGAAGTATTTGGTGCACCGAGCCAAACTTTTTATAGTGTTGACGACCCGTGTCGCGCCGACAACCTAGGTGATTTATCAAACGGAGCAACTCGCACTGCAAATTGTGCCGCATTGGGTGTAGCGAGTGATTTCAACTCAGATTACGATTCTGCTTCATTAGATGGTTTAACAAGCGGTAACCGTGATGTAAAAGGTGAAGAATCGACAAGTACGACTGTAGGTATTGTTTACCAACCAGAGTTTTTAGAAAACGCACTACTTACTATTGATTACTGGGAAATTGAACTTGAAGATGCAATTGACACAATTAACGCGCAAGACATTCTTGATCGCTGTGTAGATAGCAAAACAGGTATTAATAACCAGTACTGTAATTTAATAACTCGCGATGCAAACGGCCAAATTTCACTTATTCAAAACTCAGTGCTAAATGTTGCAGGGCAAAAAGCATCTGGGGTAGACTTTGAACTAGGTTACGACTTTGACGCGCTTGAAGGTAGCTTTAAAACCCGTTTAATTGGTACTTACTTAATTGAACGTAAAGACTACCCGTTCCAAGATGACCCTAGTAACTACATTGAATACGCAGGCACGGCAGGTGAAGCTAAATGGCAAACTAACCTATCTGTAAGTTATGTTATGGATAACTTTTTCTCAACAGTTGAAACACGCTTTTTGAGTGAAGTAGAGCTATACACAAATTTTGAACTTGATAGCAACCCTAACCCAAGTAATCAAATGTCTTACGGTAAATACTTTATTACTGATATGACTGTAGGTTACAACTTTAATAGCGGTTTAGGCGTTAAAGTAGGTGTTGATAACGTATTTAACCGTAAACTTCCTTACGGAACACGTGGTACCGGGGCAGGAAGTGCAAGTTATGACAACATTGGCCGCTTTGGCTACATTAACTTAAGCTACAGCTTATAATTAATAAAATAACTTATTAGGGCGTGTTGATCATTGGTGGGTGAATTTGCAGCAGTATGTTTGGTTTTTAAGCAAGGCAGAGCCTATGTAGTGTGGTTATTCCCCATAAATAGGCGATAACGCAGCATAAGTACCAAACATGCGCTGCCCGAAGGGTTCTTTCTAGGGACGATTAACTCTTTGTTGCTCGGTTTTTACTTAGCCCACTAGGTTACAAACCTCGCGTCGCGATTTAATCGCCCCTAGATTGAACAAATTTCAATCCACAAAGATCAACACGCCCTAGTTAAAACAAAGGCTCGCAGTGCGAGCCTTTTTAATAGGTATTATTTAATATTACTCAGCCACACGCTTTGGTATGGTTCTAGCTCTATCGTTAATTGGCTTTCTTCAATCGTTTTATCTGCCACCAAATCAAACCACTTTTGGGTGTTAATTAAGTTTAAGTCGGCCAATGTGAGCGTTTGTGGTTTATCGCTAATGTTATAAACACAAAATATGCTTTGGCGTCTGTCTATACTTTGTCGCCAAAAACCAAATAATCCCCCCGCTAAATGCAGCGTAAACTGTGTAGCATTTGGGTGAAAGGCACTCTGCTTTTTGCGTACTGCCAATAAGCTTTTTATGCCGTTAAACACTTTATGATGATGACTATACTTTTCACCAATCGCAGCCAGTAGCTTTGACTCTTGCCAACGATGGCGGTTTATAGCGCGGTTATGCTGTGAATTTTCAAATCGGTCATAGTCGTTAGTTGTACCCAACAAACTATGAATATAAAGCCCTGGGATACCTTCAAGCGCAAACATAATTGCGTGAGCACACATAAATCGCTCAAGGCCAAACTTATCGGGGCCATTGTGCGTCCCTTGTAGTGCATCAAATAAAGCAATATTTAGCTCGTACGGTGTATGCGTTCCATCGTTACTGGTTCGCATAGATACACGACCACCAAATTGCATAGTGGTACTTACTAGTGACGCCACTTCGCTAGTTTGTAGTAAACCTTCAATTGGTCTGAGCCCTACTCCATCATGCGAGGCTATAAAGTTAAAGTATGCCGTACCATTTTGCGCAGGCGGCATACTCATCATCCAATGTTTAATTGCTGTACTATCGCCGCTAAGTAATGTGTGTAGCAACAATGGCGGCAATGCAAAGTTATAAATACTGTGCGCTTCGTTAGCGTTACCAAAGTACGATAGGTTTTCTTGGTTTGGAATGTTGGTTTCGGTAATAATAACTACGCTGGGCTCTGCGTGCTCAATAAGTGTTCGCATGAGCCTTACGGCTTCATGTGTTTGCGGCAAGTTAATGCAACTTGTATTAAGCTGTTTCCACAAAAATGCAACCGCATCGAGTCTAAATAAACGTACGCCATTGTCTAAATAATGCCTAATTATTCTCACAAACTCTTTAAGTACATCAGGATTGCCAAAGTCAAAATCAACCTGATCGTGACTAAACGTACACCATACGTGCTTTTCGCCGCTTGGCGTAGTTACAGTATTTAATAACGATGAGGTTCGCGGGCGTACAACTTGGCTTAAATCATCCGTTAAGCTGGCCGTTTTAAAGTAGTCTTTACCCGGGTGTAAATCGTTTAAAAAGTTCTCAAACCATACGCTTCTGCTTGAGCAATGGTTAATAACTAAATCTGCCATTAACTTTACGTCTTTAGCGATATTTTGAATATCTCCCCAATCACCTAACGACTCGTTCACTTGCACGTAGTTCATTACGGCAAAGCCTTCGTCTGAGCTGTACGGGTAAAATGGCAATATATGCAGCGCATTTAACTGCATATCACATTGCTCTTTTATAAACCTGTGTAGTGTTTTAAGCGGTGCCTCCATTGGGCTCGATACGGCAAATTCGCTATCATCGTGTTTAATAATAGAGTCGCCATAAGCAATCAATACTATATCTTGTTCATCCCATCGGTTTGTATGGGGTGTCGGGTCGCGCAGTGCATTGCTACCTAATATAATTTTAATAAGTTGCTGAGCAAGCTCAGTAACCGATAAAGGCAGCTCAACACCCTCATAAATAATATGAAGATGTTGCTCTACTCGTTGTAAAAATAATTCGCTAACTGTGCTCACATGCGCCCCTAATATTTATTGTTTAGACTTATAGGCTAGTTAACCTGCACGCAGGTTAACTATATTCTTCGTTATCTAGCTCTACGGCTTCTTTTAAGCGCTCAAGTACGTCTGGCATTGCAGATACAACACGGTTCCAACTTGGCACAAATGGCGCTTCCATTGGGTTTTCTAAAAAGTGTTGCCCTGCTTCCATAATATTTTGTGCAAACATTTCTACTGCTTTTTCTTCTTGGTGTACATCAAGCGTTAACCCGTTCATTAGCGCGTCGTTATGATACGTTTCTATAAAATCTAGCCCGATACGGTAGTAAGTCGCTTTTAATGAACGAATTGTTTCGCTGGTAAAAGTAACACCTTGTGTTGCCAGCTTTCTAAACAATGCCTTAGTAATATCAATCGACATTTTAGACAAACCTGCGCTTTGGTCATCAAGTGAAAGTTCTTGGTGCTTATGATCGTAATTATCGGCAATATCTACTTGGCACAAGCGGTTATGTGAATAGTTACGATACATTTCACTCAGTACGCCTATTTCAAGGCCCCAATCACTTGGTATGCGAATATCGTTTAAAACATCGCGTCTAAACGAAAACTCACCTGCAAGTGGGTATCTAAATGAGTCCATATATTCAAGGTAGTCGGTATTGCCTAAAATTGTTTTAAACGAGCGAAGCAGTGGCGTTACTAATAAGCGCGATACACGGCCATTAATTTTGCCATTAGCAGTACGCGGGTAAAATCCTTTACAAAATTCATAGTTAAAACGCGGATGCGCAACGGGGTAAATTAAGCGAGCAAGTAAGCTTCTGTCGTAGGTTAAAATATCGCAATCATGCAGCGCGATAGATTCCACTTCCGCTGTTGCTAATTTATAGCCCATGCAGTACCACACGTTACGGCCTTTACCCAGCTCACGCGGTGCAACGCCTAGCTCTTGTAATTCTTTATCAAGTGCTTGTAAGCGTGGGCCGTCGTTCCATAATACTTTATGGTTTTGGTTTAGCTCTTTAAAAAAACCAAGTGCATGGCGGTACTGTGCTTCGTCGGCTCTATCTAAACCTATGGTAATTTGCGATAAATACGGTACTTCGCGTAATTCGCTAACTATATTTTGCAGTGCAGGGCCTTCGAGTTCACTAAATAACGAAGGAAGTATTAATCCCATTGGGCGCTGCTTGCTAAAAGTAAGTAGCTCTTTTTCTAGATCTTCTATTGGTCTGTCGGCAATATTATGTAATGTTGTAATAATGCCATTTTGGTAAAAATCAGCCATGAGATGTTTGCTCCTCAGAAATACTTAAAATACTGCTAATACACGGCAACGATGTTATTTCTTCAATCCACCCCAGCGGTGCTGGTGATTGAGAGTACCGTGCTTTGTTGTGCGACAATTTAACCGGCTTTTTACTCGCCGGATTGGCAATAATAATGGCGATATTTGCGTGCTCTAACATTTGCTTATCGTTATCGCTATCACCCAGAGCTATAACCGTGAGAGGCTTTCTGAAATGATTGGTAAACTGTTTAACTAACCACTGCTGTGCAGCGCTTTTATCGGTATTTTTGGCAATATGAATGAAGCGTCCGCCAATTTTTATATCGTAGCCGAGTGCTTCAACATCGCTTACAAAGGCTGTGAGTAATTCGTCGTTGCCATACCAATAAAGAGGGTCTGAATAATCACGAGTTTGTGCGCGCCTTGCTTGTGCATCGCTAAGACCAGTAAGCTCTGATATTTGCTCACTCGATAAATCACTAAACAATTTGTAATGCGCTTTATAATCCGCCTTTAAAGTATTTAAATCATTTAATAAACTCGATAACGGCTTTGCCATTGCGTAGCACCAATAAGCGCCTATTTTTTTGCAACCAATAGGCTTAAGTTCAAAATAATCTTCTGGAATAAATACCGCAGCACCGTTTTCTACAATAAAAGGCTGCTGAATGTTTAAATCGTTTTTAAGCTCTATAACTTCGCAAAAAGTTTTACTGGTATTAAACACCACAGGAATATGTGCATTTTGCAGCTGCTGTAATAACTCACTGATATTATTGGTATTGTAATCGGCGTGATCGAGCAATGTACCGTCCAAATCTGTAAAAATAATAGGTTGAAGGGTGTCATCACTCGTTAGGTGCATACCGCTAATATCGCGGTTGCTATCAAGTTCAATTAAAGCATTTGCTTTAGCGCTCAGTGTGTTTAAGTTCTCACGCGTAATGCGCTCAAAATGAGAAATAAAATACACCAATTGCTCGTTAGTCATGGTGCCTGAGCCTTCACCTTTTTTGGCTATTAACTTTTGTTCTTGCTCTTGTCGCCATGTAAAAACATCACTAAAACTCGGTGCTTTTAGCATAACGGTATAATCAATTAGGTTAAAAACGGCTTTATATTCGTTTGCCAAACAGCTGTTTACACAGCGGCGCCAAACGCCTTCTTTATCAAATTGTTGCTCTAACTCGTTAAGCGGCTCACTCAATGAAAACAACGGTTGTGGCTCACTGCCTACACACCACCCTTCTAAAATAACAATATCAACTGGCTTTTCGTTTGTTAGCCAATCACTTGCTGGCACGCAGTCGTCTTCGTGTTTATTAAAACGTGGAAGCGGTACGTTTACCTCTCCTGCCAGTAAGTTAGTTATTGTGCTATTCATTAACGCTACATCGTGAGTACCCGGTACTCCGCGAGTAGTAAAAAGAGGATGTACGTCTTTGGCAAGTTCACTACGTGCTTGTTTTGCTAAATAAAAGTCATCAATAGACAATGCAACACTGTTAAGTGGTGTGTTTTTAGAAAACCAGGTAACTAAAAAATCAGCGAGTGTTGTTTTTCCTGAGCCTTGGCATCCATTTATGGCAACAAAAATAGGAGTATTTGTTTTTTTAGATTCGAGGATGTCATGCGCGAGTGGAACAAAATATTGCTCACTCAAATATTGATACTTTAAAGGCAGTTGGTGTTTTGCTAAAAACGGGGTTATATCCACAATATTGGCCTCTGACATAGTAACTCCTTTGCATACAATGCGTTCTGGAAGTTAAATGCAGATACTAGACCATTATTATTTTTGTATATTTATTAATAAGTTAAAAAAATAGCGCATTAAAAATGCGCTATTATGGTGCAATCTATTTAGCTAATGTGCAAAATTAAACTTTTTCAGGTTCTGCTTTTGGTAATACTAAGTTAAGTACTATTCCTAAAATAGCGCAGAGGCTTACGCCCTCTAAACTAAATTGGCTACCACCAATATGCATACCACCAATACCGCACACCAAAATAAGTGCAACGATACTTAAGTTACGTGGTGCTGTTAAATCATCGCCCGATTTAACCAGTGTATTTAAACCCACTACAGCAATAGAGCCAAAAAGTAGAATCATAATGCCGCCCATTACTGGCACAGGAATAGTTTGCAAACCAGATCCCATTTTAGCTACAAACGCTAAAATAATGGCAATAACAGCTGTCCACATCATTACTTTAGGATTGAAGTTTTTGGTAAGCATAACTGCCCCCGTTACTTCTGAGTAAGTAGTGTTAGGCGGGCCGCCAAATAATGATGCCGCAGAAGTCGCAAGGCCATCACCAAACAAAGTACGGTGAAGCCCAGGCTTTTTCAAAAAGTCTTTATTGGTTACTTGGCTAATAGCCATCATATCGCCAATATGCTCAATTGCAGGTGCTATTGCTACAGGTACCATAAACAAAATAGCCTGCCATTTAAACTCAGGCCAAGTAAAGTTTGGTACAGCAAACCACTGTGCGTTAGTCACCGCGTCAAATTGCACAACGCCCATACCAAGCGATAAACAATAACCCGCTACAACCCCTGCTAATATAGGTATAAGCTTAAATACGCCTTTTCCCCATACTGCAAAAATAAGCGTAACCACTAACGAGAACAACGAAATATAAATAGCGCTGGTGTAATCTATAATTTGAATACTGCCGTCGCCACTTTTACCCATCGCCATATTTACAGCAACAGGTGCAAGCGCAAGGCCAATAACCATAATTACTGGGCCCACAACCACAGGCGGTAAAATTTTATGAAGCGTTGCAACGCCTTTAAATTTCACTAATAAACTTAAAAGCATATAAGCAAAACCCGCCACCATTAAGCCGCCCATAGTGGCTGGCACGCCCCACATTTGCACAGCGGCAATAATAGGTGCAATAAAGGCAAACGATGAAGCTAAAAATATAGGCACTTGGCCTTTAGTCACTACCTGAAACAGCAAGGTACCAATGCCTGCGGTAAAAAGCGCAACATTAGGATCCAAGCCCGTTAAAAGCGGCACTAATACCAGCGCACCAAATGCTACAAACAGCATTTGCGCGCCCGTTAAAATAGTTTTTATTGAAAAGGTGTCATTATTTTGCACTTAAAGACTCCTAAACAGTACCGAATATTTTGTCGCCCGCATCGCCTAAACCAGGGATAATATAGCCCTTTTCGTTTAAGTGGCTATCTACAGAGGCTGTAAATATTTCTACGTCGGGATGTGCTGTAAGTGTTTTTTCCACACCTTCTGGTGCAGCTACTAATACAATTACTTTGATTTCTTTACAGCCTGCTTTTTTAAGCATATCGATTGTGGCAATCATTGAGCCACCTGTGGCAAGCATAGGGTCAATAACTAAGCTTAGGCGCTCATCAATATTACCTACTAGCTTTTCAAAATATGGTACTGGCTCTAGTGTTTCTTCGTTACGTTCAAGACCAACCACACTTACTTTAGCGGCTGGTAATAACTGCATAACACCATCCATCATGCCAAGACCAGCACGCAAAATAGGCACTACGGTAATTTTTTTACCTTTAATATGCTCTACTTTTAACTTATTGCCATCCCAGCCTGTAATTTCGTTATCTTCTAACTGTAGGTTTTTAGTTGCTTCGTAAGTTAATAAGGTTCCAACTTCAGAACATAATTCACGAAAGCTTTTAGTACTAATACCATGCGCTCGCATTAGGCCTAGTTTATGTTGAACAAGAGGGTGAGAAATAACGTGAATTGCCATGATATAAACCTACTGATACAAGAATTTGCAGTATTTTATATTAAAAAAGGTCATTTGACCTGTAGTTTTAAAGAGATTTTCATACATCGTGCCAAAATGCATTGTTTTGCTTGATATTTATGCAAGAGATTAGCAAAACCTGTTTATTAAATGTTACTCGCTAACCAGCTGTTTACTTGCTGTTGCATATAACTATTTATTTTTTGGTGCTCGGGGCTCCAGCCAGCTAAAAATCGATAAAAGTCAGCCCATGCAGCAGGCCATAAAGCGAGCCAATTGTCAGCTATTTTACCTGCTGGTGCTGTAGGATGATAAGTTGTAATAGCAGCCTTTAAATTATCAAAATAATACGCAAGGTACTCATCAGCGCACTCGTGTAATTGTGCATCACTTAAGCAACTGGTCATAAAATACATTACATCAATTATCCCGCAACCTGCACCTATATACTGAAAATCATAACCGAGTATTTCATCGCGCTCATTTGCTGCAAAGTTAGCAACTTTTGCATCGCCATGAATCAGCGTTTTATACGCACAACTTTGTAGTTGCTCATCTATTTTATGTGCAGCATTTTTAATATCGGACTTTTTATCAAGGTTATCTTTTAGTTTATTAAACTCATCTGGGCGCGTGCTTAAATGCCAGTAGTTGCCTTGCTGCCATAACCCTTCAGCGGGTTTACTTAAGTTAAACGCATGAAAGTGTGCAAGCCACTTTAATATAGCTTTAACATGTTGTGGCCCTGCTTGAGCAAACCCATGTTTGGTGAAATCCTTAAACACCAGCGCATATTCATCATCTTTATTAATTGCACCTATACATTCAATACTTTGCGCATGTACTGGTAAATGCTGGCTATAAAGCTTATAAAATGTGTATTCAACACTATAGGAATGCTGCTTTCTTTTAAGCGCAAATTCGCTTTGTTTAATTTTAGGATGGTGTATATAACTGGGCATTTTAATCGCTTTAATAACACATGGCTTATCATCAAACTGGCACTGCACAATACTGCCACATCCACTCCAAAGTGATGTAAGCGTATCGCCAATTTCAATGTGCTCAAAGTGAGCTTTTAATAAAGGAATGTAAAATGCCATAGCTATATTAAGTAATTAAGTTTTTTGTAGTTTAACATTAGTGGACGTTTTTAATAAAACTAAGGTTTAAAAAAGCCCCGCTTTGTTTTATACAAGTTTGCATGTAAATAGTGGCCAAAATCACTATGCCACTACACTTTAGCTGTGGTTTAGGTTTGCACAGATAACAATCGGATCAAAGTCAAGTAACGGCTTGTAAACCTAAAGCTTAGTTACTGCATTCATTTTCATAAACTCTATTGTAACTTATTTCTTGTTGAATCTGATTCTTGATTGACTTATTTGAAACTTGATTCAAACTTACTCTAAGTGATTCTAGCATGTATTTGTCATCAATAAGTAAGAGTGAATTTAATGCTGTTTTACCTATAAAACTATCTTGATTATCAATTAATATCGCTATTAACGTATCAACATCATTTTTTTCACCAATCATTCCAAGCCCGGTTATAGCTGAGTTTTTTAAGATATTTTCATTCGAACTGATCATCTCCATAAAATATTTTCGTGCAATATTCAGATCCACTCCACTATCAAAACATTTATTTTTAAGATTAATTCTCCATTTCATAGCAGCTAATCGAATTAAGTGATCATCTAATACACGAACATGCTTAGTGTTCCTCCATACCTCTAACAATATAGAATTATATAAATCAGCATCAAAACCTTCACTGGACCAACCATTGGAAATTAAATTTGAAACAGAGAACACAGCTTCTCTGTAGTTTTTATTCCAATATGAGCCAATTTCCATGTTCTGAACCGAGTTGTCAGCATGCCCAATTGTCTTTTCAATTTCGAGTTTCCACTGCCAATTACCATCGTCTGCATATGAGCTGCATGCAGATAGCAGCCAAATACCGCATGTTATACAAATTTTAAATATCTTCATGTGTTTTCCTGTTTATGGGACTATCGGCCAACTTTGAACTTGGTTAACTCCACCCCTTCGTCTCGATTCAAAATATTGGATTTTTGAATCAACTTGCTGCACCTCTTTTGTATACTTCCAACGAGTTTCAACAAAAGTTCTTTTACGATCATAAGAACTAAACTAGACAGCAAGAACTAAACTAGACAGCCACTCTAATTGAACAAGAACTAAACTAGACAGCCACTCTAATTGAACAAACAAAATGTTGCCATAAAATTTAATTTGTAGACTAATAATATATCTTTTATCGACAGGTTATTTTTATTTCATCCATCAAATAAGTCACTAGCGCTCTTAATCTAAATTGCACGCATGAAAATGACTGCATGGTGCAGTTGTGATTTTTTACTGAATAGTTTTACTGAGTAGTTTAAATTTTATGCCAGTAGCTTTTCGCAGTTACTGATATTCGCTCGCCGCTTTCGGTTTAAGTTTTCACAATAACCTTCTTGTGAGACTGGCCTGCCCACTGCGCCATGAAATACACGCGTAAATTGTGTGGTGAGTTTTAACCAGTTTTCTGGAGATATATTCACTCTTTCTAGCAAAGGCAAGTGTGTACTCTCAATATACCCTCGCTTATCTTCACGTATACAACGTCCTGTTAATTCAACAAGTTCAAGGTACGATTTAAGCTCAAACGGCAGCCCTTTTGGCATTATTTGACGTGGCATGCCTGCAAAGCGCTGTAGTTGTTTTGGTTGTTTACCATCCTTTACATACGTTAAACGCTGTTTGATGCTGGTATGGCCTGAATCCTCTGGAGTGTTAGCCATTTTAGCTCTAATGGGATTTAAGTCGACATACGCCATGCAGGCCGCTAGGGCTGCTTCATCTAGTAATGCTTGCGATTTGAATCTACCCTCCCAGAACCGTCCAGTGCAGTTATCTTCTTTATTTGCTCTGCGAGCAATGTCTTCATTTAATAGCCGCATAAACCAGCTGATACTTGATAAGCGTTCGCGGTATTGTTTAACCGTTTGGTTGAAAAAGATGAGCTCAACTTTACTTAACTTTTCACCTTGTACATATTTCTGCGTTAACAATGTGCCTTTACAGAGTTTATGCCAGCGAATAACAATCGCTTTATCATTCAGCCTGTTTGCTCGATTATCATCTACATACAGGACTAAGTGAGTGTGATTACTCATAACAGCATAAGCACACACATCAATACAAAATATTTTTGCGAGCATAAGTAACTTATCTTCAACCCACCCTCGTCGATGCTCGTAAGATTGACCAGTAAAACGGTCTTCTCCACATAAAAATGCACGACGAACACAGCGTGAAATACAGTGATAGTATTTTGTATCAACCAAACTTACTTGACGCTTTCTTGCAATTGCCATAAGACACTCTGCTTGTTTTTTGCACTAAATAAAGGCTAGCCTTTAATTTTAAAAAATGCAAAATTTAGGATGGGTGTCTTGTTTATTTGTTTCACGCAACGTGAAATACAGTGATAGTACTTTGTATCAACCAAACTTACTTGACGCTTTCTTGCGATTGCCATAAGACACTCTGCTTGTTTTTTGCACTAAATAAAGGCTAGCCTTTAATTTTAAAAAATGCAAAATTTAGGATGGGTGTCTTGTTTATTTGTTTATAACCATCCGCACTAATAAAACATGCGCGGCAGTGGTTATGCGTAACCCAAAGTTGCATATTGCTGCAGTCAGTGGCGTAACGTATGTTTATTGGATCGAATAATAAAACTCCCGGAATGTTTTGAATAACTAATTGATTACAAATACGCGATAGCCGCTCTGAACGCATTCTCTTAAGGTTAGGTAGCACTAGACCATCAGAATCCCATTCATCAAAAGCTTGCTGAGTGGGACCTATTTCTGTTCTATCATTATCTACAGGCGTGCCGTCAGGTTTATGTGTATGATTTTGCATTGGAGCAATTTTACGTTCCGATGCTGAAGTAAAAAAAGTATTAGCGCTCATTGTTAATTTAAATACCTTAAAGTTAATTTTGTTATTAATTAATGTAAGTAACTTGGCTGGCTAATAGTAATATCACCGTATTATAAAAAGTGTAAGCACTATAAGTAGCTCTACTCTTACCTATAAAAGTTGCTGATACTGCTTTATTTTTAAACTATAAATCGGAAGTTTATGGGAAAGTCAGATTAGTTTTGGTGATATAAAAATTAATAGTTTCAAACCTTAACACCTAAAAAATAGTCAACTAATTTTCATATTTAAATAGCAGATAAACTAGACAGCCACTCCAATTGAACAAACAAAATGTTGCCATTAAATTTAATTTGTAGGTTAATAACATACCTTTTATCGACAGGTTATTTTCATTTCATCCATCAAATAAGTCATTAGCGCTCTTAATCTAAATTGCACGCATGAAAATGACTGCATGGTGCAGTTGTGATTTATTACTGAATAGTTTTACTGAGTAGTTTACGTTTTATGCCAGTAGCTTTTCGCAGTTACTGATATTCGCTCGCCGCTTTCGCTTTAAGTTTTCACAATAACCTTCTTGTGAGGCTGGCCTGCCTACTGCGCCATGAAATACACGCGTAAATTGTGTGGTGAGCTTTAACCAATTTTCGGGGGATATATTCACTCTTTCGAGTAAGGGTAAGTGTGAACTCTCAATATACCCTCGCTTATCTTCACGTATACAACGCCCTGTTAATTCAACAAGTTCAAGGTACGATTTAAGCTCAAACGGCAGCCCTTTGGGCATTATTTGACGTGGCATGCCTGCAAAGCGCAGTAGTTGTTTTGGCTGCTTGCCTTCTTTTGCGCATATTAAGCGTACTTGAGCGCTGGTATGGTCTGACTCTTCTGGCGTTTTAGCCATCTTGGCTCTAATGGGGTTTAAATCGACATACGCCATACAGGCGGCAAGTGCGGCTTCATCAAGCAGTGCTTGCGATCTAAATCGCCCCTCCCAAAACCTGCCGGTACAGTTATCTTCCTTATTTGCTCTGCGAGCAATATCTTCATTTAACAACCGCATAAACCAGCTAATACTTGATAGGCGCTCTCGATATTCCTTTACTGTTTGATAAAAAAAGATAAGTTCAACTTTACTTAGCTTTTCACCCTGTACATATTTTTGCGTAAGTACGGTGCCTTTACACAGTTTATGCCAGCGAATAACAATCGCTTTATCATTTAACCTATTCGCTTTTTTATCATCAACATACAAGACTAAGTGTGTATGATTACTCATTACGGCATAAGCACATACGTCAATACAAAATATCTTGGCTAACTCAAGCAGTTTGTCTTCAACCCAGCCTCGTCGATGCTCGTAAGACTTACCTGTAAAGTGGTCTTCGCCACATAAAAATGCACGGCGCACGCAACGCGAAATACAGTGGTAGTATTTTGTATCAGCCAAACTTACTTGACGCTTTCTCGCGATAGCCATAAGACACCCTGCTTGTTTTTTACACTAAACAAAGGCTAGTCTTTAACTTCTAAAAGTGCAAAATTTAGAGTGGGTGTCTTGTTTATTTGTGATAAGACACTATCCAATCTTCTGCACCATGCCTTTCATTTAAGTATCCGCAGACAAGAAATAATGAAAGAGAAAATAATAAAATAACTTTATTTAAACTCATATCTATTTTAAGTACACCAGTAAACTAACGCCTAATTAACAGGCTAAAAATAGTGGGCTAAAATGGAGCGGAGCGAACAGCCCGCTGTTTTTAGTCCTTGTTGAATTTCTTGTTATATTTCATTTTCCAATTCATGTATTTTACATTTTCTAACTCATGTATATGTCTTAAGCCCTCTCGACGAAAAACAAACCCTGCAATAAATGCTAAAGCTAAGAAGCCAATAAATGTCCATTGAGTTGCAGGAGATAATGAAGACAACATATCAAATAATGACACAGATTTTTTATTGCCATTAATAGCAATTTGTAATATTGCTGCAAGTGGAACAACAGTAAATAATAATATAATGCCTTTAAATATAGCTACACCTATATCGATAAGTGATTTACCAAATGCTTCTTTAGCTTTAGGATTGTAATCCTCAGGCTTCATTGATTCTTCCTTGAAATATAACGCCTCATTAAGAGGCAAATAATTGTTGGCTAAAATAAGTGACGCAGGAGCAAAAGCCAACTGTTATTTGTCCTGCTTTAATGACTTGTTATATGCCGGATACCACCGTCCGTACTTTGCAACTATGATACAACTTTTGTTCTAGAATCTTACCACTTGGCAATGCTATGGCAATAGTTGCAGAGGTATTTAGAATTGCATCTTTATTTGTTGGGCTTGTTATATGAAGCTCAATTCTGTCTTTATCGAGCTCTAAAACCTCAGCGCAAACCAAACAACTTTTACCGTAAATTTTGTCAGCGTACAAGGCTACTTTAGCAAGTGATTTATCTAAAAGAGGTTTATCTAAAAGAGGTTTATCTAAAAGAGGTTTATCAATATCGATTTCGTTAGCACATAGCTCAATAGCTTTTGCGGAATTACAAAATAAACATATCGAAATAAGTGCTAAAAGTAGAATTCTACGCATAGTTCCCTTAGGCATATAACGCCCGCTTAAGCGGAAAAGTATAGCTGGCTAAAATGTTGAACGGAGTGAAAACAGCCAGCTGTATTTTTTCCGTTTGAAGCGCTTGTTATGTGTAAATTTTTAACTGAACTTTGCCGTTTATAACTTCTAAGTTACCAAACTCACCAACAACCTTAAAGCCTTGATTTGTTTTAATTAACGAATCTATATTGCCATAATCAAATGAACCATTTATATCTTTGTTTGGTTTAACACTACTTTTTTCAGCAAGCCCTGAATATGAAGTGAAATCCGCAAATTGAATTTCACATATACGGTAGCAAGTATATTCATCAGGTTTTGGATTTAGATAATGAGGTGAATCAGGCCAAATGCTAGCCTCAATTTTGAATGTGATTTCAGTTGCATTCGAACTCCAACCGAGAACAAACGAGTCATTGAAATCTATACCTTTGAAAATATCCATATACTCGACGATATCCGTTTACACATAACGCCTAATTAACAGGCAAAAAATGGTTGGCTAAAATAAGTGAACGTAGTGAACAAAAAGCCAACTGTTTTTTGTCCTTGTTGAATTTCTTGTTATGTGTTTTTTGCACTCCACTTTCCAGAAAGAATCATGACATAAATACCGATGGTAATTGTACCAAGCATTAGCCCTATGAAAGGTGATGAACTCCCAACTAGAAATGACATACCAAGTGAAGTACCTAAACATATAGTTAAAGCACCAAGTTGTGCGCGATTGAGCTTATTATTAAATCTCATTTTGGACTCCCCATCCTTGAATTTACTGTGAATAATCCTAAACACATAACGCCCTGTTAAGGGGCAAAAATTGTTTGCTAAAATGTTGAGGAACGAAACAGCAAACTGTTTTTTGTCCCGCTTGAACAGCTTGTTATATGCTCTCAACACCAATAACCTCGCCCGACATTAAAACAGCAACGAAATTTTTTGAACCATACATTTTGTTGCCATCAAGAAGAGGATCGTATTCGACAATGTAATACCAATACTCCTCTTTAGAAAAACCAACCAGACAATGGTATTTAACTAACTCTACACTTCTAATTTCGATACCATCAAATTTTGGCAAATTACTAACAGCCCAATCCTGAACTAAAGAGTAGGCTTTATAAGTTGCTAATGGTGGTGAAACCATTTCTTTAGGTGACCATGAACCAGCCTTTTTAACTTTGCTGCCTGGAACAACAAGGCCATACTTTTCACCACCATGAGTTGCTGTAGTTCTAGGAGTATGATCCTCACAAAAATCTGTATTCGCTTGTGCAAATAACGGTAGTAAAACTAAAAAAGAAACTAGAAATTTAATCACAATTCTTCCTTGAGCATATAACACTTTAGTATTTATGCGACACGCAGTTTGTGTTGCATAATCGCTTGTTGGACTGAGGCGCTACCTGCTCGGTGTGTCAGAGTTGGTGTTGTTTATGCTATGGGAATTTGCTTTTTAGAGGCTCTAGCTAAATCAGCTAATTTAATAAGCTTACCTATTATAATTTAAGCTTTCCCTGCATTGCTCAGCGTTTATTATCTATTCATTAAACCGAATGTTTAACCGTTAAGCAAGGATATTTTTCGCTCGCACAGTCGCTATTAGCCTGAGCAATTAAGCAGGTTAACTTATTGATTTGATGCAGCAAGCAAGGCTGCTAACTCGTTCGCGCTATTTTATTTGTCGCCTCATCTAAATTCATCACACCAATAAATCGTAAGGTACCCGTCTTGCATGACTGGCAAGACCAATGGGGTATTAATCGTTCTTGCTCTACCTTCGGCTTCACCGCTTTGCATGGGGTTGCTGATACTTGAGCCTTTATTAACCCTAACTTTCGCTTGCGACACGCATTAGCTAAAAAGCCATAGTGACGAATGCGCATAAACCCTTTGGGCAATACATGTTGTAAGTAGCGCCGTAAAAATTCATCACAACTCAGAGTCATGACTTTATCGCGGTTGTTATCTGCATAATCGCGGTATTTAAAGCTCACTGTTTCTTCAGTCGCTGACACTAATCGCGATTCTGACATCACGCCTTTTCGGGTATAACGAGCAAGGTAACTAACTAGCTTTTCACTGTACGTTAAACAGGCTTTGCTATACACGCACCATTTGGTTGGTGTGCTTACCTTCGCGAATGAACTATCGCATTCATTGAGCGCCGCGAGCATTTTCCCTCTAAACACTGTTGATAATGCTTTAACGGGGTATAAATAGCCTTTTTTTATTTCATGCCAGTGCGCTTTATCAAGCGCGCCTGCGGGTATCAAGCAATGCAGGTGAATATGCTGACTTAAGTTCTGCCCCCACGTATGCAGTACGCTTGTCATGCCTAACTGGCCATGCCTCTTTCGTTTCGCAAATTTACACAGCGTTTGCCATGCAGCTTTAAATAAACAGTGATACAACGCGTTTGGGTTGTAGTGCGCAATGATATTTAACTCATGCGGGAGCGTAAAAACAAGGTGGAAATAGCGACACGATAATAAATCCTCTTGTTGTCTTTGCACCCATTTAGCCGTTGCCATACCTTGGCAACGTGGGCAATGCCGATCTCGACAGCTACATCCAATTTGTTGTACTTCACTACAGTTATCACATTGCCATGCTTGATAACCGAGCTGACCCGTTCTGCATGATTGAAGGTGTTGGCAGACTCGTAACTGCTGATAACTCATTATGTGGTGCTGCCGATAATTCCCAAGGCCAGAATTTAAAATATCAGCGAGGTGCAAGCCTCTCATTGGTTTCCCCAACTTGCGAGTAAATCAATACCACCATGCCCTAATTCAGGTAACCAGTGTAAGTAACTTTGCGTGGTTCTAATGTCACTGTGACCAAGCTGATGTTGAAGTTGATGAAGCGGCATCCCTAACTCAAGTTGATGTGTTGCATAAGCATGGCGTAATACATGTGGATTACAGTGCTTTAAACCACACATTTGTGCATGTTTTTTCAATGCCTTTCTGAAGCTTGAGGGTGACATAGGTTTATCCATTAACCATCGTGAATAAAACATCCAGCCCGTTGGGTGATACATTTTCCAATAGCAACGTAATTGATTTAGCACGCTATCTGATACAACAACATAGCGTGACTTATCTCCTTTACCATGTTCAATTAAAATGGTTTTACGCTGTCCATCGATGTCTTGCACTTTGATGCGCAGCAGTTCGCCAATACGCAAACCACATCCATAACACACCACTATCAATGTTTTTAAGCGCATATCCGTGCAACTTTCTATAAGTCGTCGAATATCATCACGCGATAAATAAGTAGGTGCCCGAGGTTTTGCTTTAGGCAAGGCTATGTCTAAGTTCAGTGGGCGGTGTAAAATATTCTTAAACAAAAACCAAATGCTGTTTATTTGTATTTTTTGACTCGCTCTGGAGAGCTTGCGAATGGCGGGATCTTTAAAAAAGATATTCAGCTCATCATCAGTAATTAAATCGAGTGGTTTATTAAAATAATGGCTGAGTTTAAGTAAATGCTCGCAGTAACTTTTACAGGTACTTTGTGAATAACCACGGTAGGCTATTTCAATTTTGACTTGTTCAATGAGTGTATTCATGACTTACCTCCAAATATGGGATAACCCCAAGGTAAGTGTGGCTCAAATGGTCAGAATAGGATCTCCGCGTAGCGGCTTAGTTCAACAGCTTTATCAGAGGACACTTTCCTCTTTTTATGAGCAATGCATGTTCCCTTAATTATTTTACATATTAATAACAAATACTGTAACACATTGCCAGCTTTAAACTTTAAGTCAGGCTGTTCTTTTATTAAAATGCAAAAAAGAGGAAAATGTCCTCATTTCTTGACTTAGGAGGAAAAACGCCAATACTGTATATAATTACAGTTAATTGAGATTTAAAATGAAAACTAAATCCCCTTTTCTTAATAGTATTATCAACTATATGTATAGCCATCACTACGCTAAAAAATCTATTGAAACTTATGTATTTTGGATTACTGCCTATATCCATTTTCATAATAAGCGGCACCCTACCAGTATGGGCAATAATGAAGTTGAAATATTTTTAAATCACTTAACAGTCACTAAAAAAGTGGCAGCGAGAACACAAGCAACCGCTTTAAATGCACTTGCTTTTTTATATAAACATATTATCAAGAATGAGCTCTCATTAGATTTAAATTTCGTTAAAAGTAACCGCCAACAGAAACTTCCTGTCGTACTTACACAAACTGAGGTATTGCTATTTTTTAGAAATATAAATAAACGACATTATTTGATAGCAAGCTTGCTATATGGAAGTGGTTTACGGCTGATGGAAGCAGTAAAAATAAGAGTTCAAGATATTGACTTCGACTATAAAAACATACGCATTTGGAACGGTAAGGGTAATAAAAATCGTATTGTGACACTTGCTGAAGAATTAATACCAATGCTAAGAAATCAAATAATTCAAGTTGATGAATATTTACAGTTAGATTTAAAAAATGATGCGTACGCCGGTGTATGGATGCCTCATCGACTTAGTAAAAAATACCCAAGCGCTAATAAGTCTTTACAATGGCAGTTTTTGTTCCCATCACATAAATTAAGTACGGACCCTGAAACAGGAGAAATAAGACGTCACCACTTAGATCATTCAGGGGTAAGAAAGTCAGTTAAACTATCTTCAGCAAAAGCTGAAATTAACAAACACGTTACGCCACATACTTTGCGTCACTCTTTCGCTACGCACTTGCTGCAAAGCGGCGCTGATATCCGCACAGTACAAACACAACTAGGCCATAGTGATGTGCGTACTACGCAAATAATACCCGCTGTATTGAATTAGTGAGCAATTTTAGCGATAGATAAATAGCTCAGTAACAAGGCAAAAACTTGGTAATATAGTTTATCTATATGAGAAGTTTTTAACGCAGTTAATGAGTTATTTAGAACGCTAAAATGTTCAACGTTTTAATTCAGCGGGTATCCTACCCATGTACTACAACAAGGTGCTAACGGGGTTGTTAGCCCTTTTTCAAGATTATAAGCGTCTCTTTTTAATCCTCTACACATACATACTCGCTTACAAATCAATACCGCTATCTATTTCTACTTTAAAAAACACATAAAAAAGCCCCGCTTGTTTTTACACAAGCGGGGCTCCACACTAATACTTTTCAACAATAAAAGCGCCGATACTGCGGGCGCTTTGCATCATTGAATTTAATTTTATTGATTAACTACACTTTTAAGCGGGTTAATCGGCTGTGCGTTATCGTCTAGTATGTTCATATCAAAATCGAACTCATCTACACGAATCGCTTTTTCACGTTTGATGTTGTAATCAATTAACTGAACGTGTTCAGCTTGCGTGATTACGTTTGCCGCTAGTGCGTTATCAAGCGTGATGTTAAAGCGTATACCTGGTTTAATTACTTTAGCACGTAATGCTTTTTTAACTTTAGCCAGTTCGCCAAGTGATGCCATTTTAGCTTTGTAAGCTTGCTCATTAATATGATGGCCATCGCCCACTACTGGTTTAACTAAATGCGTGATTTGCGCTTTAAATGCGGTATCTAGCTGAGCTTGCTTAGCTAGTTCGCGGATTAAATCGTCGCTAATTTTTGGCATTTTAGTTGAGTAGTTCATTGTAATGAAACGAATAAACTTACGTGTACCACTTGCAGGGAAGTTATCTAAAAACTTATGCAATGCTTCTTCAGCACTTTGAAGTGCAAAACGAGTCGCGTAATGGAAATACGGTGCAGCTTGCTCACGGTCACTACTTGATACTTTTTGCTCGTAATATTTAATTGATGCCATAGCTGCATATAAGAAGCTCATTACATCGCCTAAACGTGCCGATAGCATTTCTGCTTGTTTTAACTTACCGCCAAGTACCAGTAACGAAAAGTCTGCGTACACTGCAAGTTTTGCAGATAATTTATGTACTGCTTTTTCGTAGTCACGTACTTCTGGTAATTCAGAGTTTGCACTTGCTGTAAATGGTAAAACACCAAGGCGAAAAGCACGGAAGCTGTTTGCTGTGCTGTAACCAATTGTTTTACGTAAAATGCCGTTAAATTCTTTATCTGCGCCTTTATCTTCACTATGGATAGATTCAACCATAGATTGTAAATATGGGTGACAACGCATAACACCTTGACCAAAGATCATCAGGTTACGTGTAAGAATGTTCGCGCCTTCTACCGTAATGGCAATCGGCTGAGCAACATAACCACTTGCTAATGTATTTTGTGGACCATTTTGAATCGCTTTACCCGCTTGAATATCCATTGCTGAATCAAGCACGTCGCGACCAAGCTCTGTCATGTGGTATTTAGCGATTGCAGTTACTACTGATGGTTTTAAGCCCATGCCTAAGCCTTCAGTTGTAAGTACGCGCATTGCTTCTTGTAGGTATGTTTTACCTGCAATGTCAGCTAGTTTTTCTTGAATACCTTCAAACTGGCCAATGGCTAAACCAAACTGTTCACGCACTGCTGCGTATTCAGATGCTGATTTAAATGCAACTTGTGCTGTACTAACACCTAGTGCAGGTAATGAAATACCACGGCCAGCACCTAAACAGCTAACCAGCATTTGCCAACCACGGCCGATATTTTTTTGCCCGCCAATAACAAAATCCATTGGTACAAATACTTTGTTACCACGTGTAGTACCGTTGTAAAAACGAATACCCATTGGGTCGTGGCGATTACCAAGCTCTACACCTGGGTGCTCTTTTGGAATTAGTGCACAGGTAATACCTAAGCTTTCTTTACCACCTAATAAACCATCAGGGTCCATTACTTTAAAAGCTAAACCAAGTACGGTAGCAATAGGTGCAAGCGTTATGTAGCGCTTGTCCCATGTGATCTCAAGGCCAAGTACTTCTTCGCCTTTATACATGCCTTTAGTAACTGTACCAATGTCTGGAATGCCACCTGCATCAGAACCCGCTTCTGGGCTTGTTAATGCAAAACATGGAATATCTGTACCATTTGCTAGGCGTGGTAAGTAATGTGCTTGTTGTTCTTGCGTACCAAAGTGAAGTAATAGCTCACCCGGGCCTAACGAGTTAGGAACCATTACGGTTACCGCAACTGCTGAGCTTTTAGTCGCAATTGTGCCAACAATAGTAGAGTTTGCATAAGGGCTAAACTCTAAACCACCAAACGACTTAGGAATGATAAGCGAGAAAAAACGCTCTTTTTTCAAAAATTCTAAGATGTCATTTGGTAAATGAATGCCGTTTTGAATCACTGAATCGTCAATCATGCCCAATAACTCTTTTACTGGACCGTCTAAGAATGCTTGCTCGTCTGCGCTTAATGTAGCAGCAGGTACGTCGCGAAGTGCACTGAAATCAGGTTTACCTTGATAGATAGACCCTTCAAGCCATACATCACCCGCGTCTAGCGCTTCTTGTTCTGTGATAGAAATACTTGGTAATACTTTTTTTAGTTTTGTACGTAAACTCATGATTGAACTCATCCGACCAGCTAAATAATAACTACATTACGTCATAAAAAATCGTTTAGATCAATTGCTCTATTCAATTAATTAACAGTTTTTTCAATTTATTTTCTTTACCTGAACGTAAACTGTTGAAACACAAAGGCTTACAGTTGTACGCTAAAAAAAAGTATTTTGACTAAAATGATGAATAAAACAGCAAAAGCGCTAGCGCTGTATCTATTTTTTTATGGGCATAAAAAAACGCAGCACAAATAGGCTACGTTTTTATTCAATTTGTAGAGGCTACATTATCAATTAATCTAGCTAAAACTACCTAAATTTAAATCAAATTGTATAAGCGCTTCACTTAGTAACTTTAACAACTTGCTTGCCGGTAAAACCACCAGCAAGTTGTTTATTAAGCGCTTGCGATACTGAGTCAGCACTAAAATCTACGGGCGTTATTTCTGGGTGTTTAATGTCGCCACTAACAGCGCCTTCAAGTAACAGGTTGCCCATAAAACTCAAACGTTGTTGTGCACATAAACTATTAGCAAGCCATGCTCCACCAATTGATACTACGCTAATATTAGGCGCTCGGTGATACATTAAGTCTTGATCAAAACAAGGTAGCGGATTTAAGCAGGCAATACGTCCGCAAAAACGCATTAACTCAATATTACGCTGAGTACACTCACCACCTATCGTATCAATAACCGCATCAAAGCCTTGCGGGCCAAGTTCTCTGCGGATTTTTTCGCATAGCTTTTTATCGCTATAGTCAAAAACCACATCAGCGCCTAGCTGCTTAACCAACTTATGGTTACGCTTTGATGCCGTGGTAAATACATCTGCGCCACGCTGTTTTGCATATTGAATAGCAAACTGCCCTACCGCTCCGGCTCCGCCTTCAATAAAAATAGTATCGCCTTCACTAATGCCTATTTTATCTAAGCTGATAAGTGCTGCCATACCGGCGCATGGAAGTGTTGCTGCAATGGCCGGATTTAAACCGCTTGGCACAACCGACACTGCAAAGTTAGGTACTTTGGTGTATTCGCTCAAAGCACCTTGCTCACCAATGTTGGCGTGCCACATAACGCGCTGGCCAACATTTGGAAACACACCTTTATTAGCTTTAACCACAACACCTACGGCATCTAAGCCTAAAATGTGTGGATACTGCCATTTACAAAAGCCTGTTTTAGCAAATTGACCATCAACTGGATTTAAACCAACGTACTCTACTTTTACAAGCAGCTCGTTATCTGCACAGTCTGGAACAGGCAGCTCAGCATCTGCTAAGTCAATTGCTTCATTTGGTTCTGGCAGTACAATAGCGCGCATCGTTTGCGGGATAATGTATTCATGTAAATTTTCAGTATTTGGCATCAATATAACTCTACTTATTAGTGTCGTTTAACGCATAACTCCATTGGCCATTAAATGACTGGTAAGCATTTACTTTGGCAAGCAGTGAAGAAATTGTTGTTTCAACAGCATTTTCTTGTGCTATTAAAACATCCTGGCGCGCATCTAACAACTCAAGGTAAGGAATTTGGCCTTCTTCATACATTGCTTGTGCTTGTAAAAATGCTTTATTAGCAAAGTCATAGCGTTCATCGGCAAAGCGTTTTTGCTGTGCTTGATTGACCAACAATTGCAGTGAAAGTTCACTTTCACTTAGTGCAGTTAATACCACTTGTTGATAATCGCTGTATGCGGCTTCACTTAAAAACTGCTGCGCGTCGCGCTGTGCTAATAATGCTGGGTAGCTTAATAACGACCATTGCAATTGCGGCGCTACTTGCCACTGTTGGTCGGTATTTTTTAAGCCTGTGCTATCTATACTCACAACCCCTGCAAATGCAGATAAGCTAATATCGGGTAATAACGCTTTACTCGCTGCAACGCTTAAACTATTTGCTTGGCTAAAGTCAAACAGTGCACGGCTAATATCTGGACGTAAGGCAATGGCATTATTAGCGTTTTTTAGTGCTACGCTAAAGTCACGTTCAAGCACACCTTGCTCGTTTTCAATAGCAATATTTTGCGCTAACTTACCGCTTAGTACTGCAAGAGCAGATAAATCGCTGTATTTTGCATACTCAATAGCAGGCATTAATGCTTGTTGCTGCCTAAGCTGCGCCATAGTACGGTTTAAATCAAGCTCGTTTGCTACGCCTTCGTCAACTCGGGCTTGAAGAACGTCAATACTTTGCTCAAGCGCTTCAATTTGAAGTGTAACAATGTGTTGTTTTTCAACATTACCTTGATAACTTACAAAGCCTTTAACGACTGACGAAACAACTTCAATTTGTAATAAGCGTACTTGCTCTGCTTGGCTCATGGCTGATGCATTTGCAGCATCAACCAACGCCGTTATACGACCAAATAAATCTAGTTGCCAATCAAGTGCAACGTTTGCACTTGATTGGCGGTCAAACACGCTTGGTGCATCGCTTCGAGCTGCGCCAACATTTACGCCACCTTGCGGAAGGTACTGGGCTTTTTGCTCTCCTAGTCGCGCTAATGCACTTTTAAGTGTTAGCTGGCTTGTTTGCAAATTATAGTTATTTGCAAGCGCACCAGTAACAAGCTCATTTAGTTGATCAGAATTAAGCTTTTTCCACCAGTTTGTTTCATCAGCAACGCTAACGTTACTAGCAATATTAGCTTTGGCAACAAATTCGTTAACGGCTTTTTGCTCACTCATGGTGTCTATTTTACTCGCACACCCGGCTAAAAACGCAGCGACTAATACTGCACTAACAGTCAGACTTGTTTTAAGTCTTTTTTGCATTAATTTAGTCATGAGTATTCTCCTGCGCTTTCTCTTTTTTGTTAGTCACTAACATATAAAATACCGGCGTGAATAATAGACCAAACACGGTTACACCTATCATCCCTGAGAATACTGCGTTACCCATTGCGTGTCGCATTTCGGCGCCTGCACCGGTGGCAAGTACTAACGGTACAACACCTGCTGTAAATGCAATTGAGGTCATTAATATTGGGCGCAAGCGCATACGACATGCCTCAAGTATTGCCTCTAAGTGCGATAAGCCTGAGTCGTGTCTATCTTTTGCAAACTCAACCATCAATATTGCATTTTTAGAGGCCAACGCGACCAGAACTATTAACGCTATTTGGGTGAATATGTTGTTGTCAGAGCCAACAAACCACACACCTAACAAGGCTGAGAAAATAGTCATTGGTACAATTAATATAATTGCCAGTGGTAAACGTAAGCTCTCGTACTGCGCTGCAAGTACCATAAATACAAGTAATACAACTAACGGGAATACATAAACCATGGTGTTACCGGCAAGTACTTGTTGGTACGTTACTTCAGTCCACTCATATTCAATACCTGTTGGTAGTGTGTCTGCGAGTACTTTTTCAATAGCAACTTGTGCTTGATCAGAACTATAACCTGGCGCTGGGCTACCATTTAACTCTGCACTTGGATAACCGTTGTAATGCATAACACGGTCAGGACCAATTGTTGGTGTTACTGTTAATACTGAGCCTAGTGGCACCATATTACCTGAGCGGTTACGTACTTTTAAATTAAGTATTTGATCAGGATCTAAGCGGTAGTCAGCATCAGCCTGTGCATTTACTTGGTACGTACGACCAAACATATTAAAGTCATTTACGTACACAGAACCTAAGTAAATTTGCAGTGCATTAAATACTTCATCAAGTGGAATACCTTGAATAAGCGCTTGCTCACGGTCAATATCAATATCCATTTGTGGAACTTGGATACGGAAACTTGAGTACAGGCCCATTAATGCAGGGTCTTGTTGCGCTTTAGTAATTACGGCTTGCAGACTATTAAATAGTGCTTCAAATCCTTTATTAGCTCTGTCCTCTATTTGCAGTTTAAAACCACCGGTAGTCCCTAAACCTTGAATTGGCGGCGGTGGAAATACCGCTACAAATGCCTCATCAATGGCGGCAAAACGTTTATTCAACTGCGCCGCTATCGCCATCGCTGATTGGCTTGGGTCGGTACGTTTATCAAAGCTCTCAAGTGGTGTAAATACAATGCCGCTGTTAGGGCTATTTGTAAAACCGTTCACTGATAAGCCAGGAAAAGCAACAGTATGTGCAACGCCTGGTACTTCTAATGCAATTTGCTGCATTTGAGCAAGTACGTCTTCAGTACGATCAAGGCTTGATGCGTCAGGTAACTGCGCAATAGCCACTAAATACTGTTTATCTTGCTGTGGAATAAAGCCACCTGGTACGGTATCAAATAACTTAATTGTGCCACCAACAAGTGCTATGTAAGCCACCATTACAACAACGGTCATACGAATTAGTTTTTGTACCAGCTTTTCGTAACCTTTAGCACCACGATTAAATACGCGGTTAAATGGTTTAAACAACCAACGACCAAACAATTTATTAAGTAAACGCGTGAACGCATCTGGTTTTGCATCGTGCGATTTTAATAACAATGCAGCAAGCGCAGGCGATAACGTTAGTGAGTTAAACGCTGAGATAATAGTCGAAATTGTAATTGTAAGTGCAAATTGCTTATAAAATTGACCTGATAAACCGGTAATAAACGCAGTAGGAATAAATACAGCACTTAGTACTAGCGCAATGGCAATAATAGGGCCTGTTACTTCGCTCATTGCAACCCGGGTTGCTTCAAGTGGCGATAAGCCTTTTTCAATATTACGCTCTACGTTTTCAACAACTACAATCGCATCATCTACAACAATACCTATGGCCAATACTAAGCCAAACAACGACAAGGTATTAATTGAGACACCTAACCACTGCATTACTGCAAACGTACCAATGAGCGAAATAGGCACAGCAATTAGCGGAATAATTGATGCACGCCAGGTTTGTAAAAATACAATAACAACAATAACTACCAGCACAATTGCTTCAAGCAAAGTAGCAATTACCGCGTCAATTGAGCCGCGAACAAATACTGTAGGGTCGTACACAATGTCGTATTCAACACCAGTAGGGAAATCTTTAGATAAGCGCGCCATTGTTTCGCGTACTTGATCAGAAAGCTCAATAGCGTTTGAACCTGGGCGTTGGAATATTGGCATTGCAAGAGCTGGTTGGTTATCAAGCTCAGCACGCAGTGCGTAAGTGTCTTGGCCTAAATCAACACGGGCTATATCAGATAAACGCGTTAACTGACCTTCGTCGCCTACCTTAATAATAACTTGTTCAAATTCTTCAATACTGTTTAAACGACCTTTAACGTTTAACAATATTTGAAATTGACTGTCGTTTGAAATTGGTTGTGCACCTAAGCTACCAGCAGCAACTTGCTGGTTTTGCGAGCGAAGTGCTGTTACTACATCTGTTGCTGTTAATTCGCGTGCAGCAAGTGCATCTGGGTTTAGCCATACTCGCATTGAGTATTTGCCAGCACCAAACATGCGAATATCACCTACGCCTGGTAAGCGCGCAATTTCATCTTTAATGTTTAAATCAGCATAGTTAGATAAGTAAGCTGTGTCGTGCGTTTTTTCAGGTGAGTATAAATGCACTACCATGGTTAAATCTGGTGATGACTTTTCAGCCACAACACCTAAACGTTGTACTTCTTCAGGCAAACGCGGAAGCGCACTGTTTACACGGTTTTGTACTTGTACTTGAGCACGATCTAAATCGGTACCTAACGCAAAAGTTACCGTTAGTGTCATGCGTCCATCACTGGTACCTTGCGAAAACATATATAGCATGTTTTCAGTGCCGTTAATTTCTTGCTCCAGCGGTGTTGCCACTGTTTGCGCAATAACGGTAGGGTTAGCACCCGGGTAGTTAGCGGTAACAACAACTGTTGGAGGAACTACTTCTGGGTATTCACTAACTGGTAATTGGAATAGTGATATACCACCAGCAATTAAAATAACCAATGACAGCATGGCCGCAAATATTGGACGCTGTATAAAGAAATGCGAGAATTTCATCAATAAACCTTATTGCTTAGCCACAAGTTGTGCGTTGTCATTTAACAATGTAAATGCCACACCACTTGTATCAATTGTTACTGTTTGCGGAGAGATTGGCATACCAGGGCCTACGCGAGCTGGGCCATTTACAGCAATAACATCACCTTCGTTAAGGCCCGATGTAACCGCACGTAAGGCACCGTAACGCTCACCTGTAGTGATAAGTTTGTATTCAAGTACGTTGTTTTCGCCAACCGTTAATACAAAACGATTTTTTAAGTCGGTACCAATTGCACGTTCTGGGATAATAATCGCGTCGCTAATAGAGTTGGCTGCAAGCTTAATACGTGCAAACGAGCCTGCGCGTAATTGGTTGCTGTCTTCATTAAATACTGCACGTACACGTAATGTGCCCGTTGATGAATTAATTTGGTTATCAATAAAGTTAATGTAGCCTTTGTATGCAAAATCGCTTTGACCCACTTTTTGCATTACAACAGTTTGATGGCTCGCAGCAGTAACATCATTAAAAGAGCTATTCCATGTGCGTTCATCAACATCAAAATAAGCGTACATAGCTTGGTTTGAAACAATCGACGTTAATACGCTTTGACCCGCAAGTATGTTATTACCTTTGGTAATATTTGCGCGAGAAATAATGCCATCAATTGGTGATACTACTGACGTAAACTCTAAATCAAGCTCTGCTGAAGTAAGTTGTGCTTGAAGTGCAGAAAGCTGTGCTTCGCGTTGGCGTAGTGTTGAAGTACGCGCTTGTGCTTGCTCAGTTGAGATTGCCTTGCGGTCTAATAAGCGTACCGCACGTTTGTCTTCACTTTTAGCTTGCTCTAAGGCAGCTTCTGCACTGTTGATTTGCGCTTTTAAGCTAGCAACCACAGCAGCAAATGGACGAGCATCTAATTGAAATAAAACATCGCCTTCTTTAACCACGTCACCTTCTTTAAATTCAATGCTATCGATGATTCCCGATACACGCGGCATTAAAGCAACTTCTTGTGGAGACTCTAAACGAGTTGTATATGTGTGCCAGCTTTGTACCGGCTTAACAAGCACCTGTGCTACATCAATTGGTTGAAGTTGCTGTGCAGGTGATGATTGAGCTGTGCTCTCATCAGCACAACCCGCAAGTGTTAAAGATGCCGCAGTAAGTGCAGCAGCAATTAGATGTTTGTTCATGAAGACGCTCCATTGTTGATTAGCCTCGCATAATACGGATTAAACCCGTGTGTAAAAACCATAGATTTTTAAATTCATTAATGCCAAAATGGCATCAATAGATTAGTTAAGGTGTAATAATGGATACAACAAGTCGACTTTTAATGTTACTTGAAGTGGTTGAGCAAGGCTCTTTTGCAAAAGCTGCAGAAATCCGCAACATAGATCGCTCTGTTATATCTAAACAAATTAGCCGTTTAGAGGATGAGTTAGGCGTTAGGTTACTTAACCGAACCACGCGTTCATTTTCGCTCACAGCGGCGGGTGCCGAAATGATCAAAAAAGCCGCTGAGCTTAGAGAGCTGCTTGGCGAAACCGTACGCATGGCTGAAAACTACCATTTAGAACCGCGTGGCGTATTAAAAATCACTTCATCAACACTTATTGGTCGTCGTTATTTACAACCTGTACTTAATGATTTTCAAAAACGCTTTCCGCAAGTAGAAGTTGAACTGCGTTTAGACGATAGATTAGTAGATATAGTCTCTGAAGGATTTGATTTGGCTTTTCGTGTAGGTGAGCCTAAAGATTCGTCACTTATTGCACGTAAAATAGCGCGTAACCGATTATTAATTTTAGCTGCACCACAGTTTATTGAAACTTACGGTATGCCAAAAACAATCGAAGAGTTAGCGCAATTACCAGCAGCAAGCTATGCCAGTAATTCTATTCGAGTAGAAACCATAGATTACTACGATAGTAAGGGTGAACGCTGCGAGCAAAAAATAAAAAGTGTGTTTCGTGCTAATGATGCCGAGTCATTGTTAATGAAAACATTATCGGGCACAACTTACTTTGTCGCCCCTGCATTTATTATTGGTGATGAAATAATACAAGGTAAGCTAGTGCCTTTATTGACCGATGTAAAACTGATGGAGTTTAGTGCGATGTATGCCGTATATCCGCACCGAGATTTACCAGTGAGGACCCGGTTGTTTTTTGATGCTGTGCGCGAGCATTTAGGAAAAGATAAACCGATTTGGGAAAGCGGGATCCCCAATTTTGAGCAAATGTATTAAGTAACCCTGCTTAAGCAACTACCGTCTCATCGTCGTGTTCTTTTTTAAACTTACAATACACTTTATTGCGGCCAAATTGTTTTGCTTTATATAACTGTTTATCTGCTTGGTTTACAAAGCTTTCCAATGAATTAGTACTTTTAAATTTTGCGACACCAATACTGGTTGTAACATTGATTGCAAGGCCGTCAATGTCAAATGTGGTATTTTCAAAACGTGCTCTTATTTGTTCAGCGGTATTAAGTGCAGCCTCTTCATTTGCAAAAGAGCTAAATAAAGCAAACTCTTCACCGCCTACTCTAAATACATACCCTCTACCAAGCACAACTCTTAGTAAAGTGGCCACTTCGATAAGTACTTGGTCACCGACACCATGGCCATGCTCATCATTTATCTGCTTAAAAAAGTCTAAATCGAGTAAAAACAAATATAACTGTGACTTATCTTGTAGTTCAACTTCAAAGTAGTGGTTCATTGAAAGACGATTACCTGCACCCGTTAACGGATCAAGTAACGCTAAATTTTTAAGGCGCTTTGAAAAATGTGAGCGGCTCCCTTCAAAAACATGAGAAATCGCCCAAATACTTAAATAAGCACAGAGTAGATTAAGAGATAAGTTAAAAGTTTCAAAGGGGGCAAGTGTAGACTTACTCCCTAAAATAAACACTTGGATAACTAATAAATTTGCAGAGAAAATTACACCATATTGTTTACCTAGTAACAGGTAGTACAAAATAGGTAATGCAAACGACCATACAAACACACCATTACTAGGCGTTGCTAAGGATGTACCTATAATAATAATTAACGTTACCAGTGCACACATTATTAAGGATTGCCAAAACTGTAGTGGACGGCGTTTAAGTGAAATATAAGTAAATATACAATAAATAGAAAAACAGATTTCGATATAGCCTAGCAATGGAAAATTATTTACGGTCAAATTAACACTCGCAAATACTAGCGATAAAAAACCAAAACAAAGACACATCCCTCTCAGGACGTCCTTTCTTAATGATTTAGTGCTATTAAGGGCCGCTATATCCATTCTAATCACTTAATAAAAATAAAAAGTAAGTTTAACGTGAAAATACAATTTAACAAGCTTTGTTCATATAAAACCACGTAAATACAACCAGTTATTTACATTTTAGGGATAATGTAGTGTATTTTAGAAACACGTTTGATACTTTAATATCACTAAGTGGCTTTAACAACTAGCCACCTAACATGGATAAATTAGTAGTAATACCTGTATTACCCTGGTGTAAAAGGTGAGTTGGCTTTTTGGTTTTAATATAACGAGATAACAATGCCATTAATTCACTGTTTGAACTGTTGTTCATATATTCTCTTAGCGAAATACCCTCTTCAGAAAACAAACACAAGTGCAGATTCCCTTTTGCTGTAACCCTTAATCGGTTACAGGTACTACAAAAGTCGTTGCTGTAAGGCATGATCAAACCAATTCTGCCTTGATAATCAGGATGAGCAAACTCTTGAGCAGGACCTGCTGATGCACTACGCGCAACTTGCTGCCAACCCGTTTGTAATAACTGAGTTTTTAAAACTTGCCCAGAAACATGGTTAGCATCAAAAAAGGCTTTGTTGTCGTTTGTTTGCATCAATTCTATAAAGCGGATGGTAACGGGACGGTGTTTAACCCAATTTAAAAATGTATCAAACTCTTTTGCGTTGTATTGCTTCATCAACACGCTATTTATTTTTACCGAATCAATACCCGTTTCAAGCGCAGTATCAATACCTTTCATTACTGAGGTAAATTTGTCATGCCCAGTAATGGTGTTAAACATGCGCGAATCTAAACTATCAATGCTTACATTAATGGCGTTTAAGCCTGCATCTACCCAGTCATGAATATTCTTATGAAGAGAAAAACCATTGGTAGTCATTGCAATTTTTTTTATGCCCGCGACATCTTTTGCCGCGCGAACAACATCTATAAAATCTTTACGAAGGGTTGGCTCTCCGCCAGTGATCCTTACTTTTTCGATACCATGGTGTGCAAACGCTTTAAGCGTGTTGCTAATTTCATCAATTGTGAGAAAACCACGGTCTGGCCCGCCCTGATAACCATCTGGTAAACAATAAACACACTTAAAATTACATACATCAGTAATAGACAAACGTAAGTAACTAAACTCTCGCCCTGTTGGGTCGATTAGCATAAATAAACCTTAACTAATATCAACAAGTAATAACAACCTAATACCAATTTGCAATAATACTTAATCATTTAATTAAGCGAATTAGTATAAACAACGCTACTTATTGATACATAAATAATAATTACATAAATATATTTGATAACTTAAAGGAGCAGCATAAAGCATACCCCTTTAGTTATTTTTTTTTACGCTTCTAAGCCTTTTTTAAGTTCGCTTGGCTTCATTGGTAGGTCACGTAAACGCACGCCTACTGCATTAAACACAGCATTACCAATAGCAGGAGCAACCCCTATAACGCCAGGTTCGCCTAAACCAACTGGAAACTCATCGCTTTGTAAAAATTCAATGTCAATATCTGGCACATCTTGCATTCTTAGCGGTAAATAAGTATTAAAGTTAGTCGCTGATACTTGCCCATCTTTATACGTATTTGACTCATGCAATGCAAGGCTGCTGCCCCATAGTAACGACCCTTCAATTTGCGCCAGTGCGCCATCTGGGTGAACTATTAAGCCAGCATCTACAACAACATAAAGCTTTTTAAGCGTTATTTTACCACTATCACGGTTAACATGAACATGCGCTGCGGTTGCAAGCCATGCTGGCATAGTACGTTCTTGCCCTGAGCTTACAGAAAAACCAATGCCCTCATCTTTAGCTAATTTAACAGAAGCTACTTTGTCAGACACCGTTTTAAGCACATTACGTAAGCGCAGTGCTCCGCCAACGCTCTCAGGTGCTTTACCCGCTTGCTTGCCTTTACCGTCTAACATTTCAATTCTAAATTGAACTGGATCTTTGCCTTGCTTATGGGCAATTTCATCAATAAACGACTCAAGACTCCATGCAATCCAGCCAGGCCCTACTGAACGTAACCAACCAGGAGTAAAGGTGCTTTGAGCAACTTCGTTATTAATAGCGCGTGCACGATGACTGCTCATGCTATACCAATGATCAGCGCCTGATGCCGAAAATGCATCAAATTTACCTTTACCATCAACACCCGGTGATAAAAACGCTGGTGCCATTGCTTTAGTAGGCCAACCTGCAGCAAATGCATGCTCTAAACCAGTAAAAGTACCGTTTTTATCAAACGACGCTGTTATTTTTGCAGCAGATGCAGAACGAGACTGATCGAATAAACTATCGTCTGCTCGTGTAAATACCAGCTTTACTGGTTTACCTACTGCTTTTGCGGTTAGAGCTGCAGGTACAGTCCAGTCACCAAATAATCGACGACCAAAACCACCACCTAAATAATAAGGACGAATAATTACTTTGTTTTGTTCTATATCGAGTGCTTTAGCAAGCGCAGGTAACGTAAGTGACTGCCATTGGTTACCTGTATGAATAATCCAATTTCCGTCTTTAAACTCTGCAACCGCATTTAATGGCTCTAGCTGATAATGGCTCGCTGTCGCTGTGGTATACATTGATTCTAACGACTCACTAGCGTCTGCTTGGGTTTTCCTTATATCGCCTTCATCAACAAACAAAGTACCCGAGTCTCGTTGCTCGCATAATCGCTTACCTTCTTTTTGAATATCAGCTTCAGATATATTTGCTGACTCACCCTTTTTGTAACTCACCTTTAAAGCATCTACTGCTTTAATGGCACTTGGGTAACTATCAGCTAATACAACAACCCAGCCTTGCACTGTGTTACTAGGGTCATTTAAAATTTCATAGCCTTTGTAACCTTTAATAGCTTTTGCTGCACTATCGTCAACGTTTGTTACTGTGCTGCCATAACGGGTTGGCGGTATTACTGGTCGCGCGTACAGCATGCCTTCAACTTCTACATCTATCCCATATACTGCGGTACCATTTGTTTTGGCTGGTATATCAAGCGCTTTAAAGTCTTGTTTAAGCCCAGTTAAATGACGTTTATTAGCAGGTTTTAGTGGCAAGTTTGCAACTTCATCACTTGTGAATGTGCGATTAAACTCGCCTTTTTTAACTATGTCAGCATAACTAACCGATTTTTCGCCTGCAATAATATAGCCCTTTTCAGCACGACATTTGTCTGCAGGCACGCCGAGCATTTTGGCTCCGGCTTCTATTAATGCAATTCGACCCGCAGCGCCGGCTTGAGATAATGGCTTGAAGCTTTGAAATACAGACCACGAACCACCCGTTACCATAAAGCCCCATTTTTCATGGGTATCTACGTAGGTAATTGATACTTTATCCCAATCACATTCAAGCTCATCAGCCACAATGCGCGCAAGAGCAGTACCAATATGTTGACCCATTTCAGCTTTAGCAATACTCACTTCTACGGCGCCGTCGGTGCTCATAGTCCACCAAATAGTGGGTGAAAAAGCTTGTTGCGCAATTGATTCTTTTGCACTGAGCGAACCCGAAAATAACGCAGGGGCAAACGCCATGACTAAGCCTGCGCTAGCAGTGCCAATCATAAACGAGCGACGATTTAAATTAACGGTTTCGCTATTTTTTTGAAATAATTTTTTCATTATCGGCTCCAGTTAAGCGTCTTGTGCATTTGGATCAAATATATTTACTACACTTTGTGACTCATCTGCAGCGCGTTGAATAGCAGTTTTAATACGTTTATAAGCCATACAGCGACAGTAGTTACCATTCATATGGCTTACTATTTCTTCATCTGAAGGACTTGGATTAGCTGCCAGTAATGTAGCAGCTTGCATTATTTGCCCCGATTGGCAGTAACCGCACTGTGGTACTTGCTCTTCAACCCATGCTTTTTGAAGTGGGTGTTCGTTATTAAGCCCTTCAATTGTGGTAATGTTTTTTCCTGCAATTGCGCCAATTGGTAAAACACATGAGCGAGTTGCTTGCCCATCTAAATGCACCGTACACGCACCACACATTGCAATACCGCAACCAAACTTCGTACCTTTTAATCCAATTTCATCACGAATAACCCATAACAGTGGTGTATCTTCACTTGCGTGTGATTCAACCACCTTGCCATTAATTGTAAACGTCACCATAGCTTGCCCCTTGATTAAGCTTTATAACCCGTGTTTAAATTATTTAATTTAAACGCAGGTTATAACAGTTAAGATTGTTGTAACTACTAATCCATAACAAATATAGTTACCGCATCAGCTACATTAACAGCTAAATACCATAACCACTGCACTAAAGCGTTAGCGCAGCTAAAACTTATTTTGCCCTACTAATACTTTTTCACTCATTTTTAGCTATAAAATTACTTAGCTGCTTTTGAGTATCTATGTCTAAACTCGCACTACGTAAACTAATTGTATTGACGACCTCACTGCTGGAGCGCAGTAATTGCTGTGCACCTCTATCTGAAGTTAAGCTTGCAAGCTGAGATAAATCAACCACTGGGAATATAGCGGGTACACCTAAACGCTCGCCATAGTTTGCGCACCAGCGCGATGGATTACGTGTAAAACCAGTAACTAGCTCACTTAAGTGCGCTACTTTTAGCTCAACCTGATCCGCGAGCATAAATAAAATCCCATCAAAGGACTTATTTTTAAACACTGTTTGAGAAGCTATCGCGATTGAATTACCTAAACCTTGGCTCCATTGCTTGTTCTCAATGAGCTCTATGTTTTTATAACCTGCCAGTGCTTGTGATACTTCTTTATGCCATGCCCCGGTAACTACATACACCGGCGTGTCATCAAGTGCTTGAAGTGTATTTACTGCATGCTCAATCATTGTTTTGCCAAACCCGATATCAGCCGTTAATTTACAGCCGTTAAAGCGAGATGATTGACCTGCAGCTAAAACAACTTTTGCAATTAGCACGGCTCTTGCCCCCAATGGCTTAGTGATTGGGCGTTTTTGTCACACAGCACTGCATGTATTTCGCTGATCAGCGATAGTGCAATACTCTCTGGCGAGTCGCCGCCTAAATTTAAACCGACAGGCCCAAAAACAGGAGACTTAATTTGTGAAACATGCGTATTTGCGTGCTCTAAAACTTGTTCACGTCTGTGCTTAGGACCCAATAACCCTATATATTTAAACGGAACATCTTTAAATTGAGCCAACGTACTGGCGTCAAGTTCAACGCTGTGAGCCATTAAAATAGCCGCATCGACTTTATGAGTTATGCAATATTCTTTTAACTCACTCGGTGTGATGCGCAAAATAGCATCAGCATTTTTAAAATATTGCCTTTTTGCATTAGCCGCGCGTGTATCCCATACAGTTACACTCCAACCAAGTTGTTTGGCAAATGTATAAACCGGAACTGCATCGGCCCCACCACCCACTATTAATAAATGAGGCGGCGGATAAATAGAAGTTTGCAAGCACGTAGCGCCTTGTAATTCTACCAATTGCGCTTTGCGGTTCATTGATAAACCATGTAACTCATCATTTTGCGTAAATACACCACTGCCGGCTGGCAAAATCGGGCTTACTTGTTGAAGGTATCGCCCTGGTTTATTCTCATTAAGTGCTTTAGATACGAGCTCTAACTGTAAATAGTCATTAGCTTTGTGAATGGGCTGCAGTAAAATGTGTACTATGCCCCCACAACCAATGCCAAGTTGAAATGTTAAATCGTCTTCATCGGTAGCATCATAACTAATGGTTTTACTGGTTAAAGTACTCATTACTTGTTTAGCGTGGCGCTGTATGTCAGCTTCTAAACAGCCTCCTGAAAGCATCCCCAAGCGCTCGCCTAGGCTCGAAATAAGCATCATAGCCCCTAGTTTTCTGTAGCTAGAGCCTTCAATTTTGTACAAAGTAGCTAAAACCCATTCTTGGTTGTCCCTATTGAGATACCAAGTGTTTAAGATACTTTTCAAATCTGTAACCATATATTGCCCTTTAAAAAGCATTTTTTGCGTTTAAAAACAAACCAGCCTAAACAGCTAATTTAAAACTTAATAATTCATGCACAATTTAGTTTTCTATTATATCGTTTAAGGTTTCAATTAACTCATCAAATTGATCATTAACGCTTTGGCGTTGTTTATCATTTAGAGTTAGGTTTAATTCGTAGAGTAAATTTATATATAAATTTAAGTTTGCTTCATTGCTTTTCAATAGTGCGTCGCTCATATAAAGTTCGCGCTCTTTAATAACCGTACTTAACTGATTTATAAATTCTTTTTTTGTAATTTCAGCATTTGTAAATACCTGTTTGGCTGCATTTAAACGGTTTTGCTTGTACTCTAACCAGAGCGCTCCTGAGTCTTGGTGCTGCTCATTAGTTGATTTAATCAGCGCTTTTTGTTGTTTATTAAGCTTGCCTATCCACTGCTCGTAGTATTCAAATTGCTCTTCTAAACGCTCACTTTTTCGCTCAAGCGGAGTTTGTTCGTTAAACTCTTCACGATCGTCGTTAATTTTTATTTGGATATTGTCTAAAAGCTCACCTCTTTGCTCACTTGATAAGGTTGCCCCAAGCTCAGCTAAAGGCAGTTTTGCGTATCCAAGTAGGTTCTGCCAATGTTGTTTTGCAAGCACAACCTGTGTTTTTAATTGTTTAGCCTCCAATGTTTGGTTAAACAATACTTTTATATTTTGTATGTCTTGTCTGTAGGCGGGTAACTGGGTAGTTCGGTGCCAATTTTGTGTTGTTGTAATTATGTTTTTTAGCTGTGTATTTTGCTTTTTATTTAAATCAACATAATCGTCAACCCAAAACGATGAAAGCCAACTCAAATTATTGTAAGTAAAAGATGCCGAACAACTACATAAAAACAACATACTTACAGCAAGGCATATCTGTTTTAGTTTTTTTGCTTTGAAATTATTAAGCATAACCTTCTCTATTATTTAGATTGTGGCAAAGCTCAAAACTCATTTGATAATAATTATCATTTAAGTATTGACTTGCATTTAGATCTAACTGATAATCGTTCGCACAAACACAGTGTAACGACCTCAGTGCCTACGGAAGAATATTCAGCAAGGATGCTGACACATTAAAAGAAGAGCGTGCCGCTTCGTGTTATTACTTACTCGACCCAAGTAATAACATCAAATATCACATTTACTTGCTACATTGCTCATATTAGTGACGGTTAATATGACTCAAAAAAGCCCTAACGGGCTTTTTTTATTTCTTTAAATTTTCTATAAAATCTGTATCTTACACTTCTTAAACTCGTTTACTTACCTTAAAAGTCCACCGCGCTATTATTTACATTTTATACGCACGATCTGATAAGGTATCGCCTTGCGTTTGCGCTAAAGCTGGCGTAAAACATAACAGTAGACACCCTTTTTTGCATCTATTTATAATAACCGATTTAGTCTCTACTTAAATGCATTGAGTATTAAACGTTTAAAATGCGCAAATAGTGCAAAAATTTAATAATTTAGCATTTAACTAAAGTCTGTTTACCTTTCGGGATTAAAACTTGTTCTATTTAGGCGCTATTTAATCGCGGCAAGATATACTGGCCCTAAAACCTATCGTAACTATTACTAATTGGAGACATTAATATGTCACAGTTTAATTTGAAAGCACTCGTTCTTGCTGGCGTTTTACTTGCCAGCCCTTTCGCTCATGCAACATTAGAAGATGGCATAAGAGCAGCTAACGAAGGTGAATTTGCAGTCGCCCTAAAAGAATTTCAATACCTTGCCGATAAAGGTTTTGCACCAGGAATTTACGAACTAGCTAAATTATACGAAGGTGGATACGGTGTAACACGCGATTACCGCAAGGCAGCTGCGCTTTATCAACAAGGCGTTAAAAAGAACCACCCGGATTCAATGTTTGCGTTAGCTGTTTTATACGACGAAGGTAAAGGCGTAAAGCTTGATCACCAAATGGCTGTTACCTTATTTGAAAAAGCAGCCAATAAAAACCTGCCTGCGGCTCAGTTTAACTTAGGTGTAATGTATTCCAATGGCGTGGGCGTTACGCGAGATTATGAAGCGGCACGCAACTGGTACGAAAAAGCAGCTGCAAACAATTACTCTTTAGCACAATTCAATTTAGCCCTCATGTATTTTGAAGGGCTAGGTATGCCAAAAGATTTAGAAAAGTCGTACATTTGGAATACTATCGCTGAGTACAACGGCAATATGCAAGCGAGTCATAGCCGCAAACTTGATGAGCGTAAAATGCTGCCTAAAGAAATTGAAGAAGCTAAAGAAAAAGCCGATGCCATTTATGCAAAAATACAAGTGGGTACCTATGCTGGCGAAGGTCGCTTATTTTAAAGTCTTATTTTAAAGTTTAAGAGTTTAGTTTGAAACTAATCTAAAAAAGGCTGAATTACATAACGTAATTCAGCCTTTTTAATATCTTGATTTAGCAAGTTCAAAATCTATTCAACTTTACAAAATCAACACACTCTTATTTTATGTAAAGCCACTTTAGTAGCTTAATAAGAAGTTTGCTTTGTTTTAGCAGCATAACAATACGAGGATTAAACGAGCCCGATACTAACGTATTTTTAGCATGGCTAAACGTTAAAAACCCTTCTATGCCATGATAATGCCCCATGCCTGAATGCCCTACACCACCAAAAGGGGCATCGTCAGCAGTTACTTGCACTAACGTATCGTTTATTGCCACAGTGCCACTGATTGTTTGCTTCATGATGTATTCTTGAGTGTGCTTATCTTGCCCTAAAATATAAAGCGCTAACGGATGGTGATGGGCTTTAATATAGTCAATTGCGCTGTCGAGCTTGTCATAACTCATTATTGGTAATATTGGGCCAAATAACTCATCTTGCATAAGATGCATTTCGTCAGTAACTTGAGTCACTAAGTGCAGGCCCATACGATGTTTTTGCTCATCTTGCTGGTTTTGCTCAAGTGGCTTAATAATGTTTGCGCCAAGCTCTTGGGCTTGCTCTAAGTAGGTTGCTAAACGTTTATAGTGTGCATCACTAATAATAGAGGTTAAGTTTTTACCTTCAACACCGTCTTTAAAGTGCTTTTTATAAAGCTCGCATAATTGCTGAACCAGCTGATGCTCAAGCTCTTTGGGTACAAATACGTAGTCGGGTGCAACGCATATTTGCCCTGCGTTGGCCATTTTTCCAAACAGTAAGGCTTGTGCCGCTTTTTTAATATCGGCATTTTGCGTAATAATAACTGGCGATTTACCACCGAGCTCAAGCGTTACCGGTGTTAAATTACGGCTCGCTGAAGCCATTACTAATTTACCAACGGCCGATGACCCCGTAAATAATAAATGAGCAAATGGCAGTGATGAAAACTGCGCGGCTACGTCGCTACCGCCTTGTATTATTTTGCAATGCGTTTGCATGTCGTCTTTAAATATTTTTTCGATAACGACGTTTGTGTGAGGTGTAAACTCGCTTAACTTAAGCATCACTTTATTACCGGCAGCTATGGCGGTAAGCACAGGTACTAACGCTAACTGAATGGGGTAATTCCACGGTGCAATAATACCAACCACACCTTTAGGTTGGTAATTAACACTTACTTTTGAAGGCCACAAACTTAAACCTACAGAGCGATTACTTGGCTTTGCCCATTTTGGTAGCTTTTTGATAATGTGCGCGAGTGTTTGAACCGTAGGCAATATATCGCCAAGTAGAGTATCGAAAGCGGTTCTGTAACCAAAGTCTTTTGAAGCAGCATCCACTAGCTCTTGCTCAAGTTCAACAATACGTACACGGAGTTTTTTTAATAAAACGAGACGTTTATCAATTGGCAAGTAAGGTGTTTCGAGAAAGCTTTTTTGCAATTCATCAAATTGGGGAATTAAAGGCATTGCCTGTGATGTGTCGGTGCTCAAAATAGATTACTCAATTTTTAAAGTTACCGCAGACTATAACCTTGTTCTGTTTTTCGAGCAATAACACTAATTTGCTTGAAAGCGTAATATATAACTTGAGTTTTTAAGGGTAAATCTACCCTAAGCAACTCTTTTGAACACTAATGGCGTGAATTTAACTGAAATAGATTGGATACAAAGAGTAGCTTTGCTTTAAGTTATAACTTTAAACAAAACTACTCTGATATAGGTTGGTTGGAACTAATTTAGTACAGTTTTAAAAGCCAAATACTTGCGCTGCGATAGTCATTGTCACTAGCGTAATTAATACAATGGCGACAATATTTAGCACAAAGCCGGCTCTTATCATGTCGCGCATTTGAATTTGCCCTGAGCCAAACACAATAGCGTTTGGTGGTGTCGCTACCGGCATCATAAACGCACAACTACACGCTATAGCTGCAGGAATAACCCAAACTAAAGGCGAACCTGTTATAGACTCTGCGACGGGTCCTAACAAAGGAAGAAAGCCAGCTGCAGTCGCTGTATTGCTAGTGATCTCAGTTAAAAATGTAATTAAAGCAACCACAACAAGTACGCTCATAACAAGAGGAATCGCACTTGCGCCTTCAATCATGTGAGCAATAAACTCGGCAAGACCTGACGATTTAATTTGAGATGCAAGCGTAAGTCCGCCCCCAAATAATAATAAAACGCCCCACGGCACTTTAGCTGCGCTTTCCCAATCAAGAATACGTTCGTCACTGCCTTTGTTTGCAGGCAAAACAAATAGTAATAATGCGGCGGCAATCGCAATACCCGTATCAGAAATTTTAAGCCCTGTTATGTCGCCAAGTATAGGTCTAAATATCCAACACAGTGCTGCTAAAACAAACACAAATAACACGCCTTTTTCGGCGCGTTGCATTATACCTAGGTTTTTTAGCTGCGTTGAAAACACCGCTTTTGTATCAATTTTTTGATCGTTTTTAACATTAGCATCTACTTTATACGCAAATTTGGTAAGCCAAACCCAACTAATAATAAGCATACTTAAAGACAGTGGTACGCCTACAATCATCCACTGAGCAAAGCCTATTTCAATTTGGTAACTGTCAGATAGGTATGCAGCCATTAATGCATTAGGCGGTGTACCAATTAAAGTAGCAATACCACCAATGCTTGCACCATAAGCAATTGATAGTAGCAATGCTTTGCCAAACCCTTCATTACTTGGGTCTGATTGCTTAACCAAATTGGTAATTGAAAGTGCAATAGGTAGCATCATTACGGCTGTTGCGGTATTAGACATCCACATCGACAAAAATGCAGTTACAAGCATCATTGCTAAAATTTGCAAACTTGGCTTTTTACCCGCATATAACATGGTGCTAAGCGCTATACGTTTATGTAACCCCCATCGCTCCATAGCGATAGAGATTAAAAATCCGCCTAAAAATAAAAATATTAGTGGATGCGCATACGGTGCAGCCACACTTTTTATGGCTTCTATATCAGCAAGTGGTGATATTACCAAAGGAAGCAAAGCTGTTGCTGGAATTGGCACTACTTCACTTACCCACCACGATGCCATCCAAAATGCTAAGCCTGCTGTTTTAAATGCAGCAACCGACATACCCTCAGGTGGGTTTACTAGACAGGTAAGCAACATAACGCTTGGGCCCAGTAATAGCCAAAACCATTGCATACTCTGTTTTTTAGGAGAATTGTTTTTTAAAATTTGTTGAGTCATTACTTTTCCTAAAATTTATATTTAAGGCCAAGAGCAACACTGCTGTCGTCTTGTTCTTCTAAATTAAGATCGGTATATAAAAGATAAGCTGTAGTTTGCTTATCAAATACATAATCAAGGCCTGTGCTCCATTGCGTTGCCTCAGATGCTTGACGAAGAGTTGAGTCATCTTTAGCAAATTGAATTTTTGGCACCCACTTATCAAGTGTATAACTGGCACTTAATACGTAACCATTGCCCGACTTACTGCCATCTACTGATTCTGAATGCTGGTACAGCGCACCTAACTGTAATTGTTCGAACTTATAAACACCAACAAGGCGGCTTGCTTTTACATTGTTAAGTGAATCTACATGACTGAACGACACATAATATGAAGTACTTTTTAAATTACGGTCGCCATAAATAAGCGTAGCAGCAAAGCCTGCTTTATCGTCTTTATTGTCATCTTTTGGCGCATAAGTAAATGAAAACTGCGTATTATGCCAATAGTTTGATGTGTAAGTGATAGTATCACCGAGGCGGTCTTGGCCTGCAATAACTTGCGCTATATCCGCCTGCGTTTCGTTAAAGTTATCGAGTTTACCTTCAGAATATTTAAAACGAGTGTCGTTACGACCTACAACAACTTCACCAAACGCACCTTTTAAACCTAAGTAAGTATTACGTGCAGTAAAAGGCTCTTGCGTATCATCTTCTTCAAAACCTTTAACTTGTACCTCATATTTAAAAACAGCACTTAAATATTCGTTAAGTTTATGATCGCCCTTAATACCAATACGCGAGTATGGCGCTTCAATTTGAGTACCCTCTTCGGCATAACGCATTATGCCCGTATCAGTACTGGCAATTTGTACTTCGGCTTTACCGTATACAGCGTACTCTGCAGCAAAAGATGTGTGTGAAAATGTAGCTAAGCAACCATAGGATAGAAATAAAATACAGGTGTGTGTAGTTTTTGTCATCGTGTGCCCTAATTATTAGAATCTACTTGTTGTAGCGCTAATAAGGCAACTTTACTGCCAAGTGTATAAAAGCAATCTATTTCAATAGCTTACTAAAATAAGTCGTTTAATTTAAATAAAAGCGTGTGAATTACCACACATAAGAAAGTGGATCTTGTCACCAAACCCACACATTTAGTCAGTAAACATATCTCTATTAAGATTGTATTTACTCATTTTATCGTAAAGTGTTTTACGAGCAATTTGCAGTGTTTCCATGGTGTTTTTAATACTGCCGTGGTTTTGCTCAAGCGCGTACTCAATAAGTGACTGCTCATAAAAAGAGACTTTTTCAGATAAGCTTAAATCGGGAGATAAGCCACCTAATTGTTGTGTTTTAACTTCAGCAAAAGCAAGCTCAGCACCAAGTAATACAGCTCGCTCTGCTTGATTTCTTAGCTCTCTCACATTGCCAGGCCAGTCATAGGCAACTAACCGCTGTTGTATTTCGTAATTTACTGCCGCCGGCGGCTTATGATAGCGAGTTGCAGCAATAGAGCTAAAGTGTTTAAACAAAAGTAATATGTCAGCTTTTCGCTCTCGTAATGGCGGAATATTAACGTTAACCAAACTAAGTCTGTAGTATAAATCAGCTCTAAAATCACCCTTTTCAACTAACGCAAGTAAGTCTACTTTTGTAGCTGCAACAATTCTGATGTCTAAATCAATTGCTTTGTTATCGCCTACAGGTGTTACTTTTCGCTCTTCTAATACGCGTAATAACTTAACTTGCAGTGCCATTGGAGTGCTTTCTATTTCATCTAAAAAGACCGTACCACCTTGTGCATATTCAAACTTACCTTTTCGACTTTGAGTAGCCCCTGTATAGGCACCACTTGCTGCACCAAACAATTCGCTTTCTATTAACTGCTCTGGTACTGCGCCACAATTAATAGCAACAAAATTACAGCTAGAGCGATTACTCTGATCGTGTAGATACCGCGCTACAAGTTCTTTACCTGTGCCAGTTTCACCTTCAATCATTACATCGGTTGGGGTATCTATAATTGTGTTTAATAAGTGCATCATGTGTTGCATTTTAGGTGTGTCACCTAGTATGCGTACACCTGGGGCTGAGGTTTTCTGTACAGCCACTTTTAATGCGCGGTTCTCCATAACAAGGCTTCGTTTGTCGCACGCTCGTGCTATGCAATCAAGAAGATGTTCGTTAACTGGTTTTTCAAATAAATCATACGCACCTAATTGCATCGCTTTAACTGCTATCGATACATCAGCGTAACCAGTTAAAAATATTACAGGGAGCTCACTATCAAAAGCCGTTATTTGCTCTAAAAGCGTTAAGCCATCCATGTTCGGCATATTTATATCGCTCAGCACAACTCCAGCAAAGCGCCTATTGAGTTTGCTAAGAGCGGTACTTGCGTCATTAAAGCACTCAACGGTGTATCCTTCGAGAGTGAGCAATTGCTTTAAAGAGTCTCTGATCATTGCTTCATCATCAATGACTATTATGTGATTACATGGGGAGCTATCAATCATCTTTATTTTCCTGCCTGTTAGAGAGGCTAATTATAAATTCAGCCCCGCCTTCAACTCGATTGTGCGCGCTCAAACAACCATTAAACGAATCTATTATTTGTTTTGATATAGATAAACCAAGGCCTAAACCTTTACTTGATTTAGTACTATAAAAAGGTTCAAATAAATTACCAAATGCATGTTGCTCAATACCAGAGCCAGTATCTAAAATCGACAGTTTTACTCGCTCTTCAAAACACTCCAGCTGAAAACTTAAGTTACGAATAATTGCACCATTCATAGCTTGGCTAGCATTAGTAATTAAATTAACCAGTACTTGTTCAAATTTAAGCGAATCGACCCACACAACGACTGTTTCATCAAACTGAGGTGGCTCTACTTGTACGTTATCTTGCTTTAACTGCGCGCTAGAAATCATTAATGCGTTATTAACAAGCCCTGCAAGAGGGTAAGGTCTGAGCTGCATTTTTGAAGGTTTACTAAAATGCTTTAACTGACCTACAATTTGGTGCACTCGATTAACTAATCCCTCAATCACTACTAAGCTTTCACCAAGTGCTGAAGTATTTCCTTTAGCTAATAAACGCTTTGCCGAAGCTAAATAAGTATTAATAGCACTGAGCGGCTGGTTTATTTCGTGGTTGATTCCTGCACTTAGCTGTCCTATTGTCGCAAGCTTTGCAGACTGCACTAAAGCCGTTTGTACTTTTTCCAAAGCCTGAGTGCGCTCAAGGACTTCAAGTTCAAGGCTATGTCTGGAGTACACCAGCTTTTTATAACCCGCAAACCGAGTTAATAAAATATAACTAATAATAATAACTAAGCTACAGATAATAAATACCCAAAATAAGCGAGGCAGTTGAGCTGAATTAACTTTTGTTATATCAACGAGTACGTTCATCGTGGCATTAAAATATCGTAAAGGTCTTTGCGACATTACGTAAAGTTTTTTATCTATTTTTAAATGTTTAATACCTTCATTAGAAAATTGAAACTGCTTAATATACAAAGGCTGATGATCTAAATAAGCCCGACGAGATTTAATATCTCTGCGCATAGTTATATCAAGTTCAGTGAAGCTGTTTAATCGCCACGTTTGCATATCTGACATTGCAATTACCTCATCTGCAAGCTGCAAAAAAAAGTGACTACCCTTTGAAGTATTTAGAAGCTCTCTGTCATCCTCAAATTTACTTACATTCACTTTTAACACAACAACACCAATGGCTTTATTGTCGCGATATACTGCTTGTGAAAAGTAAATACCACGCTCTTTAGAGCGCATGCCTAATGCAAAGTACGCTACTTTTTCGCCTGCAAATGCACGTTTGAAATAAGGTCTAAACGCAAAGTTGCTACCTAAAAAAGTATAATCTGCTTGCCAATTACTACTGGCAATAACTTCGCCTTGAGTATTTAGAACAAAAATATCTGAGGCACCGCTAGCTTGTTGAATATCAGCAAGGTAGTTATTAATAGCGTTATAGTGCTGTGGCTGCGCATCTACAAAGTCTATCATTAACGAGTTATAGGTAAGTAACTGGGGAATAGCAGAAAAACGAGCAAGCTCAGTATCAATATAGTTATTTAATTGCGTAACTTGGCGCTCAGCCTGGTAGGTTGCTTGCTCAACATCATGAGAACGACCAAGCCAAAACGTAACAACTAATATAAGTACGAGTAACACACAAACAGTAATGATTTTTTTAGAAAAAGAAAACATGAAGAACTCGCAAAAAATAGCCAAGAAAATTTTAGGGCGCTAGTGTAACGGCTAATCTCTAGCAGAGATATAAACTTTTTGTTAACAACAGTTTTAAAGTGTTTAAAAACAAAAATCGCCGTAAACAACTATGTTTACAGCGATCTGTTTAGCATTAAATTAAAAAACAATTAATTTGTAGCTAATGTTGATCTATTTTTAACATATTTATATAAGCCAATTAACGACGCTGCAATCCAAAATATCTCGATTACAAAGCTCGCTAAATTAAAGTTATAACAAAGGCTAATTAACAGTAAAATTGCCCCTGTTAAATTCATCATATTATACGTTAAGCTAGCTGGAGATGTTTTACCTAGCTGCAGTAAAAAAAATGAACCAACTACTAAAAAAGTACCTGTCATGCCTATGATGTCAAATAAGAGTGCTATCACGAAACTATCCTTTATCCATTTTTAAATAACCCAATAAACTGGCCCGATCCATGGGGAGGGTATTTTTTCATTCATTGAAACAGCAAACCGGGCGATTCTATCAATATGGTAAATTCTAACAAGGCCATATGTCCGCATGCACAAGGCTTTATACTTATTCGCTTAATTAAGTATTATTGCGGTTTAGTATTACTTCATATACCTTATTTAAAGGTTACTTTGCCGCCAATTATTTTATAGGCAGGCGCACCGCGAATAATCGCTTCTCGGGCAAATGGTCGGCTACAGTTAGGGCAAATACAAGCCTCTGTTGTAAAGTCTTGGCTAATACGCTCTTTAAAGCACTTAACTAATGCTCCTTTCCCCCCTTTTCGATATTTAAATAAAGAGGCTTTACAAGCAGAGCAAAAAATATCAACCGTTTTAGTAGGGCCTTTTTTGTTGGGTTTTGCCATTACGTCCTGCGGTATTATATAAAGAGTAATTAGCAATTATATCAGTTTAGATGGGTAAAGGTTACCACCTCTGACTTAGAATTTAGATACGGCAGACTTAATCTATAAAGCCCCATTACATATAACCTTTATAAAATAAACACATCCTAATCTTTAAAAAAGAAGCGTTTTAACTGAGATGACAATACATTCATATTAAAAGGTTTGACTATAAATCCTGATACTTTAGCTGCAATAACTTGCTTAACTTTATCTGTACTGTCTTCACAAGTAACCATTAAAACGGGAATATCAGCGAGTTCTTTATCTTTTCGAATGTTAGTAAGTAAACTAACGCCATCCATTTTTGGCATATGAAGGTCAGTAATAACCAAATCGAAATGCTGGTTGCGCAGAAATACCAAAGCTTGCAATCCATCAGTTGCTTCAACGATATTGCTATACTCTAGTTTTCTAAGCATATTAATTAATACGTGTCGCATGAGTGGCATATCATCAACAACTAATATTTTCATTAGTTTCTTTACCAAATTGTATAAATGGGATTATATAAAACTACTCTACTCGTAGATAAGGATCAAATTTGGATTTGCTGATTATTTAAATCTTACGGCCATATCCCTAAAATGAGCCCCATTAACGAAAATTGTAAAATATGGTACCCCCCGTTAATTAAAAAAAGCTTTAGAGGGCGTTGCTCAAATATATAACTCAATCCAAATGAACTACTGATCCAAAAAAAGCCGATCACAAAGCCGGCTCCTATACTTTCACCTACGCTTGCATCCTTACCTAAAAAAAGAGATAGCATTAAAGCCGCTATAAAAACTAAAAAAAAACTGCCACCAAATATCAACTTAGGGTTAGCCGATTGTAAATCCAGATCAGTTAAGCCTATACTTTCTAGCCAGGCATTTTTAAAGAGAGCTTTTGAATACCATATACCACCAAGCATAAAAGAAGACAGTGCAGCCACTAGTATCGCAAAATAATCTACATCTAAAAGGTTCATACAAATAGCCGTATACAAAAAGTGTAATACCGTTTGGTATTAAATATTAACGGTATAAAGATACTCCCAATGTAGTTATAAATAGGGGATTGAGCAAATGGCCTTACTTAAATTAATTTTTGGTATAGAAGGTAATTATAAAAATAAAATTTATAAATCGCCAAATTTTGCATTGGTCAATAAGGCTAAATCAGTTGGCGAGAGTGCTATTTCTAAGCCTCTTTTTCCGGCGCTCACATAAATAGTGTCAAAGAGAGAAGCACTGCTATGAATAAACGTAGCTAGACGTTTTTTTTGTCCAAGCGGACTCACCCCTCCTAAAATATAACCGGTACTAACTTGTACTTTTTGTGGGGCAGCCATAATTACTTTTTTAGCCCCACATAATTTAGCTAACTGTTTTAAATTAACTTGTTGAGATACAGGCGTTACAGCAACAATCAGTTGCCCTTCATGTGTTTCAAGTACTATGGTTTTAAATACTTGTGCACTGTCTAAATTTAACTTTTCAACGGCTTCAAGCCCGTAGTGGCTATTATTCTTATCGTGCTCATAACTGAGTACTTCAAAGGTTTTTTTTTGCTTTTTAAGTAGATCTATTGCTGGTGTCATGCTGTTTCATCTTTTTTATTCACAGTAACAAAAATTAAGTTTAAAGCAAAAAAAACGACGCTAAAAGCGTCGTTTTTTGGTTCATAATAATTTAAATTTATTTAGTTAAATCATCAAAAAACTTTTTAACACCGTCAAAAAAGCCTTGCTCTTTAGGACGGTTTTTAGAGCTATCTGTGCCCATGCTTTCATCTAACTCTTGAAGTAGTTCACGTTGACGCTCGTTAAGATTAACTGGCGTTTCGATTACCACTTTACAAATTAGATCGCCTTGTGCACCACTGCGTACAGACTTAACACCTTTGCCACGCATACGGAACATTTTGCCCGTTTGAGTTTCAGACGGTATTTTAAGTTTTGCACGACCATCAAGTGTTGGCACCTGAATTTCGCCACCAAGGCCTGCTGTAGTAAAGCTAATTGGTACTTCACAATATAAATTATTCGCTTCACGTACAAATATTTCATGTTCACGAACCGATACTTGCACATACAAGTCGCCCGATGGTGCGCCATGCATTCCGGCTTCGCCTTCACCCGTTAAGCGAATACGGTCGCCTGTATCAACGCCAGCTGGAATTTTAACTGAAAGCGTTTTAGTTTTTTCTACGCGGCCTTGTCCATGACAACTGTTACAAGGGTCTGAAATAATTTGACCTTGTCCCTGACACGTTGGACACGTTTGCTGAACAGCAAAGAAACCTTGGCGCATTTGCACTTGGCCAGCACCATGACATGTAGTACATGTTTTAGGTTTAGAACCCGCTTTAGCACCACTGCCATCACATGGCTCACAACCAACCCATGTAGGTACTTTAATTTCAACTTCTTTACCACGAACAGCTTCTTCTAAGCTTAAGTCCATGTTGTAACGTAAATCAGATCCACGTTGTTGACGAGATTGACGTCGACCACCGCCGCCACCAAAAATATCGCCAAATACATCGCCAAATACATCACCAAAGTCGCCATGTCCGCCACCAAAACCACCGTGACCACCGCCACCACCTTGTTCAAAGGCTGCGTGACCATGTTGGTCATACATTTGACGTTTTTGATCGTCGGTTAAAATTTCGTACGCTTCTTTAACTTCTTTAAATTTTATTTCGAGATCTTTATCGCCTGCGGTACGATCTGGATGATATTTCATCGCTAAGCGTTTATACGCTTTTTTTATGTCTCGCTCACTCGCATCTTTGCTTACGCCGAGGACTTCGTAATAATCGCGTTTTGACATATCTATCACACTACTCTTTTCTGTTTACAGCGTAAGCTGCTGGATAAACCGATAAATCGCATCGATTTATCATTGAATTTTTAAACCTTGAATACATGCAAAAGGCGCGACAAGCTATTGCTCGCGCGCCTCAATTGTTCATCCTAACCTAAACACCTAACTGAGTTAAGTGTTTTTGGCTAGCGAGAAGCGGTAGCAACAATTACTTGTCGTCTTTCACTTCTTCGAACTCTGCATCAACAACGTCGTCGTCTTGCTTAGTTGACTGTTGTTCGCCAGCGTCTGCTGAACCTTGCTGTGCTTTCGCTTGAGCAATTTCCATTAGTTTTTGAGACTTTTCAGCAAGAGCTTGAGTTTTAGCTTCAATCTCTTCTTTATTGTCGCTCTTAATTGCAGCTTCTAAATCTACAACAGCCGCTTCAATTGCTTCTTTGTCTTCGTTTGGTAATGCATCGCCAGCTTCTTCAATTTGCTTACGTGTACCGTGAACTAAAGCGTCAGCTTGGTTACGAGCAGCTACAAGTTCTTCAAACTTTTTATCGTCTTCAGCATGTGCTTCTGCATCACGAACCATCGCTTCAATTTCGTCATCGCTTAAGCCTGAAGATGCTTGAATCGTAATCTTTTGCTCTTTACCTGTATCTTTATCTTTCGCAGATACATGTAAGATACCATCGGCATCAACATCAAATGTTACTTCGATTTGTGGTGTACCACGTTGTGCTGGACGAATACCTTCTAGGTTAAATTGACCTAGAGATTTATTGTCGCTTGAACGTTTACGCTCACCTTGAAGTACATGAATTGTTACAGCAGATTGATTATCTTCAGCTGTTGAGAACGTTTGCGATTTCTTAGTAGGAATCGTCGTGTTTTTCTCAATCAATGCAGTCATTACTGAGCCCATTGTCTCAATACCTAGAGATAATGGAGAAACGTCTAGTAATAGTACATCTTTAACGTCACCAGCAAGTACACCGCCTTGAATCGCTGCGCCTACGGCTACTGCTTCATCAGGGTTAACATCTTTACGAGGCTCTTTACCGAAGAACTCTGCAACGATTTTTTGTACTAAAGGCATACGTGTTTGACCACCAACAAGAATAATGTCGTTGATGTCGCTTACTGATAAATCAGCATCAGCAAGTGCACGTTTAAGTGGCTCAATTGTTTTAGTTACTAAATCTTCAACTAGTGACTCAAGCTTAGCACGTGTTAGTTTCACGTTCATGTGCTTAGGACCAGATGCATCAGCAGTTACATACGGAAGGTTTACTTCTGTAGACTGTGCAGATGAAAGTTCAATTTTTGCTTTTTCAGCAGCTTCTTTAACACGTTGCATTGCAAGCGGATCATTTTTAAGGTCTAAGCCTTGATCTTTCTTGAATTCAGCTACTAAGTAGTTGATTACGCGGTTATCGAAATCTTCACCACCTAAGTGAGTGTCGCCGTTTGTAGCAAGTACTTCAAAAGTGTGCTCGCCTTCAACTTCATCAATTTCAATGATTGATAAATCGAAAGTACCGCCACCTAAGTCATATACTGCAACTACGTTTTCGCCACGGTTTTTATCCATACCGTAAGCAAGTGCCGCAGCCGTTGGCTCATTGATAATACGTTTAACTTCAAGACCCGCAATACGACCAGCATCTTTCGTAGCTTGACGTTGTGAATCATTAAAGTATGCAGGTACTGTGATTACGGCTTCAGTTACTTCTTCACCTAAGAAGTCTTCAGCTGTTTTCTTCATTTTTTTCAGTACTTCAGCAGAAATTTGTGGTGCAGCGCGTTTTTCGCCGCCCGCTTCTACCCATGCATCGCCGTTATCAGCTTTAACAATTTTAAACGGCATGATGCCGATATCGCGTTGTACTTCTTCGTCTTCAAAACGACGACCAATTAAACGCTTAATTGCAAATAATGTGTTTGTCGGGTTAGTAACCGCTTGACGCTTAGCAGATTGACCTACTAATGTTTCGCCGTCTTGCGTGTAAGCAATAATAGACGGGGTTGTGCGATCGCCTTCCGCGTTTTCAATAACACGTGCTTTGCCACCATCAAGTACTGCAACACAAGAGTTTGTAGTACCTAAATCGATTCCAATAATTTTACCCATGAAACTTCTCCAACTTCAATATTCGTTAATACGTTCGATGACATAGTAAATAGGGATGCGCCAAACTTATTTCAACTGTAAAAATGAAAAAAAATTCATTTTTTATGATTTATTTACAAAATAACCCTAATAATTGTAAGGAATGATGATTTTTACACCGCTGGAGTCGCTTTTAATTACTGGTCTGACTAGTTTGATTGTGTTATAAATTTATTAAATCGCACTATAAAAGGATATCTTCTATGCATTTTGAACAATTACTTCAGCAAGCTTCAAAAATTGGAAATTCAGACAATACCGAACAATCAACTAGCACAATGCAATTCCCAGAAAACTGGTGTCAGGGCAGAACTGCTTTTGGTGGGCTTTCGGCTGCGCTGTTATATCAAGCAATCAGAGGCAAGGTAACGGATGATCGTCGCTTACTTTCACTCAGTACTAATTTTGTAGGGCCATTACTTGCCGATACCTCTTTTTCATTGTCTGTTGAAATACTGCGCCAAGGTAAAAGCAGTACACAGGTACTTGCCAAAGCGATTCAAAATGAACAAGTGTGCGTAATTGTACAAGCATGTTTTGCTAAAAGTAGAGAGTCGGGTATTAATGTGCCTGTTTCAAAATCTTTGGGTTTAAAGCCAGTAGATGAGCGCCACACGTTACCTTTTATAAAAGGTCAGATGCCTGAATTTTTCCAACATGTTGATTTATGCCCCCAACAAGGTGCTATGCCATTTAGTAGTGCAGAAACTTCTCACTTAGGTGGCTGGATGCGCTTTAAACATACGCCCGAACAAATAACTGAAGCCCATGTGATTGCACTTACCGATGCATGGCCGCCAACACTTTTACAAATGTTTAAACAACCCGCTCCTGCAAGTAGCATGTCGTGGTATTTAGAATTTGTGCAAGAGCCAAACTTAACACCTGGAGAATGGCTTGGCTTTGAAGCAATTACTCATCATTCAAAAGATGGTTACGGTTTAGAAGATGGCTGTATATGGTCGCAGTCGGGTGAGCTAATAGCGCTTACACGTCAAACAGTGGCTTTATTTGATTGATGAATGGGTTTGGCCTTCATCAACAATCCTTTTATAAGTACCATTTTGCTTGATGAGCGCCAAACCAATATCAAACTCAGTAGCTAAAACGAGGTTATTAAAATAAGCAGGTCGATCTGCTTTTGGAAATAAAGTGTAAATTTGCACAGCTTCGGGGGATTTATGTTGATTGTAGTAATAGTAAAAAATACGCTTATCTAACACAATTACATCAACCCAACCTTTTAACAGCTTATCTACCTGCGCTTTTTGATTAATAACCTCTTGATATGAGCTAAAGTGTTTAACATTCCTTTTAAATATAGGAGGCAGATATGCCGTTGCATTTTGAAAAGCAAGAACGTTTTTATTAAACATGCCTTCTATTTTATCAATGTTATATTTATTTCGCTTGAGTGTAATGGCCACATTTTCATAACTAAGTACCGTTTTACTTGGATAAATACCCGCACTAATTCCTCCAGCATAATTTAAAAGTATATCTACTCCTTTATTATGCAATTGATGCTCAGCGCGTTTATTCGACATATATTGCACATTAATATTGGCAAATCCATTGGCCTTTAACGCGGCTTTTATTAAATTTAGGTGTATACCCGAGTCTGTTTTTACAAAAACATAGGGTGGAATTGATGCGCTCGCAGCGATCATTACCTCTCGCTCTTTATTAATAGCCACAGCATTTTTCGAGCAAATAAAGAGCCACATTAATATGTAGTAAAAATAATATTTCACACGCTTCCTTTATATAACGAACAGCTTGATAGCAGAACGCGTTGTATTAATGTATTAAATATAGCAAAATTGAAGAAATATTCTTCTTGCTTGGTATTAAATTGCAAACTGTATGCCCCTGCTGCGATCTGATCATAGATATACCTCGCATAATCGCAAAACAAATGGCGATATGCCCACATTGCCACCATAAACTTTGCGAAGCCGATGTTAATCACGATAGTCGTATAGTTGCACTAAGCTTTAGCGCACTATTAATGCTGCTGAGCAGTATGTTTTACCCTTTTATTTCTTTTAGCAGTAGTGGTATTACTCAAACTATTACTCTGCCCGACGCCGCTCGAATTTTATTTAATTACGATAGTGAACTGCTTGGCTTATTTATTGATTTGAGCATTATTGCTCTGCCTATGGGTTTGCTTCTTATTTTAATTCCTTTGCATCTTGGGCTTTTAAAAACATTACCAGAGGGCATAGCAAGGCGACTACTAAAGTTCACCCTTGCGTTAGAGCCCTGGATTATGTCGGAAATATTTTTAATTGGCGTACTTGTTAGTATGGTTAAAATCATGTCGCTGGCTGATATTAGCTTTGGCACGAGTTTTTGGGCTTATGTGGGGTTTGTTATTTTATATATAGCCGCGCTTGTTCACTTAAATCGCCCACGCTTATGGGCTCAAATAAAGCCTGTAAAAGTACTCGAAGGCGCAGAGCATGCTAAACGTGCAATAGATGAAAATATTAAAGCCTGCCATGTGTGCCATCAACTATGTACCGGTAATATTTGTCAGCGTTGCCATACAAAAACGCACGTTAGAAATCCTTACAGCGTACAAAAAGCAGCCGCTTGGCTAATTACCTCTGTTGTTTGTTATATTCCAGCTAATGTGTTGCCTATTATGCATACCACTAGTCTTGGGGATGAATCCCCTTCGACTTTAATTGGTGGTGTTATTACTCTTTGGAAAAGTGGCTCCTACCCTATTGCCGCTATTATATTTTTAGCCAGCGTTGTGGTGCCACTTGCTAAAGCTTTTGTGTTGAGCTTTTTATGCTTTATGGTAACGAGGCCTGCCAATAGACATACAAAAAGTTATACCCGAATTTATCAACTGACTGAGTTTATTGGAAAATGGTCGATGATAGATGTATTCGTGGTTGCTATTTTAGTTGCCTTAGTTCAACTGGGTAATTTAATGTCAGTAACACCAGGATTAGGCATTGTATTTTTTACAGTTATGGTAATATGCCAAATGATGGCTGCCCATGCCTTTGACCCACGCTTGTTGTGGGATTCCCCTAAAAACAAAAAATCAGAGAACAAAGCATGACCGAAACTGCCGAAATAACAAAAGAACCGAAAATTTCCGCTATCTGGATCATTCCGGCAATTGCGCTGTTAGTGGGCATGTGGATGTTATACCAATACCAAGCTAATAAAGGCCCTACAATTTTTATCGAGATGCCACAAGCTGAGGGCATTATTGCAGGTAAGACTGAAATAAAAGTGCGCAGTGTAAAAATAGGTCAAATTGATCATGTTCGACTATCAGACACCCAAGACAGCGTTATTGCCCGTGCGCAAATAGACAAAAACTACAATAACTTATTAACTGATGATGCCAAAATTTGGGTCGTAAAACCACGCATTGATGAAACGGGTATTAGCGGAATGAGCACGCTATTATCTGGTGTATATTTAGAGTTTTCACCCGGTGAAAGTAAAGAGCTAAAAGAGCGTTTTAAATTACAAGACGAACCCGCCCTCATTGGTAAAGATGTGAAAGGTGGCCGTTTCAAATTAATGAGTTACAACGCTGAAGTGCTTGATGTGAGTACTGGTATATTTTTCAAAAATTACAAAATAGGTCAAATAGAAACCGCCACTTTTGATTGGGAAAACCAAGCAATGAAGTACGGCGTATTTATTAAAGAACCTTATCAAAATCTCATCACCATGAACTCTATTTTTTGGGTGAACGCAGGGATTGAAATTGACCTATCTGCCGATGGCATCAATATTAATACGGGCTCTTTAAGTAAACTTTTAAAAGGCGGCATTTCGGTTGGCTTACCTGAGCAACAGGCCCCGGGTGAAATAGCACAAGATGGGCATAGCTTTTCATTAAGCCAAAGCTATAAAGAAGCGCTAGAAGAGCGCTTTTACGATTTTGATTACTACCTCATTGAATTTGAACAATCAGTTCGAGGACTACGCACAGGTGCTCCTGTCGAATATAGAGGTATGCGTGTAGGTACTGTTGTTGAAACCCCTGCCAATGTAATTATTGACGGTAAACCTGCCCACTTTAGAAACCATAATACGGCGGTTCCAGTACTTATAAAAGTAGAATACGGACGCTTGTATCACGACAGTGCCTCAGCTAAAGAGTATTGGCAAGGTAGTTTAAAAGGCTGGATTGAAAGTGGTATGCGCGCCTCGTTAAAGCCTGGTAATTTATTAACGGGTGCAGTGTACGTTGATTTTGATATATACCCAGATGCACCGCAAGCGCACCTAGGTAAACTTGTGCAGTATGATGTTTTTCCGAGTATTTCTAGCGGCATAACCGTATTAGCAGACCAAGTCTCTGACGTACTTAATAAAGTAAATAACTTAAAAGTTGAAGATAGCTTAGAACAAATGCAAGCCACATTTACCGATTACCGAGCGCTTGCTAATGAAATGCGAGAGCTGCTAAGCCAAAAAGATACACAAAACTTACCAGGCGACTTTAATCGTAATTTCGAAAAGATGACAAAAAGTATGGAGCAGTTTGAAGTAACTATGCGCCAATTTGATAAAACCATGGCCAGTTACCAAGCAGGTTCTGAACTTCATCATCAAATACAGCAAACATTAAAAGAGTTTAAACGTTTAAGTGAGGGCCTACAGCCTCTAACTCGCGGATTAAACGAGCAACCTAATATGCTAATTTTTGATAAATCATTACCAGCAGATCCAAAACCAAGGAAGCAATAATGAAATCGTTATTTTTAACTGCAAGTTTATTATTACTATTGGCAGGTTGTAGTTCATCAATACAAACTGCGACACAGTATTACCAGTTTGAGCAGCCTATTGGTGCCTCGTCTCGAAATGTGACAGACACAGACGCACAATTAAGAATACAAACAGTTGTACTTAGAGGTGCTTTAAATAATTTAGGTATTGCTATGAAAATAGATAGCAACCAAATTCATGCCGCAAATTACAACCTGTGGGGCGAATCGCCGGATGTAATGCTCACTGCAACAGCCCAGCAAACTCTTTTTAATGCTATGCCAAATTGGATGGTAATAAAGGGCTTACCGGTCATTACCGAACTCGATCAGCAAACGTTTTATGAGCTTGAATACGAAATTCACCACTTTAATGGCGATATGGAAGGTAACGCTGATATTTCAGGGCTTTGGCGTTTATATTACACACACCCTGAAACAGGCCGACGTCTTATAAGTATTCATAATTTTTCAAACCTAGTACCTATAGATGATGATGGATACGACGGTTTAGTTTCAACGCTTGAAGCAACATGGCTAAATATAAACCTAAATGTTGCAAAACAAATAGAACAAGCAAGACTTTAATCATTAAGTGAAAATATAATTACGGCGGTTTTATCATCATTGATAACCGCCTTGCCCTTTATTTTAAAGCCCAATTTTAACAACACATTCTGCGATGCCCTATTATCTGGTGATGTTATTGCACACAGTTTTGTAATTCCAAATTCATGCTTATGTTGCAAAAGTGCGCTGGCCGCTTCAAAAACATAACCCTTTTTTTCAAAACCGCTTACAAGTGCAAAACCTAAATCAGGTTGCAGTAACGCGGCGCGTTTATAAAACCCAACAACGCCAACCACTACAGCATTATGCAAAGTAATAATGTAAGGCCCAAAGCCTTGGCGTACATGAGAAGCAATAAATGACTGATTGATGTACGACTTGGCATCATCAAGGGTATAGATTGCTTTATCACCAATATGCTCTATGAAACTCGCCTGATTAACTAGCTTAAGTAAAATAGCTGCATCAAGCTCATTTGCATGGCGCAACAACAGTCGATTTGTTTTAAATACAGCGTTCAATGTAAGCTCCTCTAAAAAACTTTGTTTTGCATGTAACTTTTTGTTGACTGAAATTAAAAAGCGGATTATTTTTGCGCCGATGTTTTTACAGGCACAACAATAGCGGTTTGCACTCCTTGCACCGTCTGGCGCCAAAGCCAACGCGTTTCACTTAAGCCGCTATTTAACATAACTGTTTATGTGTCCCTCCCTCGCGTACAAAAGCAGTGACTTGGAAGGTGATTTTACAACAAACTTATCATCTTCTTTGTTTTTGTATAAGCAGTTTAAAAATTAATACTATTGTAATTTTTATACATGCTTTTAATTTTGTGAATACTTAAATGCTTGAACCTTCTGCGTTGAGTTTACTACCACCGTTAGTGGTGGTTGTATTGGCTGTTGTATTACGCCGCCCTATTTTATCTTTACTTATTGGTGCTTTAGTTGGTTTAGTTATAGCCGATCCTGCACAGGTACTTACTAACTTTGCGAGTACATCGCTAAAAGTAATGACAGACGAAACCATCGGCTGGCTAATACTTGTATGTGGCGGTTTTGGCGCTTTAATCGCACTGTTAGTGCGCACAGGTGGCGCATCAGCTTTTGGCAAGCTAGCCCTTAAATACACTAAAGGTAAGCGTTCATCGTTGTTTATGACCTTTTGTTTAGGTGTGGTTATTTTTATTGATGACTACTTAAATGCGCTTACCGTGGGTGAAACCATGAAACGCATTACCGATAAATTTAAAGTTAGCCGTGAAATGCTTGCCTATGTTGTTGACTCTACTGCTGCACCAATCTGTGTACTTGTTCCTTTATCTACTTGGGCGGTATTTTTTGGTGGCTTATTGGTAGATAACGGTATTGCTGAAGAAGGCAAAGGTATTGCTGTTTATATTCAAGCTATTCCGTACATGTTTTACGCGTGGTTTGCAGTGCTTGTTGTTTTACTTGTTGTACTAGGTGTTATTCCTGCAATTGGTCCGATGAAAAAAGCAGAACAAATGGCGCAAATTGAGCAAGCTCAAGTCGACCCTGCTCAATACAATGACGTTCAAACAGCGGATGAATATGCAGTAAAAGCAGCTGAAGAAAACTTTGAAGATGCTGATCCTAAAGGTAAATTACGTAACTTTTTGGTGCCGATTATTTTACTGGTTGCATTTACTGTTTACTTTGAAATAGACGTATACAAAGGCTTACTAGCAACAATGGCGGTCACTCTCCCGTTTTATGCGCTACAAAAATTAATGAGCGTAAGTGAAATGATTGAGCGCATGCTTGATGGCTTTAAAAGTATGATCCCCGCTATTGGTACTGTTATAGCTGCGTTTATATTTAAAGATGTATGCGACTTAATTGGTTTACCTCAGTTTGTTATTGGCAGCTTAAGCCCTTATATGACTGCTGCATATTTACCAGCCGTGGTATTTATTTCAATGGCTATTTTAGCGTTTGCAACAGGGTCTAGTTGGGGTATTTTTGCTGTATCAATTCCGATTGTTATGCCACTGGCAAATGCGGTTGATGCAAACATACCACTGGTCATTGGTGCGCTATTATCGGCTTCTTCTTTTGGTAGCCAAGCGTGTTTTTACTCAGATTCAACCGTACTCGCAGCGCAAGGCTCTGGTTGTAATTTAATGAGCCATGCCGTTACACAATTGCCTTACACGCTAATTGCTGCGGCATTAGCTGTTATAGGCTTTTTAATAATGGCTTAAATTTGCTTAAATAAAAACCCCAATGTAGCAATACATTGGGGTTTATTTTTAGCTGTATAAATAAAGCTTATTTTTGTAGTTTAATACCATTGTAATAGGCATCAAGCGTTGTGATTTTAGTTTGATTTGGTAAATCGGCAAAGTCACTTTCTATAAACTTAGTACCACGTAATTGCACATTTAAACGTGCCGCATTAGGATTAAGCATTGTTTGCTTGTAGTAGTCTTTTATATCTGCAAGCGTTACTTTTTCAACTTCATCAATCAGCTTTTGCTTAGAATCAAAGGTAAAATTTTCACGGTACCAATCGTTTATAAGTGGGCTCATTTCGTCACTTAAGTTTTTAGGCTGCTCTTTAAGCGATACTAGGGTTGAATTTTTAAGCTGCTCAAAAGTCTCTTCGCTCATGTTATCAAGTTCAACTGCGTATTCTTTTTTAAACTTATCAAAACGAGCTTGTATTTCTTTAGGACCTTTAACCGGTGTTTGAATATACAAACCAATTGCTGAGTAATCCTCGATTGGGCGAGCTAATGCACCTACTGCGTATGCAAGTTGCTCCTCAGTACGCATTTTATCAAACGCAACTGTTCTAAAGTGGCTTTGTAATACAGCCGCTTCTGCTTTTTGTTTGTAACCCGCAACAGGGTGAACGGTCATATCAACCACCGCTACATCGGCTACATCAATATCTTTTTGCAGTACCAGCGTTTCGCCCGGTTGTGGCAACCATGCTTTGCTTCGCGCAAATTCACTGCGTTTATGGTTGCTTGGTAATGTTGCACTTAATTCGTCTGCAATCGCGTCTATATCTTGCTGATTGTAGTTACCGTAACTAAATACGCGTAAATCGTTTTGTGCAAACGTAGCTGTTTTTAATTGTGCTAAGTCGGCAACACTCAGTGAGTCAGCGGCTTTAATAAGTGCGTCTGTATCAAAACCACCTGTACGGGTTAGTTTTGAATACTCGCCAAATGCTTGTGCATACGGAAACTGTTTTTGTTGGTTTAGTAAATTACGTTTAAAGCGATCAACTGCTTGGCTAAATGCTTGTGCTGTTTCATCGGCTTTTAATCCGGTTAAAGCTTGTTTAAGCAATACATCTTGCTTATCTGTAAAGCCACTCATAGATAAAACAAGACCATTACTCGGTGCTAAGCTTACGCTCATACCGGCGATTGCTGCTTCGGTACTTAACTGACTTTGTTGAATATTATATAAATCAGCCCAAACAGAATAAAGGACTTCTGCTTTAATATCGTTCAAACCGGGTTGAGTATTTATATAAACTTCGACAAGCCCTTTTGGCTGCTCTGCAAATTTTTGACTTGCTTGGCGCCATACTTTTACACCATTTTTATCGTAAGCAAGCTCAGGGTGTTTTTGCTCTTTAAATGCTTGCGTTTTTATTACAAAATTTTCAGGCAATAAATTGTTTACAGTTGGTAGTGCTAACTTAAATTCGCTTGGTTTTTTCCAGCTGGCAATTTCATCATCGCTAATATCACTAATGCGGTATTTGCCGTCGTAAAAGTGTAGTTGCGAGTCAGTCTCTTCTTGCTGCGATACATACCAAATACGAAGAGTATCGGCATTTAACTGCTCAAGTACTTTATTTACAGCATCAGCGTCAAATTTTGCATAATAGTAAGGTGCATTAATAGCGTGATTTAACGGATAGTCTTGCATGCTTTGCGTAAGTGAACTTACATAATTAAACTCATCACCTTTTTCTAAAAACTTAAATTGGTTATTTAGTGATGTACGAATTTCGTTGAAGTACTTGCTATCAACGCCCTCTTTTTTAATTAAATCGATGTACTGCATAATAGTCGCAACTATTTCGTCACGATTTTTCATGCCTTCATCTGTAAGCTCTGCGTTTACGTTTAATGACCCGTAGTTACCATATTGATTTGGTGCAGTTGAAGCTGACAACTGAGATACCCACCCTTTGTCACGAAGCAATTGCGCTGGGCTGCCCGGCATTTCATTACTTAGTAAATACGCTACAAATCGGTTTGGTTTAAGGGCAAATTCGCTATTATTATTAGCAATGGTGAAATCAAGTTGTAGCTGTTTTACATCTTCATTTGGTGCATAAAACACGCGTTTTCCGCCAGCGTTATCAAAATCAAGTTTTGCAGTTACTGTTGGTTTTTCTATGTTTTTATTTTTTATATCAGCAAAGTATTTTTGTGCTTTTTGCTCCATTTCAGCAATAGATAAATTAGAAATAAGCGCTACTTTCATGACATTTGAAGAATAATATTTATTATAAAAATCAACCGTTTCTTTATGAAGCGAACTGTTTTCTTTATCACCAAGTGTTTCTAGATTACCAATTAAAAAGCGATTAGCTGGGTGATCGCCCATCATTTTACGCGCTAGTTTAAATTGACCAAAAAAGTCCATTTCGCGACGCATTGACCACTCTGCGTTTACTGCATTTTTTTCTTTGTCTGTGTATTCAGGGTATAATTTAGGTGCTTTAAAAAAGTCGGCAAAACGGTCTAGCCCTTCATCAAACGCGTCGTTATTAATTTTAAACATGTAATTAGTAATATCGAGCCAAGTATACGCATTGTGCGCGCCACCATTTTTGGTCATAAAATCAGAATACCCTTTTGTATCTGGGTAACGATCAGTGCCTAAAAACAGCATGTGTTCTAAATAATGCGCCATACCCTGTTGCGACATCGGGTCGTGTAGTAAACCTACACCTACACTTAGTGCCGCTGCTGACTTTTCAGCACCAGGATCAGACACTAAAATAACTTCAATGTCGTTTGCTAATTTAAGTGTTTTATATTCGCGGTTATCGTTAGGACTTAAAACTAACGTGTCTGATAATAAAGAGGCCGGAGGCGCCACAGAAACCGAAGCTGTATTTGAACAACCACTTAAAACCGCAAGTGCGATAGCACTAAAACCAATAATCTTTTTCATTTTTGTTTTCCATTAAAAAGTATTGCGCAAAATAGCATGCGCCAATTCAAAGCAATATAGTTAAGCTAAACTAACATTTTCAATTAATAACTTTCTACAAAATAACGCTATTTTGTGTAACACATTGTGAAAAATGTCTTCATAATCGGCTATTAGTTGCGAGTCTGCCAACTTTCGAGATTAAAAATCATTCAATATCAAAAGATACACAAACTCTAAATAATAATAAGGAAAAACAATGGAAAAAATCATCATACTTGCCATGTTTGCACAAGTTACGCTTTCACTGGTTGTCATGCTCATTATGGGTAAAAGGCGCTTTGCAGCAGCTAAAAACAAACAATTAGATTTAAGCGATTTTAAAACAATGCAATTAGATAAGGCTGGCGACACTATTAGGGTTGCAGATAGAAACTTTTCAAATCAGTTTGAAATACCTGTGCTTTTTTACGCGGGGTGTTTACTTGCACTACAGCTAAATAGCGCCAGTACACTTGTGGCTATACTGGCCTGTTTATTTGTAGCAACACGTATTATGCATAGTGTTATTCATTTAGGTGAAAATAACGTACGAGCACGTTTTAAAGTGTTTTTACTAGGTTGTGCTTGTGTGTTTTCAATTTGGCTTGCGATGGTTTGGCGAGTATTACTTTAAACAGCAAAGTTTAATAATAATGTGGGCGGCTGGTTTACGCCATCCACATTACCGTTAATTTTAACTATTTAGCACGTTTTAAACGAGGTACAGCAAGTAAAAAAGCACCTAACAGCCAAATTAACCCGCCGCCAGAACTGCTACCTGAATCTGTTGATGAGTTAGAATCAATTAGCGTATTTTCAGTAACAGTAAGAGCTGCGGCTGAATTAGGATCATCATCCATTACCGCCACGTTTTGAATAGTCACTAAATTAGCACTGCTAATTGTTACATCAGTGCTTGCACATTGTTCAGCAGTAATACCAACAACGGGTGTTTCGCCACAGTGTACTAATGCTGCAATTTTATCTAACGTTGATTGGCTTGCCTCTGTTATTTGTCCAAATACAGTAAAACCCCCATTTTGTGTGTCTAATTGAGCACTGCCAACACTGTTATCCACAATATTAAAAAACCATTGGCTTGTGGCACTATTAGGATCGCCATCTACTTTCGCCATTGCAATAGTACCTTTAACATTTGAAAATACAGGTTCATTAATAATGGCAGGCTTAGTAGTAATTGGATCAAAGTCGTCAGAAAAAGTAAAACCCCCACCTTGAATAACAAAGTCACTCAGTGAACGGTGGATCACGGTTTGATTATAAGACTCATCATCAACGTAACTTAAAAAATTTTCAACTGTTTTAGGCGTGTCTTGATCAAATAAATTAATCACAATAATACCTTGGCTAGTTTTCATTTCAACGATAGTTGCAGTGCTACTAAAGCTAGCTGCTGCCAATAGTGAACCAAGGAAAAACTTCTTCATATTTAACTCCTATTGTTATAATTACTTAAATGTTTTGTTAATATACAGGCAGGTTATTATTACTCACTGAATAAATCGAGAGCAAATTGCATATTGATACAAATCAGACCACATCGATAACATTTTAATTACATTGTTTTAGCTGTTTTAGCTATATTCTTTTAAGTTATATAAATCAAAACAGCTAAAACTAAATCATCTTTCCCCTGTGTGTACTTTTGTTACTATCAAACAAAATAAAAAACACTGGTAATAATAATGTCAAACACACAACACACTATTTGTGACTTTGGTTTACACAGAGGCGAAGCTTACACAAAGCTACCCGCCAGCTTTTTAACGTGGATGATTGCAGCAAATCATGAAAAATCTGAATATGCGAGTAAAGAGTTAAAGCGCAGAGAAACTGCTGCGACAAGCCGTAATTAAGATGAAATGTAAATAAGTACGTTTTTTTCGCATAAAACTAGTTTAAACTAGCCACTCAATAAATTAAGTGGGCCTTAATAGACAGGTATTTTATGCGAATAATTATTTTATTTTCAGTTTTTTTAAGCGTACTTGGGTGTACATCGGCTACAACCGACTCAAGTGTAAGTAACTCTCCTGCAACTCAATATCTTACTGTACTTCACACTAACGATAACCACGGGCGTTTTTGGCAAAACGAAAAAGGCGAATACGGTATGGCCGCTCGCAAAACGTTAATTGACTCTTTACGCAATAAAGCTCAAAAGCAAGGTCATGCAGTACTACTTCTCTCTGGTGGTGATATTAATACTGGCATTCCTGAGTCAGACTTACAAAAAGCAGAGCCTGACTTTAAAGGTATGTCTTTGATTGGTTACGATGCAATGGCATTAGGTAATCACGAATTCGACAACCCTATTGATGTTTTAAAGCAACAGCAAAAATGGGTGGATTTTCCTTTTCTATCAGCCAATATATTTGAAAAAGAGTCAGGCGAACACGCGTTTGATAGCTACAAAATATTCAAAAAGAATGGATTAACTATTGCTGTTATTGGTTTAACAACAACCGACACAGCTAAAATTGGTAATCCTCAGTATATTGGGCACTTAGAGTTTAAAGACCCTGTTGACGTTACAGCAAAACTAGCTAAAGAAATAAAAGCTAAGTATAACCCTGACATTACAATCGCCCTGACTCATATGGGTCATTATGTTGATGCTAGCTTTGGTATTAACGCACCCGGTGATGTAACACTTGCTCGCTCACTTCCTGCAAACACCCTTGATATGATCATTGGTGGCCACTCTCAAGAACCTGTATGTATGAGCGATACAAATGTAAATGACGATAGCTTTAAACCAGGTCTTGCCTGTAAACCAGACCAACAAAACGGTACTTACATTATGCAAGCCCATGAATGGGGTAAGTATGTCGGTAAAGCTGAGTTTAAGCTTGAAAACGGAAAATTAACGTTACTAGACTACAAACTGATGCCAGTTAATTTGTATGTAGATAAAGTACAAGCTGATGGCTCAACTAAAGAAGTATTAGCAAACGAGTACATTAAACCAGACTCAAAACTTGAATCTTATTTAGCGGTATACCAAGCTAAAGGCGCTAAACAAATTGAAGGTACTATAGGTGAAGTAGATGCTCGCTTAGAAGGTGACAGAAACAAAGTTCGCTACCAACAAACAAATCTTGCACGCGTAATTATTCAAGCTCAAATGGATGTAGTGGGTGCAGACTTTGGACTAATAAGTGGTGGTGGTATTCGCAGCTCAATAGAGGCTGGTGAAGTGAGCTATAAAGATATTTTAAAAGTACATCCTTTCAAAAATCGTATTACTTATATGGATTGGCAAGGCAGTGATTTATGGGACTATTTAAATACAGTAACGAGCTTCCCACCGGATGCAGGTGCTTATTTGCAGTATCATAAACTATCGTTTGAACGTAAAAATGGCCAGCTAGTTAATGTGGTTATTAATGGACAACCTTTGAATAAAAATAAAACGTACCGTATGAGTCTAAATAGCTATAACGCATCAGGCGGCGATGGCTATCCTACGCTTACAAATAAAAAAGGCTTTATTAGTACAGACGAAACAGATGCCCAGGCACTTCAAGACTTTATATCAAAAAACAGCCCTCTTAAAACGGCTGAATTTACTCCTAAATAGCCTCTAATAATAGGAAAGTAACCTTGTTACTTTCCTATTATTTCAATACTGCCCTTTTTAATATTTGCCAGCCCATAACTATGCAGACGAGAGCGAGAACCCTCCCCGTATGCTTTAGGTGGGTAATATAACTCTTTTTCTTCAGGATATTCGCTGAGTATTTCATCTAATGCCGCACGTATTTCACTTAAGGTTTTTTCAAGACTATTATTAAAATTAGGCCTTTTTCTAACCGTATGGCCGAGTTCGATCAACCTATAAAAATACTTGTTAGCAAGCTCTAGCAGCTCCTCTGGCACATCTTTATTATGACTAAGCGTTACATCATCATTATTTGTACAATACTCTACAAGTGCTAAATAAAAGCACAATGGCTTATTGGCTAAACACATTTTTTGTTCTGAATTACAACTACTTGATAATGTTTTATCGTTAAGGTCAACAATAAGTATCAGCGGCGTAGACTCTGCAATTGATTGATGCTGTGCATTATTAAACTGCTTATTGCTTTGTTTAATAAACGCAAACTTTACCCAAAAGCTAACCAACACACTTAAAATAAAAAACATTAAATAATAAATAATATGACTCAACGTAAAATGAGTGTATTTAACGCTAAGTACAACTAATACAAACCCGCTGTTTGTACTCAAACTACGTATTGTTTGGTTGTGCTTAATTGGTGTTACTATTTCGCTTTTGGGTGCAATAGTAACAACCCTAAGATCATCCGAATTGATGTAGCTATTTAAGATTTTAATGTAGCTATTAACCGCGTCTTTATTGCCTGAGTGTTTAAGCAGCTCATTTGATAAATCAAGTAAGGGTAAATCTAGTGCTATTTGCCTCTCGATCTGCATAATTTTTTGTTTAGCTACTTGCTGGCTTTTTTGAGTTACAGAAATATAAAAGACAGACGACAAAATAAAAAACAAACTTATAATAACAAGTAATTGCTTATACTTACTCATCACCAACCTCCTCTTTTAAGCCTACTGAGCTGGCGCCACAGCGCCAAAATGGCTGGACGTTTTGATAGTAATGCAAACTTTGATCTTTAGACATATCAAGCAAATTTTCCTGCACTGCGCATAATAAATCTGTGTTGTTTTGCTGCATTTTTAAATACCATCTTGTTCCAGAAATATTATTACTCAATGGCGTAATATAGTTTTTTGAAAAGCGTTTTTCGTCGCTCTCTTTCCAAAACGAAGCAATAATATCTACTTTTCCATTAGCGAGTAAATCACGTAATTCGTTATGAGAGCTAGCATAAGTGATTTTCAAATTGGCTAAATTAATATCCAACTCTTTAAACGTTTGCTTTGGTAAAATATGCCCTGACCGGCTGGTCGGATAATCAAGCAAACCTATGCGCTTATCTAAAAAGTATTGTTTAGTGACTCGAGGTTTTTCTTTAGAAGATATAAAAAAAGCCGTATAGTCAGAAAAACCAACAACGGGCTGGTAGTTATAGGTCGACTCTGCTTTAAAGGCTGCCATAATATTGTTTTTAGCCAAAATTAAGTCAGCAATTCCTTTACCCACAAACTCAAAGCTGTCTGCCGTTCTATACCCCCAATACCCTTTTACAGAGCCATATTGCTTAGCCACCACGTTATCAGAGCATAACTTTTGTGTTAATAACTTAGCTATTTTTTTTGATTGCGTAAAAACAATTAGCTGGTCTTTATTACTTGTTGCAGTTGTTTGACATTCTGTTGAGGTTTCAATCATAACTGGAAAATGTAAATCATCGTTGTGTACACTAACTTGACCGAAAACCCATGTAACGACCAATAATAGAAACAAAAGTATAACAATTAACATCTTGTGCAACATGATATTTTTAAAATTCAAAGCAATGCTACTCAAAAAAAAGATTATATAGTGCATTTGAACAATTTTACTTACTTATTACAACAAGTAATTTTACCTATCAAGTATAACCTATTGATTTAAAAGTAATGTAAATAAGAAACTATGAATTTTAATGAGTCCTTCCTATCGACACCAAAAGTAAGGACAATTGACCGCATTAGCCTATAGCAACGCCATGAAATATTCATTTAGGAAGTTCTAATGCATAACAGTTTAAAGTACTCGATATCCTCTGCACTTTTGGTTAGTGCTATATTCACAAGCACCGACTCACATGCTTGGGGTCAAAATGGCCATCGTATTGTCGGGCAGATTGCACAATCTCATATAAGCGAAACAACTAAAGCAGCAATTAAACCTTATTTAGATGGTGAGTCACTAGCTCAAATATCAACGTGGCCTGATGAAATGCGCTCTGCTCCTGGCGAGTTTTGGCAAAAGAAATCATCTCGTTGGCATTATATTAATGCAGCACCAGGAAAATCTTTCAGCTTCAATCACGATCACACTAAAAATAAAGAATCTGTAAGTAATATCCTTGAAGGTATTCATTACTCAATGCAAACACTTACAGATACCAACAGTACCTTAGATGCTAAACAGTTCAGTTTGCGTTTTTTAGTGCATTTAGTAGGTGATAGCCATCAACCATTTCATGCAGGTAGAGGTGAAGACAGAGGTGGTAACCGTATTAAGGTTTCATTTTTTAACGAAGAAACAAATCTTCATAGCCTTTGGGATACAAAGCTAGTTGAAAACGAAAACTTGTCGTTCACTGAGTACGCACAATTTATTGATACAAATAACAGCGAGTTAATTGCACAGTATTTACAAAGCTCACCTATGACATGGGTTGAAGAATCTCATAATTTAGCCACAAAAATTTATAAATATACCAACAACGAAATTGGTTATAGCTACATATATAACAATACTCCAATTATAAAAACGCGCTTACAGCAAGCGGGTATTCGATTAGCAGGATTATTAAATGCCTTATTTGACCCTTCTGCAAAAGAGTTAGAAACAGCTTTAGCTTTTGAAAAGAAGCAAACTAACTAGATGTATTTCATATTAATGTAATACTAGAAAAGTAAAATCAAAGAAATATGATTAACAAGCAATACATAATTTAAATACTGCAAAGCTTAATAAGGCCCATTAGCTTGGTTCTTATAAGTATATTTAAAACTATAAATTTGACATTAATAACACGGGAAATCAACATTATGACTAAGCTTCGTCTTTCGAAATTAACTGGTGCTATAATTTTAGCGCTAGGTGTTTCTACAAGCGCAATGGCTGCTGATACTTCTTCTGCAATGCGTGGTAAAATTACGACGCCTTCAGGTGGCAGTGCTGCAAACGTTAAAATTAAAGTAGTTCACCAACCAACGGGAACTATTAGCGAACTAACTACAAACGAAAGTGGTACTTTCATAGCCAACGGCTTACGTGTAGGTGGTCCTTACATGGTTATCATCGATTCTGATACCTTTAACGATACCACTGTTGAAAATATCTACTTGAACCTTGGTGAAACTTACCGTTTAAGCTCGCAGCTTGCTCCACGAAACATCGAAAAGATTGAAGTGTCTGGTTATAAAATCGTTCAACAATCAGGTGGCTCTAGCAGTACATTTGGCTCTGACACTATTGAAAATATGCCAAGCTTTAATCGCGATATTAAAGATATTGCGCGTTTAAACCCACTTGCGAGTATTAACGGTAATGGCGAGCTAACGTTTGCAGGTAGTAACCCTCGATCAAATGGTTTAACTGTTGATGGCATCGGCCAAAACGATGATTTTGGCTTAAGTTACGGTGGTTACCCAACTTCACAGCCTCCAGTTGCACTTGATGCTATTGAACAAATTTCTGTTGATGTATCTCCATTTTCAGCTTCTAAAGGTAACTTTGGCGGCGGTACCATTAATGCGGTAACAAAATCAGGTACGAACGAATTTAAGTTTTCTGGTTTTTATGAAACATCAACTCCTGATATTGCAGGCGATGTAGACAGTATTTCTCAAGTTTATACTGATGGCCGACCGGCTTTAGATGAAGATGGTCATCGTACATATGTTATTGAAAAAGTTGAGCCAATCCAAACTGAGAAACGTTATGGTTTTAATGTTGGCGGACCGTTGATCGACGACACTTTGTTTTATTTTGTAAACTACAACAAGTGGACAAGTGAACTTGATTTGGATTATGGTTTTGAAGGTTCAGGCGCAACGAACGAGTACGACGTAACAGAAGATAATTACAATAATTTTCTTAACATTTTAAGTAATGAATATGGATTAACTGACTCTTTAGGTGGCGATCCTAAAGATACAAACGAGTCATTACTTGTTAAATTAAGCTGGAACATTAATGATGCCCACCGTCTAGATTTTACTTACCAATGGCAAGATGACAAAGACGAAACAAATGTTGGTACTGGCGGAAGCACTGTAAGCTTAGCGTCAAGCCGTTACACTTACGCCACTAAATTTAATAATTTTGCGACTAAATTATACTCAGACTGGAATGAAAACTTCTCAACTGAAATTGGTATAGCTTATAAAGATGTTTCATCTAGAAGCTTAACAAATTCTGACATCGGTTTCGTTAAAGTTGAAGAATACTATCGTGGTCCTGCTTACGAGTTTGGTACCGACGAATTCCGCCATGCAAATAGCGCATCAACTGAAAACTTAACACTCACGTTTGATGCAACTTATTTAATGGATGACCATGAGATTAACTTTGGTATGCAGTATGAGTCGTTAAACTTATACAACTTATTTGCTTCCAATTCATTAGGCTCTTGGGAGTTTGATAACTTTGAAGGCTTCGAAAACCGTGAAGTTGGCAACTACGACGGCACTTACGATTTTTCTTACAGTAACGCATTTACAAACAATCCAAATGACACCGCTTATGATGCCACGCGCAACCAATTAGCGCTTTACATTGAGGATACGTTTTACGTTGGTGACGATTTAGAAGTAACAGCAGGCATTCGCTATGAGCGTTTATCATCAGATGATAAACCAACACGTAATGAAAATTTTGTTAATGCTTACAGCGCATTATATGGAGTTGATGACTTCAATAACCAAGAAAATCTTGATGGCTTAGATATTTTCCTACCACGTATAGGCTTTAAATATTATGCAACTGAAGCATTAACCATCAACGGTGGCATAGGTCGCTTCCAAGGTGGCATTCCAAATGTTTGGTATAACAACTCATTCCAAAATGATGGTATTACAATTGTTGAACCGACAGAAAACTTCGTTAACAACTATTATGCAAACAACCAGGCTGATATTACACAAGTGCCTGACGCAATTAAAAATTCGTTAGTGCAAGGTACTGGTAGCACAAACTACATTGACCCTGACTTTAAATTACCTTCAAGTATTCGTGCTCAAGTTGGTTTTGAGTATGAGTTTGACTCAGAATTGCTTGGCGATGGATTTAAATGGCAAGCTGAAATTGCTTACCATAAGAAAGAGAACGAAGCTGTATGGCATAACACGGCTATCCAACCTGTTGGTTTAGCTGCCGATGGTGAGCGTGTAATCAACGAAAGTATTTATAGCGGTGACCTTGATCAAAACTTTGATATTGCAATGACTAACTCATCTGACGATGGCCGTTCAATTATTATCTCAACGGGTCTTGCAAAAGAGTTCGAAAATGGTCTTTACGTTTCAGCAAGCTACGCACACCAAGACGTAACTGAAGCATCTTCTGGTTCTTCTTCACGTGCACAAAGTAATTATCAGTACAACATTACACGTAATCGCAATGAAGATTTTGCTGACCGTGGTTCTTACGAAGTAGAGCACAGCTTTAAAGTTAATTTGGCTTATAACACTGAATTTTTTAGTGGCTACGCAACTAAGTTTAACGTATTTTTTGAACGTCGTTCGGGCCGCCCTTTTAGCTACACTATGGGTATGTACCAAGAGCGCGGCTTAGGTGATACTAAAGACTTTGATAGTAGCTCAGCTTACTTAGCTTATATACCTACAGGTGCTGATGATCCAAATGTAAACTGGGATGAGTCTGGTTTATCTTGGAATGAATTAGAAACGCTTCTAAATCGTGCTGGTATATCAGAGCGTGGTGAAATTTTAGGTCGTAACTCAGGCACTCAACCTTGGGTAACTACTATGGATGTAAGTATCAAACAAGAAATACCTGGCTTTGCTGAAGGTCACAGCGGTGAAATTTATTTCATGGTTGATAACTTTGCAAACTTATTAAATAGCGATTGGGGTGTTGAAAAACGTTTAGGCTTTTCTGACCAAGCCGTATATGACTTTGAAGGTTTAGATGCTGATGGTCGTTACAAAATTGACCCTCGACACGACGGTGCTGACGTTCGTAACTATAGCCAGTATGTAACTAGTTCTTCTGCATGGCAGGCTAAAATTGGTATTAGCTACAAGTTTTAAGCCTTAAAAACTCTACATCAATAACTTGTTAAGTTATTTGTAAGTTACAATAAACCCATTGCAAATTTGTAATGGGTTTTTATATTCCACGCTACAATTTCACATTTTTGTCATAAACCCCACGTAGTATATATCCCGAAATAGAGTTATTGCTCAAAAAAAGCACTCAAATAGACAAATATATTACTATTTATTAAAAATATATTGCAGTTGTATTTTATTTGTAACGAATAAATAAGGTACACTAGTAACGGATTTTGAAAAATGAACTTAAACTGTTTATTTTGCAAAATTTAAAATAAAAATATAAAAATTTAATTAATAACTACACGGGAAAATTAAATGAAAACTCAATTACGCAAAACAGCTCTTTCACTTGCTATAGCAGCATGTGTTGGTGTGAGTGGCGCTGCAATGGCTAACGAAACGTCATCATCTGTAAAAGGTCAAATTACAGGGCCAAATGGTAGTCCTGCGGTCGGTACTAAAATTACAGTTATACACGTCCCATCAGGTTCAACTAAAACGACAACAGTGAATGAAGCTGGTAGCTTTTCATCTAAAGGGTTACGTGTTGGTGGTCCATACAAAATAATTGTAGACTCAGATAAATTTCAAGATACTGAGCTTGAAAATATTTATTTAACACTAGGTCAAACCTATCCAGTTACTGTTGCTTTGAGTTCAGAACAAATGGAGCAAATTGTTGTAACAGGTGCACCTATTAGTTCTCAATCTGGTGGTACAGGCCCTGCGTCAACATTTTCATTAAGTGATTTAGAAAACAAACCAGCCATCAATCGCGATTTAAAAGATATAATCCGAGCAGACCCTCGAATTTACATTGACGAAACAAATGCTGGCGCGATTAATTGTGGTGGTGGTAACCCTCGATTTAACAGCCTAACCCTTGATGGCGTTCGCATGAACGATAACTTTGGTTTAAATTCAAGTGGTTACCCTACAGAAAGAATCCCTTTTTCTTTTGATTCTATCGCTCAAGTTGCAGTAGAGCTTGCTCCATTTGATGTTCAGTACGGTGGCTTTACATCATGTAACATCAATGCAGTAACTAAATCTGGTACAAATGAACTTACTGGTGGTTTCTTCTATGATTACACTAATGACTCACTGTCTGGAGATTCAATTAAAGGTAATAAGCAGGATCTAGGCGATTACTCAGAAAAACGTTATGGCTTTAATGTAGGTCTTCCTCTTATAGAAGATAAGTTATTCCTATTTACATCATACGAAAAATTAGAAGGCGCAGAAATTTTTGAGTACTCACCTTTTGTAAATGGTCGTATAGATCAAGCGACTATTGATCGAGTAACACAAATAGCGATTGATAACTATGCATACGATCCAGGTTCTTTAATCCCAAGTATGCCTGTTGAAGATGAAAAAATCTTAGTGAAGTTAGATTGGAATATTAATGATTCCCATCGAGCAAGCTTTTTATACAATTACAATGATGGCTTTGCAATTTCACAATCAGACACTGGTTCAGAGCGTTTAGCTCTGTCTAACCATTTCTATGAACGTGGTGCAAAGTTAGAATCTTATGTAACTTCATTCTACTCTGATTGGACTGATAATTTTTCTACTGAAATCCGTGTAGGATACTCAAAGCTTGATAATCGTCAAAACTCTATAGATGCAGCATCAGGCTTTGGTGAATTCCAAATCAACACAGGTGATGTAACTGTTTACCTTGGTCCGGATGATTCACGTCAATCAAACAAACTTAATTACGATAACTTATCGCTTAAACTTGCCGGTACTTATTACTTAGAAGAGCATGAAATCTCGTTTGGCTACGAACGAGAGGAACTAGATGTTTTCAATTTATTTGTACAGCATAGTCAAGGTGAGTACCGTTTCAACTCTATAACAGATTTTGAAAGTGGTTTAGCTGATCGTATATATTACGGTAATGCGGCAAGTCAAAATCCAGATGATGCTGCTGGTGAGTTTAAATATGCTTTAAATACTTTATATGCTCAAGATAAATTTGATTTAGTTGACTACGATGTAACGTTTACTGTTGGTCTTCGTTATGACTGGTATGCGAGTGATGATACTCCAACATTCAACCAAAATTTTGAAGACCGCTATGGTTATTCAAATAGTCAAAATCTTGATGGTGTTGATTTATTGCAACCTCGTTTAGGTGTTAACTGGATTTATAATGACCAATTAGAGTTACGTGGTGGTATTGGCTTATACTCAGGTGGTAATCCAAATGTGTGGATTTCTAACAGTTATTCGAACGATGGTGTGCGTAATGTCCAAGTTCGCGGTGACGATTTACAAATCTTAGGTGCTGACACGATAGCATTTAATGGCAATGGTCAACCTGGCTACGATATTCCTCAAAGTTTATATGATACTGTAGGGCTAGGTGGTGCAGATGCTGATGTAAATGTTACTGACCCTGATTTTGAAATTCCATCAGAGTGGAAGTTTTCACTAGGTGGTACCTATATCACTGAAGATAACTATGTATTTAACGTAGATTATTTATACACTGATAAGAGAAACTCAGCGATTGTTCAAAATTTAGCATATGAACAAACTGGAACGGCCCCTGATGGACGCCCTATTTATAATGGTGGTTCAGACTTCCTGTTAACAAACGTTGATGGTGACGATGCATACTCTCATATATTATCATTTGGTATGAGTAAATCGTTTGATAATGGAATTGATCTATCTCTTTCATATGCTTATACAGAGTCTAAAGACGTACATCCAATGACAAGCTCTGTGGCATTCTCTAATTACCATGGGATTGCTGTTTCTGACTCAGAAAACCCAGGTGTTGCTACATCAAATTATGAGATTCCACATCGCTTCACGATGTCATTAGCTTATAGCTATGAGCTATTTGACGGTTATGACACTAAATTTAACTTATTTGGCCAAGCATCGAAAACATCGCCGTATTCTTACTCATTCGAAAATGAAAATAATTTCACTTTTGGATATAATGATAATGCTCGTCAATTATTATATGTACCAACGGTTGACGATAGCACTGTTAGCTATGGACCTGATTTTGATTTAACAGCATTTAATGATTGGATTAGTAGTGAAGGTCTGAGCCGCGGTGAAATACTAGAGCGAAATAGTATTGATGGTGATTGGTGGGTTACTTTTGACTTAAAAGTAGAACAAGAGTTTGCAGGGTTTAAAGAAGGCCACAAAGGCGCTGCATACTTTACTATTGCCAATATTGGTAATATGTTAAATGATGACTGGGGTGTGTTAGAAAGCGGTTCATCTCTTCAAAGTGCCGTAACAGCTGATATTGTTGATGGTAAATATGTTTACAATAGCTTTAACAATCCAGCAGGAACAAGTATAGAAGTTAACCCTTCTCTTTGGGAAATGCGAGTAGGTATCAAATACGATTTCTAATTTAGAACTGTAACCTAAAACATCTTTTAAAAGCCCACTTTGTGGGCTTTTTTATGCCTTTAATTTATTATTTAACTTTTCAAAAATAGTCACTAACACTTCGTATTCTTCGTTGGTTAAAGTGCTCAGCAATTGTTTTTCCCAATTCAGTGCATCGGGCGTTATTTTTTCATATAAGCTTTTCCCTGCTTTGCTCAGTACAAGTAAGGCCGCGCGTTTGTCTTGCTCATTTAACTCACTTCTCACTAAACCTTTATCTATTAAAACTTTTACCGCGCGTGACACGGTCGACTTGTCCATATTTGCTTGCGCGCATAAATCCTTTGCGTTGCTTTGGCCATACTGCGCTAAATTAGCAAGTATTCGCCACTGGGGAATATTTAAACCGTACTTAGTTTGATAAACCTCGGCAAAGTCGTTACTTACACGTGTTGCTACATTCGTTAATTGATAAGGTAAAAACGTTGCTAAATCAATTTTCATTTTTAGTTATCCCAGCTTTGTAAGGTTTACCTTGGTGTTCATTAATATTTACGCAGATGCGCAGTTGCACATTTGATATTAGTCTCACTTGAGAGTATCTTAACTGAAATAAAAATAATATTAAACCAACCCCTCTCACAGGAGTCAGTAATGGCGACACAATTAAGTTATATGACCGGTTTTGGTAATGAATTTGAAACACAAGCGCTACCCGGTGCATTGCCGATAGGACAATTTAGCCCACAAAAAGTTAAATACGATTTATACACCGAGCAATTTAGTTCGACTGCATTTACGGCTCCTCGCGCTTCAAATCGCCGCACTTGGTTTTACCGCCTTCGTCCGTCTGTAGTGCAAGGTGATTACCAAGCAATTGATAACGGCCTAATAAGAACAGCCCCAATCACTGAAGCCGTAACACCACCAACAATGCTACGTTGGAACCCTATTGATATGCCCTCGCAACCTACTGATTTTATTGATGGCTTGGTAACGATGGCAGCTAATGGCAGCGCTAATGGGCAATCTGGTATTGGCATTCATGTATATGTCGCTAATCAGTCAATGCAAGGGCGTTACTTTTGCAATGCTGATGGAGAAATGCTGTTTGTCCCTCAGCAAGGTGAGTTATTAATTCACACCGAGTGCGGCAAGTTAAGTATTAAACCAGGTGAAATTGCTGTTATACCCAGAGGAATTAAGTTCTCTGTTGATTTAATTGATGATACAGCCCGTGGTTATATTTGTGAAAATTATGGCCATGCGTTAGAGCTTGCAGAGCGAGGACCTGTTGGTGCCAACGGTTATGCGAACGACAGAGACTTTCAATACCCCGTTGCTGCCTTTGAAGATAAAGAAGGTGACTTTGAGCTTGTTTCCAAATTTAACGGTAATTTATTCAGCTGTGAAATAAAGCACTCTCCTTTTGATGTTGTTGCATGGACAGGTAATAGCTCACCCTATAAATACGACTTATCGCGTTTTAATGTAATGAATACAGTGAGCTTTGATCACCCCGACCCGTCTATATTCACTGTGCTAACCTCTCCTTCTGCTACTGAGGGTATGGCAAATGTCGATTTTGTGATATTTCCACCGCGTTGGATGGTAGCCGAAAATACATTCCGCCCGCCTTATTATCACCGCAATATTATGAGTGAATTTATGGGCTTAATTGAAGGTGTGTATGATGCAAAAGAGCACGGCTTTGTACCTGGTGGCGCAAGTTTACACAATTGTATGTCGCCACATGGGCCTGAAGCCGACGTATTTGAAAAAGCGTCAAACGCTGAGCTTACACCACAAAAATACGAAAACACATTGGCCTTTATGTTTGAGTCGCGCTATATAATTTCACCGACAAAATATGCATTAGAAGGACAAGAGCGCCAACCAAATTACACCGATTGCTGGCGTACTATTAAAAAACAATTTACAGGTTCACAGGGTTAATTATGAAATTATACAGCTACTTTCGCTCATCAGCGGCTTATAGAGTGCGTATAGCGCTTAACTTAAAAGCAATCGATCATGAACTTGCTATTGTTAACCTTTTAAAATCAGAGCAGCTTGGGGAAGAATACTTAGCGACTAATCCGCAAGGGTTACTACCTGCACTTGAAACCGATGATGGTGTTTTAGCACAATCGCTTGCAATACTGGAATGGCTTGATGAAACTTATCCGCAATCGCCATTAATTACAGGAACTGCGTGGCAAAAAGCACAAATAAGAAATTTAAGCTTTGCCATTGCCTGCGATATTCATCCTGTTAATAATTTACGCGTGCTGAAGTATTTATCGAACGAATTAGGTGTTGATGACGAGGCTAAAAATAAGTGGTATCGACATTGGATAGAAGTTGGTTTTGAAAAAATAGAACTGATGCTAAACGAAAATGATGACTACTGTTTTGGTAATCAACCAACACTTGCTGACATTTGTTTAGTGCCGCAAGTATTTAATGCAATTCGTTTTAACGTAAATATGAGCGCTTATCCAAAAATTGCAGCTATTTACGAACACTGTAATAAATTAGCTGCATTTAATGATGCTGCACCGCAAAATCAACCCGATGCAAATTAAGCTAGTTCAGTAACTAACTAGAGTTCAGGTTAGCTAGCTTTGTAGCGCACTATGAATAACCGTAATGTGCTCAATTAAATCTAAGCCCAGATCAGTTAAATATCCGCCATCTGGGCTATCTATAATCCCTTTTTCAAATAAACGTTGCGCTGCACTAAGTAAGCTTGGCTCTGCGTCTGAGTGTAATTTAATACCCTGCATTTTACTGTCGCGAGGAAACTTCGCTAATAGTGTGAATTCTTCGATCATTGTTTGATTAAATTGCATTGTGTGCACCTTTTTATTTGAATCCAAGTTGTTCTGTGAGTAACTAAGTTTATAATTAAAATCACTTTGTGTACTTTACACTAGCACGTTTTTTAGCTTAATGTATTATTTTTAACCCTCCCTATTTAAAGGCCTCTAATGCGTAACTTTTTAATTCTATGCTTTTGTTTTAGCAGCTTATCGTATTCAATACTTAGTGAAGCAACAACCCTTAAAACCCATTCAATTATTGATGCAAACCAGTTTGTAAATGAAGAATCAAACTGTTGGTACGACAACAAACGCTATAGCGAAGGCGCATTAATACAAATTCACTCATTTACACTTTTGTGCGGTGCTAAAACACCCCAGCACAGTAACAGCCAACTCATTTGGCTTAAAATAGATAAACAGGGTAATGCTATTTACCCAACAGCTCCTAAAACAATCACTGTGAATTAGCGCTAAAAGATGATTTGAGCTACAATGCACGCAGTTTAAATAAGTAGTATGGCTATGGATAATCAACCTAAAAACCCTTTACATGGGGTAACGTTAGAACAAATACTTGTTGAGTTAGAACAGCGACTTGGCTGGAGAACACTTGGCGAGCAAGTAAAAATCAAATGCTTTACTGATCAACCGAGCATTAAATCGAGTTTAAAGTTTTTGCGTAAAACGCCTTGGGCTCGCGATAAAGTGGAAGCACTTTATATTCACACTATAAATAACAAACCTATTCGTAGACCAAAAAGTGCGCCGAGAGAAACATCTTCTCAAGCGCCGGATACAACAGGGTTTGTTTGGCCATCAATTAAAAAATGATGTAAAAAAGGAGCTAATTTAGCTCCTTTTTTGATTGTAATTAGCGCGATTTATTGCTCTTTGCAAATCACATTTAATGAGGCCGGCTCAATAGTAATAACGAGTTTGTGAGCAGTTTTAACTTCACCGTCAAGTACGTACTTAAGCTCTCCTTCGCCTGTCACCTCGACTCTTTTAGCATTTGTATGATGCGAATTTATAGCTAAATGTGTTTGCGTTAAACTGCTAAACATCAGTTCTGCAATACTCAATATTGTCGTAGAATTTTCATTATTTGGTGTTAGCCAATTCACATCAAGAAGCCCGTCACTATGATTTGGCTGCCCACCACCTTGAGCCAATAACGTTGTAAAAGGCGCAGCATTAGCCACAATAAAGCTATTTGTACATATTTCTTTCGGCTCATTATCATCGAGTTTCACACTAAGTAACTGTGATTTTTGCTCGCCAAACGCTTCAAAAAAGCCATTTAAATAGGCAAGTTGCCCCGACTTATTTTTCGACTCTCTATCTGCTTTTTCTATCATAGATTGCTCAAAACCAATACCCGCGAGTAGTAGTACTAATTCGTTATTACAATAAGCTGTATCTATTGTGCTTGTTTGACCATCTATAATTAAGTCACAAGCTTGTTCAACAGGAATAAATTTAGAGCTAATCCCCATCAACACATGCGCAAGTGCGTTTGCAGTCCCCATTGGTATAATACCTAGCTTACATTGTGTATTTACAAGTACGCTTGCAACTTCGGCCACTGTACCATCGCCTCCACACGCTACTATTATGTCTGGTTTTTGCGTAATCGCTTGTTTAGCCAGCTCAATACCGCTTACGTCTTGTGAAGTAGTAAGTACTTTTAAATCGTAATAGGCCGATAACCGCGCAACAATTAAGTGCTCTTTTTCTTGCCATAATCGTGTACCAGATACTGGATTTGCAATTAAAACTGCTTTGTTTTTAATCAGCAGCTCGCCTTTTTTATGACGCTTAGCTAAATGACGAAGCTGATGCTTATTTAAGTTTGCGGTTTCGCGGGTTTCCTTTATTTGTGCAAGTACTTCATGTACATCTGCATTTTTGTTTTGACTCAATAAATAAGCCGCCATTACAAAAACAGAGCGCCCACGGCCTAAAGCACAATGTACAACTACGCGACGGTTTTCTTTAATATGATGATGTATCCAATTAATAGCCTGATTTAACTGAGAATGGGTAGGAATACTATGATCGAGCACCGGAATGTTTAAGTAATTTATATTCTCTTGTGTTGAACTCCACTCGAGTCCGTCGAATTCACACGTAACGTCTAAAATTGCAGTAATTCCGTTATCTTTTAATGTGTCTATGTCTGAGGGAAATAATCGGCAAGCTAAAAATAGGTTTTCGTTTATTTTTTGAATTGGCGGCACTTTATCGCGCTTACGTGACCAGGCATTATAAATTTGCACACCAAATAAAAATGGCACAAACGCCCAACGTATATAAAATGGGATCACCCCATTTTCACGTTTTCTAAATATTTTTGCTGTATTAAAAATATATGCGGTACTCACTAATAAAAGTGACAGTGCAGTCCAATAAAAAACAATAGCAAAGTAAACAGAGTTTACTTCCCAACCAATAAAAATAAGTAGTAATGCTAAAAGTGAATAACCAATTGCAGCCCACATAGTTTCTCCTTTGTGTAAATAATTCCGATTTTCTAATTTTAATTTAAACGGCTTTATGTACTCTTTTGCAAATATCACGCCATATAAATGGCATTTTAAATTCAAATTAAAATAATAGGTTATTGATATGTAATGTTAATAATAAAATAAATTTAAGTGCAATCTGCTCTTTGTGCATTTTTTACAAACATGTGAATAAATTATACTTACACGTCTAAATTTCAAACACTGATCGGTTATTGCTTGTACTAACGTATAAAGCAGCTAATCTAAAAATCAATTAAATTTTTTGCATCCAAATCACACTCTCAACCGTTTACTCAATGATAATAAGAAAAACAGGACCCCTATGGATAACGATGATTTACTCCCTCTTTTGTGCGCAACAGCACAAGGAGACAAAAATGCTTTCTCAAGTTTATATCAACAAACTAGCGGCAAACTTTTTGCTATTAGTTTAAATATGCTCACTAACAGAGCTTATGCGGAAGAGGCACTACAAGACGCTTTTATAAAAATTTGGCATAACGCATCTGAATATAACGCCTCTAAAGGCACCGTTATTAGTTGGATGATAAGTATAGTTAGGTATAGAAGTCTTGACTCACTGCGCTATCACAAAGTACGGAAAGAGCAGTCGTTAGGCGATGACGAATATGAAAATGAAAATGAAAGTGTTGACGTTAATTACGATGAAGAAACGAAACTGGTTAATTGTATCGAACAGCTTGAGCCGCAACAAAAACAAGCTATTCACTTAGCTTATTATAAGGGGCTGAGTCATAGCGAGTTAGTGGATCATATAGAAACGCCATTAGGTACAGTTAAAAGCTGGATCAGGCGTGGGCTTATGCAGCTACAAAGGTGTTTAACATTATGAATTATAATAAACCCGAACTATTAGACGCGCTTGCTGGGCAGTACGTGCTTGGCACACTTAGAGGGCTTGCCCGTAAGCGTTTTCAGCGTCTGTTACTTAACTCAAATCAAGCACGTGAAGCAACAAGTCTATGGGAGCAAAACCTAAACAACTTAGCGAGTGCTATCACACCGCAAACGCCACGTGACGATGTATGGGTAAATATACTACAGCGTATTGAAAACAGGCCACAAACAAGTAAAACAGTCATACATACCAAGCCTTCAATTTGGCGTACATGGTCTTTTGTGGCAACTGCTGCGTGTATTGTTTTAGCCTTTTTGGTTATTCAACCTAGTACCAATGTTATGCACACGCAACAAATTGCTTTGGTTCAAAATCAAGATAAACAATCATTATGGTTTATTGATGTTAACGAGCAAGGGCTCTCAATTAAAACCAGTAGCCAATTGGTTGCCCAAACTAACAAAGATTATGAGTTGTGGATGATTTTAAAAGGGCAAGATGCACCTATTTCACTGGGTTTACTTCCCAAGCAAGGCAGTAAAATATTATTAAAAGATAACCGTTTTAACGCAAGTGATATTGCATTGCTAGCCGTAAGCTTAGAACCTATTGGCGGCTCGCCAAATGGATCTCCTACTGAGGTACTATACACCACAGAGCTGGTACTTTTATAACCCTACTATTATGACCAAAGTTGGCTGCTTAAATAAAGCAGCCAACCTTCTTCAAAACTTTTTTAACAAAAAATAAAAATAATTTAACTTTTTTGCATCCAATTTAAATCCTGCCCCGTTATTAGCTATGACTTCAATCAAAACTAAAGGACAAAGTCATGAAAGCTTTAACTCCATCAATACTCGCAGTAGTAATATGTAGTACGTTTGTAAGTGCACCAAGTGAAGCATCAAGCCACAGAGAAGCGCCAAATATAAGCCGTTTCCCGACTTTAGACTCAACCGATTTTTATGTATTTAATAGTTACGAGCAAGGTCGTGATGATTTTGTAACATTAATTGCTAACTATATCCCACTGCAAGACGCATACGGCGGTCCTAATTACTTTGCAATGGACCCAGATGCTACCTACAGCATTCATATAGATAACGACGGCGATGCTGTTGAAGATATTACATTTGCGTTTAACTTTAAAAGCATGCTTCCTAATGATAACCAAGGTGTGCAATTAACTGTTGGACCTGAAGGTAATCAACGCACCGTGTCTGTACCGCTTAAAAATGTAGGCGGTGTATCTGCCGGTGATGACAGCGCTGCAAATTTTAGTGAATCATACACAATGAGCATGATTAGCGGCGCGCAGCGTACTGGCGAAACAACGGTATTAAACAACACAGCATCAAACTCAAGTACATTTTCTAAACCACTTGATTATGTGGGCAATAAAACATTTGGTTCAATGAGCGATTACCAAACTTACGCTGACCAATTTGTGTATCAGGTTTCAATTCCTAACTGTGAAAGCATGGCACAAGTTTTTGTAGGACAACGTAAAGACCCATTTGTAGTTAACCTAGGTAAAACATTTGATTTAGTTAACTATGTACCTGTAGAGGGTGATAGCGCCCCTGGTGCTGGTGACGGCGGCGGTTTTCCAGGTGGTATAACACAATCAGCTGATAACGACGACCTTGCAGATAAAAACGTAACGTCAATCGCTATCGAAATACCTAAGAGCTGTATTGTTGGTGAAGGTAACGGCGTAATAGGTTCGTGGACAACAGCAAGCCTACCTCAAGCTCGCGTATTAAACCCTAATGCTAAATTTGCTAATAACGCCGTTAATGGTGGTGCTTTAACACAAGTTTCACGCTTGGGTAGCCCGCTTGTAAACGAGCTTGTAATTGGCATTAAAGACAAAGACACATTCTCTACTGCTCACCCTAAAGATGATGCACAATTTTTAGATTATGTATCTCATCCAGCACTACCAGAGTTATTAAACATTTTGTTTAAAGATGCTGTTAATACGACCCTTGGCGCAAGCTTAGAAACACTGGCACCCACAAACTTCCCGCGTACTGATTTAATCACTGCATTTTTAACAGGTTTTGCAGGCGTTAATCAACAAGCAACTGTAACACCTTCAGAAATGCTACGTTTAAATACAGGCATTGCAGCAACAGCGCAAGCTGATCAATCTGCATTTGGTGTAGCGGGTAATGATTTAGCCGGCTTCCCAAATGGTCGTCGCCCGGGTGATGATGTGGTTGATATTGCACTTCGTGTTGTGATGGGTCGTTTATGTCATCCTATTCCTGTAAATGGTGAAGACACTGATTTAGGACTTTGTGCACCAGAGGATGCTAATACAGGCACAGTGCCATTTACAGACGGCGCACCTATTGATGCAACAATGATGGATTCATCATTCCCATACCTTGCAACACCGCTTGCTGGCTCTAAATAAGGAGTAAAATAATGCGTAATTTAAAAACTACCCATATTTGTGTTCTCCTCAGTGCATTAACATTGGGAGCATGTAGTAGCGATGATGATAAAAAACAGCCTACTCCGGTTGTAAACACAGCGCCTACAGCAAGTGATGCAATACTAACTACACAAACTGAAGTAAGCATTACCGATATGCTTAGCGCAACCGACAATGATGGCGATTCACTGACTTACTCGTTAACAAGTGAGCCAACTATTGGAACTGTTACCGTTAATAGCGATGGTAACTTTACCTACACACCGAATAAAGAAGTGACAGGTTCAGATAGTTTTATGTTTGGTGTAAGTGATGGCGTTAATTCGCAAGTAACTGCAACAGTGAACATTACAATTGACGCACTACAAGTCGACTTTGCTCAATTTGCAACCGATGCATTTAATCAAGCCCCAAATGCAGAGCCGTTAACTGTTAACGGTCGGGTGTTTACAAACACCGATACCGATGTTGATGGATTAATTTCAACAAACGGTAACTAACCAAGTAATTAAGCTGACAGGCCATGGATGGCTTTTTTCAAAGGATATTTATAATGCATTTATCAATTTTTAAGTCCGTCGCATTTATTACTTTATGCCTAACACCCCTTGCGTTAAGCGCTGCGCCTTTTACCCCAAAAGATGATGCAGTTATTGCTAAAAGTAATTCAACGCTTAGTGCTTCCCTCTCTGTTGACGAGATAAATACATTAGTCACTAACAGCCAATATGCCGGCCAAACAGAGCGCTTACAGGGGCTACTTAAAACCCGTTTAGCCCAGCTATATAAACAAACACCCTCATCTCAAATTGGTTACTTATATGCTCGCGTTTTACAAAAAGAGCACCTTTTCAACGAAGCTATTGATATTGCTAACAACGTTTTGATTAAAGAGCCAAAACATAGTAATAGCCATTTATTGCTAGCCAATATATTTATGACTCAAGGTAAGTTCGCACAAGCAAAAAAACACTGCGTAGCCTTAATTGGGCAAGTAAGCACTATTACTGCTAGCACCTGTGTACTCGATGTACAAAGCCAACATGAAAGCGTTTTAGACAGCTACCAAGCATTAGTAAAAATTATAAATAATAATCAAACTAGCCTAGCTACAAACCATGTTTTAAGTGAAATGAGCTATCGTTTAAATAACTACAAACAAGCATTGTCTCACTTACAAAGTGTAGATTTAGTTCAAGCCCCTGTGAGCCTAATTGTTTTATGGGCCGATATTCAAATTGCTCTAAATCAACCACAACAAGTATTAAATACATTAAGCGTACTGCTTCCTGATAAAAGTAATTTAGAGGATGCTATTTTGCTAAGACTTTCAATCGCAGAAAAAAAACTAAATAAACGCGATAAAAAATGGCAAAATACAATGGCGCAAAGAGTTACACTACGAGAGCTTCGCAAAGATTCTTTTCATGCAAGTGACTTAGCTAAATATTACCTTGATGTACAACCAAATCGCGAAAAAGCACTTTACTGGGCTCATATTAATTGGCAACAGGCTAAAATGAGCACCGATGAGCAATTACTTATTCAAGCAAAAGCGATGCAACGAGACACACTATGAAAACGCCTTATCTATTTATACTCACTTTAATGCTGTGCATTTTTTCAACTTACAGCTTTGCCCATCAACTAAGTACAAGTTATATAACCTTAAATAGCGAGAACAATAACGACACCAACAAAAACCAATACACGGGTACCTGGCAAATTAATATAGCCGACTTAGAGCACGCAGTTCCTCTGGATTTAGATAAAAACGGGCAAATTTCGTGGACAGAAATAAAAGCAAAACGCAGCTCAATTAATAACTTCATTGAAGAAAATTTAAATATCACGCAAAACGCGCAATCATGCCCTTTAAAAAGTGAAGGTATCTATCAGCTAGATAACCATTTTAATCAGCCTTATTTGGTTATTCCGCTGCTGTTTAGCTGTGATGACAATAAAGTAATCTCCCTTTCTTATTCTGCTTTTTTTAATACCGATGCCAATCATAAATCCATCGTAAATATAAACGGTGTATCTCGTGTATTTAATATCAACGAGGCACAACAAACGTTCAGCTTTGAGCAAACAAGTTATTTGAGTACGTTTAATCAATACGTGTATCAGGGTGTTTTACATATTTGGATTGGTATTGATCATATTTTATTTTTAATCGCCCTGTTACTTACCTGTGTTTTAAAACGCAGCGATAAAGCATGGCAAGGTATTAGCTCTAAAAAACAAATTATTAAACACACAGCATGGATAGTAACCGCGTTTACGCTTGCGCACTCTATTACGCTTACCGCAACAGCTATGAACTTAGTCTCACCAAATAGCCGCTGGGTAGAGCTTGGAATTGCTATATCGGTTTTATTTGCAGCATTAAATAATGTGTGGCCGTTGGTACTTCGTTTAGGTTGGCTTACTTTTGCTTTTGGTTTACTACATGGGATGGGATTTGCGAGCGTACTTGGCGAGCTTGGCTTGTCGAGCGACTATCAACTGCTTAGTATATTGGCGTTTAATTTAGGCGTCGAAATCGGTCAACTTAGTATCTTACTAGTAGCCTTACCAATACTCATTTATGTACGACACTACACTTGGTATAAAAAGTGGTTAATGCCAATGGGCTCCGTTGCTATCGCAATCATTGCACTTCAGTGGTCAATCGAGCGATTTTAAATAGACTAAAATAAAAAAGCTAGCCAAAGTATTGGCTAGCTTACTTTTGGTTATTTATTTTGAGCGTTACTGCGCTTTATCAAATGGCATCAGTAATGTTTTCATCGCCGGGCGAAGCGCTATTAGTACTGTTTCTTCGGTTAACTCTGGGTAGAGTAACTTTCTAAGTAATAACCCTGCCATCATCGAAAAAATAACATTAATTCGACTTTCAAGTTCAAGCTCATCAATGTCTTTGAGCGCACTTCGCTCGCTAGTTAAAAGCTGTCTCATGCGCCCGCGTGCTTGAGTATCCATATCACGTAGCAATGAAGCTACTTTAACATTTCGACCTGCTTCAGCCATCATATCTAAATCAACTACACATGCCCCTGTGTCCATGTGCCTTTGCACACCAATGTTTAAGCCATCTAAAAGAGCTGCTAAAACATCACCTGGGTGATCTTCAAACTGTTGGAAGATAGAAAACATTTCTTCCATGTCTTTTTCAATAATGCTTTCTATAATGGCTTCTTTACTTTCAAAGTAATTATAAATATGGCCCGCACTCATCCCTGCCGTTTTAGATATTTCAGCCATGCCTGCACCGTGGTAACCTTTTCGGCGAAAACACTCTGCAGCAGCTGTTAGTATTTGTTCGCGCCTAGCCAGTGCTATCGCGGGATCTGTTTGCCTTTTTGCTTTAGGCTTCATGTTCAACTCCACTACCAAGTCATAAACTCAGTAAAGCAAGAGCTATAAATAGTCTCGCTATATAAATATGTAATGCGGCTTTAAAAGCCGCAAATATTATTTCTCTTCCTGAGCTGTTTCACTGGTTACGTTCCATCCGCCACCAAGCGCTTTGTACAAGTTAATTTGGCTTGCAAGATACGCTTGCTGACCCGAAATTAACTGTTGCTGCGCGCCGTACCATGTACGCTGAGCATCAAGTACTTGCAAGTAGCTATCTGCGCCTTTTTCGTAACGCATTTTTGATAAATCAAATGTGATTTGTCGGCTACTTATAAGCATATCAAGGGCACTTAATTGCTCTTGGTAACCTTCTCTATCAGCAAGTGCATCGGCAACTTCGCGAAACGCATTTTGAATTTTTTGCTGATAAGTAGCCACTGCAATTTCTTGATCAGCTTTTGCTACATCAAGATTTGCTTGGTTACGTCCCATATTAAAAATAGGTAGGCTAATTGACGGCACAAAACTCCATGTACCCGAGCCTGAATCAAACAAGCCACTTAAATCACTTGAAGCAGACCCGGCATTGGCTGTTAAGCTAATACTTGGATAAAACGCTGCACGTGCAATACCAATATTGGCATTTGCAGCAAGCATTAAATGCTCAGCGGCTTTAATATCAGGGCGTTGCGATAACAGGTCAGACGGTAAACCGACCGGCACTTCTGGCATACTGATCAAGTTAGTCAGGTCTTTACTAGGCAGTAAATCAGCTGAAACAGATTTACCCACTAATAAATCTAGGGCACTTTTATCACGCTTTAACAAACGTTTGTACGTTGCTATGTCTACTTTTGCTGTAGCAACTGTACTTCTAAGCTGCTCAAGGGTAATTGAAGAAGTTGCACCTAAATCAAAACTTTTTTGCGTAAGCGATAATGACTCTTGCTGAGAGGTGAGCGTTTCTTTTGCAAGCTCTAGCAGTTGTAAGTCCGTCGCGTAACTAAGCCACGCATTTGCCAACTCTGAAATTAAAGACACCTGCGTACTGTATTGGCTAAGCTCTGTAGAGTATAAATTTTGGAGTGCTTGCGCTGATTGATTGCGTACTTTGCCCCAAATATCTAACTCGTAAGACGTAATGCCCACTGTTGCACTGTATTGCGAGCTAATAGCTGCATCGCCAGTACCCGACAAATCAGCCGGTAAACGCTGGCGCGTACCAGAAGCATTTAAATCAAGCGACGGATACAAAGCAGAATCTTCGATTTGATACAAACCACGAACACGCTGCACATTAAGCACTGCAATTTGCATGTCTTTATTGTGCTCAAGGCTTTGCGTAATTAAGGTTTGTAGCTTTTCATCATTAAAAAACTGCTGCCAATTTAATTGCTGCGCAGCGCTTTGCTCAGTACCTGATGCATAAGCATCAGATACTGGTAGAGCAAGGTCTTTTTGCTCTGGCGCTAATTGACAACCACTTAGCACCAATAAAGCAATTGCACTTAGGCTGAATGTTTTAATGCTCATTCTGCGCTCTCCTTTGTTGTCTCGTTAGTTTTACCAGGGAATACACGGCGAACTAACACAAAGAACAACGGTACAAATACAACAACTAATATTGATGATGCGAGTGTGCCGCCAATAATCGAAATACCTAACGCATTTTGCGCACCAGAACCCGCACTTGAGGCAATAGCAAGCGGTAAAACACCACAAATAAAGGCCATCGAAGTCATAAGTATTGGACGTAAACGTAAGCGTACAGCTGCAATAGCCGCATCAACTAAGCCAAGCCCATCATCCATTTTATGAATTGCAAACTCTACAATCAGTATCGCATTTTTAGATGCCAAACCAATGGTGGTCAACAAGCCTACCTGCAAGTAAATATCGTTAGATAAGCCACCGCCTAGCGCTGCCATAATTGCACCAAATATACCCAGTGGCACAATCATCATTACCGCAAACGGTACCGACCAACTTTCATAAAGTGCAGCTAAACATAAAAATACAAACAATAGCGATAAGCCATATAGTAAAGGTGCTTGACCACTACTTGAGCGCTCTTGGAATGAAATACCGGTCCACTCAGACGAAATACCATTAGGTAATTGTTTAACTAAACGCTCCATTTCATCCATTGCTTGGCCTGTACTGTAACCCGGCGCTGCACTACCTTGAATTTCCATTGCTGAAAAACCATTGTAACGCTCTAAACGTGGCGAACCATACGTCCAGTAGGCACTAGCAAACGCTGAAAACGGCACCATATCGCCATTGTCATTGCGCACATACCATTTATTTAGATCCTCAGGCACCATGCGCGATTGTGCATCACCTTGCATATACACTTTTTTAACTCGACCACGGTCAATAAAGTCATTCACATAACTACTACCCCATGCTGTCGAAAGTGTACTGTTAATATCGTTTTGCGACACGCCAAGCGCTTCGGCTTTTGCCAAATCTGTATCAAGTTGTAGTTCTGGCATATCTTCTTGTCCATTTGGACGTACGCCCGCTAAAATTGGACTTTGGCTTGCTAAACCTAATAACTGATTTCGTGCCGCCAAAAGTGCGTCATGGCCAAGGCCTACACGGTCTTGTAAGAAAATATTGAAGCCATTAGCAGTACCCAGTTCAACAATTGCAGGTGGCGGGAATGCAAACACAAACGCTTCTTTTATCGTTGAAAAGTACCCCATCGCTTTACCTGCAACACCTTGAACAGATAACTCGTCACGTTGACGCTCATCCCAATGTTTAAGGTTAACAAAGGCAATTGCTGAGTTTTGGCCAGAGCCTGCAAAACTAAAACCAGTAACGGTAAAAATACCATTCACAGCTTCAGATTGATCGTTTAAAAAGTGATTTTCTACCTTCTTAACAACCTCAAGCGTTTGTTGTGTTGTAGAGCCTGCCGGTAATGATACTTGGTTAAACAAAATACCTTGGTCTTCGTCAGGTAAAAATGCCGTTGGCAAGCTTGAGAATACATAAACCATACCGCCCACAATCACGCCATAAATAAGTAAGTAGCGTTTAGAGTGCGTAAGCATACGGCCTACAAAGCTTTGTGCACCTGAATTTGTTTTATCAAAACCACGGTTAAAGCCTGTAAAAAATCGGCCAAATAACGTCTCATTGTTATGTACATGGCTTGGTTTTAAAAGCGTTGCACACAATGCAGGCGTTAAAATAAGAGCAACTAAAACAGATAACCCCATCGCCGATACCAGTGTTATAGAAAACTGACGATAAATAATACCGGTAGAACCACTAAAGAATGCCATTGGGATAAATACCGCAGAAAGCACCATGGCAATACCTACCAGCGCGCCTTTAATTTCATCCATCGATTTACGCGTAGCTTCAAGTGCCGAGAGTTTTTCCTCGGTCATTAAGCGCTCAACGTTTTCTACAACAACGATTGCGTCATCTACCAATAAGCCTATGGCAAGTACCATCGCAAACATCGTTAGCGTATTTATTGAATAACCAAAGGTGTACAAAATACCAAACGTACCTAGTAAAACCACTGGCACTGCTATTGTTGGTATAAGTGTTGCCCTAAAGTTTTGTAGGAACAAATACATAACTACAAAAACAAGTACAACAGCTTCAATTAAGGTGTGAATAACTTTTTCGATAGATAACGATACAAACGGCGTTGTGTCGTAAGGTATAACAGCATCTAACCCTTCAGGGAAAAACGGTTTTAGCTCTTCAATTGCTTTTTTAACTCCAGCGGCAGTATCAAGTGCGTTAGCACCACTGGCTAGTTTAATACCTAACCCTGATGCAGGTTGCCCATCGTAACGAGCAACAACGCGGTAGCTTTCACCGCCAAGCTCTACTCTAGCAACGTCCTCTAGACGTACAAAAGAGCCATCTGGATTAGTTTTAATCAATATTTGTTCAAATTGCTCTGGCGTTTGTAATCGACTTTGCGCTGTTACTGTTGCATTAAGTTGCTGACCATCAACGGCAGGCATACCGCCAAGTTGACCGGCAGATACTTGTGCATTTTGCGCACTAATTGATGCACTAATATCAGCAGGTGTCAGCTTATAATTTTGTAACTTTGAAGGGTCTAACCAAATACGCATCGCGTACTGAGAACCAAACAGCTGCACTTCACCTACGCCTTCAACACGCGAGACAATATCTTGCACGTTTGATGAAACATAATCGCCAATATCAATATTGGTCATGCTGCCATCTTTAGACACAAAAGCATAAACCATTAAAAAGTTACGCGCTGACTTTGCAACTACAACACCTTGCCTTTGAACGGCTTCTGGTAATAGTGGAGTCGCTGTCGCTAGTTTATTTTGCACTTGAACTTGTGCAATATCAGGGTCAGTTTCAGCGCTAAATGAAAGTGTAAGCGTAGCAGAACCACTCGACTCAGACGTAGATGACATATAAAGCAGGCCATCAAGTCCTTTCATTTTTTGCTCAATAACTTGCGTTACCGTATCTTCAAGTGTACGTGCAGATGCACCAGGGTACGTTGCAGTAATACTCACTGCAGGTGGTGCAATTGAAGGATACTGCGAAATAGGTAAACTCCTAATCGCCAAAATACCTGCAAGCATCACTACAATAGCGAGTACCCAAGCAAATATCGGTCTATCGATAAAAAATCGTGACATTAAAACTCTCCGTTATTGCGCTTGATCGGCTTTAGTAGACGATTGAATTTCAGATGGATTCACTGGTGCACCAGGGCGGATTTTTTGTAAACCTTCAACTATTAACTTATCGCCATCCATTAAGCCATCAGTAACAAGCCAATCAGAACCAATAGTTCTATCTACTTTTAATACGCGGCTTTCTACTGTGTTGTCTTTGCTGACAACCATTGCTGTTGGTTCGCCTTTTGAATTACGGCTAACACCACGTTGCGGAGCTAAAATAGCACCCGCCTTAACACCTTCCACAATAGAAGCTCGGGCATACATGCCTGGCAGTAATAATTTTTCTGGGTTTGAAAATTTAGCACGTAGTATTACTGAGCCAGTACTTGGATCAACTGTCACTTCAGAAAACTGCAATGTGCCTTTATGAGGATAAACAGAGCCATCTTCCATAATAAGTTCAACGTCAGTTTGGCTAGTCGAATCAACACTTAGAGCACCTGATGATATTGCTTTTTTAAGTTTGGTAAGCTCATTACTTGATTGTGTTAAATCGATATAAATTGGATCTAACTGAGTCACTGTAGCAAGTGCAGTACTTTGGTTAGCACTAACTAGTGCACCTACAGTTACGCTTGATTTACTAATTTGACCACTAATTGGTGACGACACATGGCTGTAATCAAGGTTAATTTGCGCCGATTTTAACTGCGCTTTAGCCGTTAATAATTCTGCTTTTGCTTGTTTGTATGCAGCATCTGCTTCATCAAAGTCTTGCTGACTTACCGCTTTTATTTTTAAAAGCTCGCTAAAACGAGATGCTTTAGCTTTACTACTTGAAATACTCGCCTGAGCACGTGCAACACTTGCTTCACTTGCTGCTAAGTCTGCTTCAAATGTCGCAGGGTCTATTTGATACAGAGCCTGGCCTTGTTTAACCTCTTTACCTTCAACAAATAAACGAGATTGCACAATACCACTTACTTGTGGGCGAATTTCAGCAATTTGAAATGCACTGATACGACCAGGAAGTTCTTTTTTGAGAGTAAGCGCTTGGCTTTTTAATGTAAGTACACCCACTGGTACAGCTTTAGGAGCTGAAGCTTGTGACTGCTCAGCAGCCTGATCGCAACCAGTTAAAGCAACAGAACCGACGAGGGCTGACAATACAAATAAAGCGATGCGGGAACGCTGCATGTTAAATACCTTTTAGTTTAGAGTGAACGATCATTCTAAATTAAAACGCGCTGATAATGAATCTTAATTAGAAGAAATTTACACAAACTTACACTCCTCAGTACAATATACGTCTTAGGTTGCATTTAATGTTAATTAGATGAAAATAGAATCAAGACTGTATGAAAATAAAACAACTTAACATATTGAAATAATATCTCATTTTAGAAACGAAGTTTTTAACAGACACAAAAAAGCCAAGCAAATACAGCTTGGCTATTTATATAAAAACTAAAGCGCACACCTTATTTTAAAGGATATTAGCACTCTGCGGGTTAATAACCCTTGAAACTAACAACTGCTCTACCCTAATTCCTTCTACATCAACAACTTCAAACTTAAAGCCTGAAAAAGTTAAATGCTCCGCGCGTTTAGGTATTCGCTTCATATTGTAAATTAAAAAGCCAGCGACCGTTTCATAGTGCATCTGATCAGGAAATTCTTCTATATCAAGTACTTTTGCTAAATCGGTAATTGGGGTTAAGCCATCTACAAGCCATGAATTTTTATCGCGTTCTATGATTAATTCGTCGCCTTGATGAGTAATTAAATCACCCATAAACCCTTTCATTAAATCTTTTACCGTTACAATACCCACCGAAAGCGCATATTCGTTTACTACAACAGCAAATGGTTTTGCTGCGCTTTTAAACGCATTTAAAGCTTCTGATAGGCTTAATGTTTCGGGTAAGTAAAAAACATCTTTATCAATGAGATCATCGTTTATATTGGCAGCTTCGCCCTTTAGTACTTGTCGTAAAATATCTTTAGATTCAACAGAGCCATGCAACTTATCTAAATTTCCTGACACCACTAAAAAGTGGTTATGAGGATGGTCAATAATTTTAGTCGCAATATCATGGCTAGATTCGTTTAAATCAAAATATACAATTTGGTCGCGTGGCGTCATTACGCTTGATAAAAATCGCGCTTCTAGGTCAAACACATTGCCAATGAGTTCATACTCTTGCTTTTGTAAACTGCCATATGCAGCACCTGCTTCCATCATGGCAACAATGTCCTCAGTTGTCACATTGTCTTCTCGCTCAGCGGGTACTTTAAATAAGCGCAGCACAAAGTTAGTGACACCATTAAAAAACATCACCAGCGGGGTTAATGCAAAGGTAACCCAGCGCATTATTGTAACCACTCTAACAGCGACCGCTTCTGGCATGATCATCGCTAAACGCTTTGGCATTAAATCGGCGAACAATATAAACAAGGATGTAATAGTAAAAAACGAGAATAAAAAGCTAATTTTTTCTAAATGTGCACCTTGATAAAACAATACCAACACACTTTCAACATAAGGCGATAAGGCCTGCTCGCCCACAATACCACCCAATATCGCTATCGCGTTGAGTGCTATTTGGATCATGGCAAAAAAAGCCCCTGGATTTTCTTGTAGCTTTAGTACCGCTGCTGCCTTTATATTCCCTTCATCTGCCATTACTCGCAGTTTTATTTTACGCGACGCTGCAATTGCTATTTCTGACATAGCAAACAACGCACTGATCAAGATCAATAAGCTAATCCCGATTAAATCACCCATTTAACGCTCCAAAAAGTTAGTGCTTTTTTAAACAAAAAGCAGCTGGATTATAATCGGTTTTTTAAATGCGGCAATTTATATTTATAAAATATATTAAAGTAACTTAATTTCATGAGGTTACATTGATTAAACTGTTTTTTTAAACTGTTTAATTGCCTTTAAAGGCGACTTTTAATTGAACAACTAAGGCCGGATCCATATTTATATTACAAGCAAAAAATAATGGAGATTGAGCTGTATTTAGATTTAGTAATGGCTCAAGTAGCTCAAGCCTAGGCTCAGTTTTTATTCGATAGCTAAATTGCTTTTTGCTAAGAACAACAAAATCAAGGATATCGTGACGAGTGCTTATGAGTTTATCTATTTTATCTAGGCTATCGATGAGTAATAAATGCTTGTTCTCACTAAAGCCCCTCTCAAGCAAATAGTGATGACTAAAGTTATCACGCAGTACTGCTATTTTATATTTTTTAGCATCATTGAGAGTATTTAACTTTATACCTCTGGACTTTAGACCATAAATAGCAGAATCAAAGCTTTCCAGTTCACCTACCCAGTTAAACTTACTTTCTCTATTAGGTAATCGAACAATTGAAAATATACAGGTGTTTTTATCGCGTAGCGCTGCATTGTAAGATATGGCCCAACTATGCGCCAACATAGTGTATTTTATACCAGTGCCTTCTAGCGCTTTATGAACTTTCTCGACAGAGCGGCCAACGAGTTTATTATCTTCATTGAGATACTGAAAGTCCGGAAATACTTCCGTTACTATTGTGATTTCAGTTGCATCAACTTTAATACAGCTAATGAACAATAAAAAGATCAATAATTTCATTTAGCAAGGCCTCAACTAACTCATTATAAGTATTTAATAAATATAGCTGAGGCTTTATGAACTGCTAGTTTTTAGTCATGTAATGCACACTTATACGCTGATAGTGCTAGTATTTATAGCTCATACAGCTTACTTGTTCATCGCACTAATTAAAAAGGCTGAAATTTTAGCGCCTTCTCTAAGTGTCGTTTCAGAGCTTGATTGGCCAACTAAAGAGCTGTCGGTAAATGGCGCTATTTCCATCATATCAGCACCCGTAATCGGAAACTCATCCGCAATGGCTGATAAAATATCAAGCGCATGCTGTGGTGTTAAACCATTATGTTCTGGCGTGCCTGTGGCAGATGCAAACTCTGCATCAAGCGCATCAATATCAAAGCTTACGTATACTTCATCAACGTTATCAGCTTTTAATTGTGCAATAGCGTCGGCAGCAACCGCTGCTGCGCCGCGCTCAATGATTTCATGTGCCCAATGTTGCTTAACGCCAAAGGTACTTTCCCAGTGCGCTTTAGGCTTGCCACTTGAGCGTATACCAAATTGTATTAAATGATGTGGTGCTGGTAAAAATTCTAAAATATGTGTACACCACGAGCCAAAACATAAATCTATGCCTAAGCGCTCAACGAGTAAATCGGTATGCGCGTCAAAGTGAATAATAGCGGTACGCTTACCTTGCTCACGTTTTGCTTTTAAGTACGCTTTGGTAAGTGGGTAACTAATTGAGTGATCGCCACCAATACCAAATATCCCTTTATCTTTAAATGTCGCGTAAAAGCTGTCGCATACATCCTCAGTGATTGATAACGGACTTACGTAATAGTCGTTATCTTCATTACCGTATAGGGCTTTTTGGCAATTAGAAATGGTTGCATCATTTAGGTATTTATCATGAAGTAAATGTGGGATTACACGTACATCGCCTAAATCAAACGAATGACACTGCGGTTGCTGATCAATTAAAGCTGAGCGCACAAACAGTGGCCCCCAGTTTGCACCGCGTAAAATACCACCGCCACAGTCTGAGCTAATACCTAACATAACGGCTTTATGTGGAGAATTTGGTAATTCATTTAAAGACTCGCGCCACAAATTATCAACGTTTTCAGTTTGTCCATAAAGTTTATTACGCAGTGCGGCTTTGCGCTCCTTTGCAGTATTTACTGTGTATACGCCATCACCAGGTGCGCACAAACAGTGCTCAACTTTGTTTTTAAATGCTTCAAATTGTGTGCTCATAATAAACTCCTTCGATTTTTATTCTGTACGTAGCTAATTACTTTTGATTAGTTATGCAAAATCACCAAAAGTGCCTAAACTTCAAATAAATTCCACTTTGCTAAATAAGTCTGTGCCTAATATAAATAAACACGTTATCTTTTACGTGCTTAATACAAATTTAAGCCATTGAATTAATTTAATATTAATGAATATTTACCATAAACTATTTAATTGTAGTTACGCGCTTGGTTGATACTTATTATGTCTGCTTGAACATGTCAACAGCACAACAAAGCTACTTGTATAAGCACTTGATTGAATATTCATAGTTGATGAATAAATCAAATTAGTTCTTAAAATTATTAAGACTTAATTGGAGGAGTTAAGATAAAACGGACAATCGTCCTGTACTTGATAAACGTTTCTAGCAATGATGCTAGATTGACACAATTTATTATAAAAAGGCTTAGCTATGGAAAAGGTATTTCACTTAGGACTATGTATTGACGATCTTAAAGGTGCAAAACTTGCGATTGTACCGGGCGATCCAGATCGTGCTGCACGCATTTCACAATTCCTAGACAACCCAACCTGCCTTGCTCAAACTCGTGAGTTTCATGTTTACTTAGGTCAACTAAACGGCCATTCGGTGGTTGTTTGTTCTACGGGTATTGGTGGTCCATCTACGTCGATTGCAGTAGAAGAATTAGCACAACTTGGCGTGCGTAAATTTTTACGTATTGGTACAACAGGTGCGATTCAGCCACATATCAACGAAGGCGAAATTTTAATTAGCCAAGCGTCTGTACGTTTAGACGGTGCAAGCCAGCATTTTGCTCCTCTTAGCTACCCTGCTGTGTCTGACTTTTATGCAACACAAGCTATGGTACAAGCATGTAAAAACTTAAATATCGATTTTCATATTGGTATTACTGCATCAAGCGATACATTTTATCCAGGACAAGAGCGTTACGATACGCATTCTGGTTACGTTCCTAAATCACTACAAGGTAGCTGCGAAGAGTGGCAAAAACTGGGCGTGATGAACTACGAAATGGAATCAGCAACATTATTTACTATGTGTGCAGCCCTTGGTTTACAAGCAGCATGTGTTGCCGGCGTACTTGTTAATCGTACTCGCCAAGAAATACCAAATGTTGACCATGGTGAAATTGAGCGTAAATCTGTAGCGGTAGTATTAGAAGCGGCTAAAGTATTACTTGATTAATACCAAGTAAACTCAATAGATAAAATTATAAAGCACAGCTCTGGCTGTGCTTTATTGTTTTTAAGAGGTTATTTTAGCTGAGCGCTAATTACTTCTATTGCCGGTAGATTTTTAAAACTTGCAAGTACAGCACGTGCTACACCCGCTTGGTTTTCATGGCCTGCGGTTTCTAAAAGTGTAATTGATTTTACTGTACTTTCGTTAAAGCTAAGCCCTGCGATAAATAATTGGCTAAGTGCACTTTGTAGTGGCGACAAGCTTGGGCTGTATGCTGCGTTTTCTGCGTAACTTCCGTAAAAATCACTATTTTCAAATGTACTAATTTTTACTGCACTAAAGTTTTTACTATAGGGTACGTATGCGTTTAATGCTGTACTTGCTAGTTTTTCATCTAGTTGATCATTTGCAAATACTTGCTGGTGAGGCTCTGGATTAAACAAGCTAAACGCGTTACCTAAATCAGTCGGCCCAAACGAGTGCGGCAGTAATTCCGCCAATTTAAAGTGTTGCTCTGGCAATAAAATATCAAACTCTTTCGCATCAGCGAGTTCGTTCATAAACTGACGACAATACCCACACGGTGCATCGCTAATCGCTATTTTAACTATTTTTTTAGCGCCGTTTAACCATGCGTTATTTATAGCCGATTGCTCTGCATGAACCACTAAACTCAATGCTTGATGATTAAACTCTACATTTGCACCAAAGTAAAAGTTTACCTCATCGTTTTCATCAAGTGCTTTAACAATTGCGCCTACATGAAAATCTGATATCGGCGCAACAGCATACTCAGAAGCCAAAGGTACTAAACCTTGTAATAATGCATCATCAGACACATTGAGTTGTGCGCATAACGCTTTAATATTATTAGAATTTAATATGCCATGTTGTGATTTTAATTGACTACGTAATGACGCTGTTTGCGCTACGTTTAATGTGATGTGAGAATTTGTAAGTGCTGTATCTTGCTGTACAGTAAAAGTTGCTGAAGCCATAACATTTTTTAATTATTCAATGGCTAAGTAGTTTAAAAGGTTAGGATGTTAAATACCAGCCTATTTAACGCAAAAAAGGGAGCACATCGCGTGCTCCCTTTAATTTTAACTGATATACCCAACAAAATAATTAATTGGTATACCTAACAAAATAATATGTTAGCCGGTATTACGCATACCTGCTGCAATACCTGTCATCGTGATCATTAATGCATTATCAATGTCACCTTCGTTGCGCTTTTCCTCTGAGCGAGCACGGCGTAAAAGCTCAACCTGTAGTAAGTTAAGTGGATCGGTGTACGGGTTACGTAAACTAATCGACTCCTTAATCCAAGGTTGTTCGGCTAGTAGGCTTTTTTGCGGGCTAAGTGATTGCACCAAGCTAATGGCTTCTTGAAGCTCTTTACGAAGTGTTACACCCAGTGGTTTGTACATATCTTCCACCAGCGCATTATCATAATGCTCACTCAACCAACAATCGGCTTTACTAAATACCATTTCTAGCATTTCTAGGCGCGATCTAAAGAACGGCCACTGTAAGCTCATTTCGTTTAGGGTTTCAGCGCCGTACTTATTAAGCGCAGCTTTTAAACCTGTTAACGCACCTAGCCATGCAGGAAGCATTAAACGGTTTTGGCTCCACGCAAAAATCCATGGAATAGCACGTAGACTTTCAACGCCACCATTAGGATTACGTTTTGCAGGACGCGAGCCAAGCGGTAACTTAGACAGCTCAAGCTCAGGTGTTGCCATTCTAAAGTAAGGTACAAAGTTTTCATCGTGACGAACTACATTACGGTAATGCTCACATGACTCCTCACTTATTAGCTTCATTACTTCGCGCCACTGCGGTTTTGGCTCTGGTGGCGGTAATAAGTTACTTTGCAGAACTGCGCCTGCGTAAATATTTAAGCTTTGCAGTGCTACATCGGGTAAACCAAATTTAAAGCGAATCATCTCGCCTTGCTCGGTTACACGCAAGCCACCTTTTAATGAGCCAGGCGGTTGTGAATGCAGCGCTTGTGCAGCGGGTGCACCACCACGTCCTACTGTACCACCACGTCCGTGGAATAAAACAAGTTCAATACCACGCTCATCAGCAAGCTGCACTAGTTTATCCATTGCTTCGTACTGCGCCCAACCTGCTGCCATCATGCCGGCATCTTTAGCAGAATCAGAGTAACCAATCATTACATTTTGGGTGTTTTTAATGTGCCCGCGATACCAAACATTATCAAGCAATGTGGTAATTACATCACTGCCTGCGTTTAAATCGTCGAGTGTTTCAAACAACGGTGCTACTGGTAAATCAAAGCTACAGCCGCTTTCTTTTAGCAATAGTTGTACTGCTAAAATGTCTGACGCTGTTCGTGCCATCGAAATAATATACAAACCAAATGTTGCTTCGTCTTGCTTGGCAATTACATCAAAGGTATCAAGTACTTCTTGTACATCAGGGCTTGGTTGCCAATGTTTTGGAATAAGCGGTCTGCGCGAGTTAAGCTCTGCAAGTAAAAATGCTTGTTTGTCTTGCTCTTGCCATTGGTTGTAGTCGCCTAAACCTAAATAACGAGTCAGTTCTGAAAACACATCGCCGTGGCGAGACGAATCTTGGCGCACATCAAGTTTAGCTAAACGCAAACCAAAGCTATTTATACGGTGCAGTAAATCAAGTAATAAACCATCCGCAACTACTTTCATATTACACTTTAATAAAGAGCGATAGCACACTTCAACTGGGTGCTTAAGCTGATTAATATTAGTAATTAAATCTTGTGAATCGCTGCGCTTATTTTTAATTTTAGCACCTAAGTGCGCCACTGTTTCCGCAACCTGATTTTTAAGCTTTTTGATTACCGCTCTATATGGTTCAAACTCTTGCCCTGCAAGCTCAACAAGCTCATCACTGGCATCTGACATAGAGAGTTCAGCGCACAACGTTTTTAAGTCTTGAATGTATAAGTTAAGTGCCATCCAACGACCATGATCAAGCACTTCTTTTGTTACCTGCGATGTTACAAATGGATTACCATCACGGTCTCCACCCATCCACGATGTAAACTCGATTGGGCTGTAATCTATTGGTAACTCTAAGCTCAACTGGTCTTTAACATTGGCTGAAAATTCACGTAAAAAGCGCGGAACCGCATGCCAAAGGCTATTTTCTATTACTGCATAGCCCCATTTGGCTTCATCAACTGGCGTTGGGCGAGAGCGACGAATATCGTCGGTATGCCAAGCTTGGCTAATCAGCTGTTCAATACGATTTAAAATATTGTCCCGCTCTTGCACTAAGTTATCTTTTCGCTCTAATGACGCTAAGCAATCACTTAGTTCAACGTGTTTGTTAATAATAGTACGGCGCGTAACCTCGGTTGGGTGAGCGGTCAATACTAAGTTTATGTGGAGTTTTGAGAGTGTTTCGGCCAAATGATTACTGTCTAACTGGCCTTGTTCTGCTTTTGTAGCTAACGTTTTTAATGTTTGAGTGAGAGGATTTTGTTGACCAAGGCCAACGTCATTAAAACGCGAAACGGTATGAAATTGCTCTGCTACATTAGCAAGGTTTAAAAAATGATTAAATGAACGGGCAACCGGTAAAAGCTCTTCATCACTAAGCGCATGTAAAACATCTATAAGCGCTTGTCTGTCGTCTTCGTTACCACTGCGAGATGATTTTGATAAAGCACGAATTTCTTCCACTTTATCTAAAATCGCTTGACCTTGGGCATCTTTGATTGTTTGTCCTAGTAGTTGCCCTAGTAAATTTACATTACCTCGCAAGGCGGCGTATTGTTCACTCATTTATCAGTCTCCATTTTTTCGTAGGACACTATTAATATCATCATGAAGAGATATTTAATAGATCCATTTGCAATGTCTTGTCGTAAAAAAGTATATATAAAATAATCACAAAGCATTCACATGATCATTTTTTACGATGGTAACTGCCCTCTTTGTAGCACCGAAATGCAGCAACTAAAACACGCTGATAACAAAAACTTAATTACGCTTGAAGATCTTAACGCGAGCGACTTCAGTGAGCGCTACCCGTATATTGATAAAGACAAAGCAATGAACTATCTGCAAGCTCAAAAGCAATCAGGTGAAATGATTTATGGGCTTGATGTAACTTACGAAGCATGGAAAATAGTGGGTAAACATAGCTGGTTGAAAATTTTTCGCTTGCCAATAATTCGCTTTTTCGCTGACTGCGGATACCTATTATTTGCTAAGTATCGGCACCCCATCAGTCGCTTTTTAATGCCAAATACTCAGTGCAGTAATGGCCAATGTGGACTAAAAGCAAAAGGTGATAAATGAAAACTATTGTTTTATTCGGCGCAAGCAGTGCCATAGCAAATGCATATATAGAACATCTACAAATAAACACGCCTACTCATCAGATCGTTTGTATTAGTTCAAAAAGTATTGAGTCTGGCTCAAGTGTTGTCCACCTGCATACTGACTACACAAAACAAAGTTTAGCGCGCGTTACTAATTACCTAAAAGAGCAAAATGCCGATATACAACAAGTTATTATATTCAATGGTACACTGCACAACGAAACCCATATGCCTGAAAAAAAGATGGAGGATTTAGACGCTGAGTATTTTAGCCAACTTCTAAATTCAAACACCCTAACTCCCCTACTTTGCTTACAGAGCGTATTGCCGCTGTTAACCCACAAAACGCAGTGTACTATTACAGCACTCAGTGCGCGTGTGGGCAGCATTAACGACAATAAATTAGGCGGTTGGTATACTTATCGCGCATCTAAAGCGGCGCTTAACATGCTATTTAAAACTGCCGCTATAGAGCTTGCTCGTCGTGCTAAAAATACCAAACTCATTCTGTTTCACCCTGGCACTACCGATACAGCACTTTCAAAGCCCTTTCAAAAGAATGTACCTGAAGGCAAATTATTTACCCCTGAATTTGTAGCCAAGCAACTATTTGAATTAACAAACAATAACCCTGATTTAAAACTAAACGGTGAGCCTGCTTATTTAGACTGGCAAGGCTCTACAATACCGTGGTAAGGACTTTTAATGCATTTTACTAAAGCGCAAATAGACGCACTTGAAAAACATACCCGTACACATTTAATTAATTCTCTTTCGGGTTTTAAAAGCGCTAATTTAATTGGCACGCAAGACTTACTAGGCAATACCAACTTGTCGATTGTAAGTTCGGTTATTCACCTTGGGGCTAACCCACCGTTAGTCGCAATGATTATGCGCCCTCACAGTGTGCCGCGTCATACGTTTGAAAATATTTTACAAACGGGCACTTACACCATTAATCAAGTGAATAAGTCGATTTATAAACAAGCTCATCAAACTTCAGCCCGTTACGATAAAGACAAGTCTGAGTTTGATGCTACAGGCTTAACACCTGAATACTTAAACGACTTTGCAGCCCCTTTTGTAAAAGAAAGCCGCTTAAAGTACTCGGTTAAATTTGTAGAAAATCAACATTTAGCCATCAATGGGACTGAGCTCGTTATTGGCGAAATTATGGATGTTTTTGTTGATAAAGCCGCGCTGCAAAGCGATGGTTTCCTAGATTTACAAGCAATAGAAACAGTCGCAGTAACCGGGCTTGATAGCTACCACACAAGCAATAAACTCACGCGTTTACCTTACGCTAAAAAGTAATATGACCATTTAAGAGGTTATTATTTTATAGCCTCTTATCGCATAACATTGAATTTTACCTTGGTATTAATCACACTAGCTAAAAATCCAAGGAGAAAAACATGACCACTACGGGCATAGGTACACAATCAAGCGAGCAAGCGTTGGCAAGCCTAAGTAATATGACGCAAACGCTAACCCCTATTGCAGCTGACGAACATTTAGAGCGCATAGCCAAAGCGCAAGCTTATATGCTTGCAAACAACATAGATGCAATTTATTTAAACGCTGGCACCAACCTAACCTACTTTACAGGTATGAAATGGTACGCGAGCGAGCGCATGGTTGGCGCAATATTACCCGCCCTTGGTGAAGTACAATACATTGCGCCTTATTTCGAAATTGGTTCACTAAACGGGTTTAAAGTAATAGAGGGGCCTATTCATGGGTGGCAAGAACACGAAAATCCTTATGCACTTTTTGTCGAAGTACTAAAAAAGTTAAATATTAATGAAAACGCAACCATTGGCATTGATGAAAGCGCACAATTTTTTATATTCGACGGCATTAATAAAGCGCAAACGGGTTTAACACTCATAAACGCACAACCTGTAACGGCGCATTGCCGTATGCATAAATCAATTCACGAGCTTAGCTTAATGCAGCGCGCGATGGATATGACCTTAGCCGTACATCAAGCCACAGCAAGCATGCTTTATGAGGGAGTAACCACCACCGAAGTAGAAGCCTTTATTAAGCAAGCACATCAAAAAGTAGGCGCGCCAGGTAACTATTTTTGTATTGTTTTATTTGGTGTTGCAACGTCTTTTCCGCACGGTGTTAAAGACGCCCAAGTACTTAAAAAAGGCGATATGGTATTAATTGATACCGGCTGTAAAGTACACGATTACCTATCAGATATAACCCGTACCTATGTATTTGGCGAACCTACAATGCGCCAACGGATGTTTTGGGATCATGAAAAAGCAGCGCAAATGGCCGCGTTTAATGCCGCTAAAATCGGTGCTACCTGCGAAGACGTAGACGCGGGCGCACGTACTTATTTAGCGGCGCAAGGGCTAGGTCCGCAGTACCAAACACCGGGTTGCCCGCATCGAACGGGTCACGGCATTGGGCTAGACATTCACGAATGGCCATACTTAGTTGGCGGTGATAAAACCCCACTTGCCCCTGGCATGTGCTTTAGTAACGAGCCAATGTTAGTTATACCCGATGAATTTGGCGTGCGTTTAGAAGATCATTTTTACATGACCGACAACGGCCCTCATTGGTTTACACAACCAAGTTATAGCATTGACGACCCATTTGGGCTTAGCGCCTAAAACTGAATACCTTCAAGAGCAGCTGTTTAGCTGCTCTTTTTAGTTTGGTATTGATAAAGCTAAATTAATCCCAATATCCTTTTTTATACTTAGTTATAAGCAATCCTCAAAAGGATAAATATGAAAAACTTTAAAATTGATATCGTTTCAGACGTAATGTGCCCTTGGTGTGTAGTGGGTTATAAAAACCTAGAAACTGCACTAGAGCAACTTAAAGACGAAATGAGCGCAGATATTACGTGGCATCCTTTTGAACTAAATCCAGATATGCCAATTGAAGGTCAAGACTTAAACGAACATTTAATGCAAAAGTACAACCTAAGTGAAGAACAAGGCGACGAAAATCGTAAAAACATGTTCGAAGCCGGTCAGCGTGCTGGGTTTACCTTTAATTTTGATGGCAAACGTATCATGATCAACAGCTTTGATTTGCATCGTTTATTAATGTGGGCACGTGAAGAAGGTAAGCAAACGCAGCTTAAACTCGCCTTTTTTGAAGCGCACTTCACAGATTTAAAATACTTAAATCAAGAAGAAGCGTTGCTCGACGTTGTTGAAAAAGTGGGTCTTGATAAAGAAACTGCGCGCGGTATTCTACATTCAGACAAATACGTACAAGACGTACGCCAAGAGCAAGACAACTTTAAACAGATGGGTATTACTTCAGTACCTACGTTTATCATAAACGATAAATATGCACTTACTGGCGGACAACCAAGCGACTCATTCATTCAAGCACTAAAACAAATTAGTGAAGAAGAAGCCAAGCAAGACGCTTAACAAGTAAATTGTTGTTTAACACTTCAAAAGGCTGCGCAATGCAGCTTTTTTTATTACGTATAAGTAAGCGAACAAGAATTATCTTACTATAAACTTGTTAGATATTTTATCGTCAACATACAGCACTGAATGCGTGTGATTATTCGTAACATCACAAGCGATTTATCTCTAACACAGCCTCTTGGATTCTCGTAAATGAACTTCACTGTATAAAAATTAGGATGGGTATCTGTAGTGGTCAACTAATTTCAGCTGATGAGCAGAACGCTCAGGCAACGCTATTTTCGTCTGCGTAAAAATTTAAGTTAAACACGTAGATACCATCTCTTCTAACCAGCCTCAAGCTTTCTTTAAATAGCTTGGGGCTGATATTCAGTTTGATTCTTCACA